>JBPCNO010000152.1:0-26089 GCA_051001135.1 Acidobacteriaceae bacterium
CATGAGCCTGGTGGGGCCGCGCCCGCCGATCGCCAGCGAGGTGAAGCGGTACGAGTTGAACCATCTGCGGCGGCTCGACGTCACGCCGGGGATCACCGGGTTGTGGCAGGTGCAGGCGCGTCAGGACCCTTCGTTCGACAGCTACATCTCGCTCGACACGGCCTACATCGAGAACTGGAGCCTGTGGCTGGACATCAAGATTCTGGTGCGGACGGTGGCCGTCGTGGTCGGCGGAACCGGCTCCTAGGGAACCGGCGCCTAGACAGGTTGGCCGACACCAGCCAAGACATACTATGAGGGCGTGTTAATCCGGAACTTCGGGTGAAGGAGCCAGAGTATGCAGACCAATCCTGGGGCCCGCCTCTCCATCGTCGCGTACAAGGCCAAGCCGGGTAAAGAGACGGAGCTGATGTCTCTGGTTAAGGAGCATGTCCCGTATCTGCGGAGCATCGGCCTGGCGACCGGGCGCGAGCAGATCGTCGCGACCGCACGCGACGGCACCGTTCTCGAGGTCTTCGAGTGGGTCGAAGGTGGGCTGGAGAGAGCCCACGCCCACGCCGGACTAGGACAATTATGGACGCGCTTCGCGGCGGCGTGCGACTTCGTCCCGCTCAATACACTCGAAGAAGCGGGGATGATGTTCGCCAACTTCGTTCCTGTGAATTGAGTAGCGAACAGCCGGGAGCCGAGTGGCCGGCTTCCGCGAGCACGCGGCACCCGCGGGATCGCCCCACTCCAGAGACCGCGGAGGCTTTACTCAATCCTGAGCGCGTTCGACGGCTCGATGCGCGATGCGCGAATGGCCGGGACCACACACGCGGCGACGGCCGTGAGCAGCAGGCTGGCGACCATCACGGCAAACACTGAGGCATCGAGCGGTCGCGTTCCATAGAGGATGGAGCGGATGAGGACACCGGCTCCCGCGCCCCCGGCCACGCCGATAAGCAGTCCGATAAACACCGGTTGCAACCCATCGAGCAGGACCAGGCGCAGGACTTGGCCGCGCTGAGCGCCCAATGCGATGCGGATACCGATCTCTTTCACGCGCTGCATCACCAGATAGGAAAGCACGCCATACAGACCGACCGCGGCCAGCAGCAGCGACAGAGCGGCGAATGCGAGTACCAGGGTGGCGCTGAAGCTCTGGCTGGCGGTGGATTTTCCCAGGATCTGCTGCATGGTGAGGATGTCATACACGGGCAGCGCGGAATCGAGCGCGCCGACCTGCCTCTGCACGGGAATGGAGAGCGCCAGCGGGTCGCCGACGGTGCGCACCACGATGGTCGCGGAGCTGGTCTGGTCCGGGATGCCCGAGAGGATGGGGAAATACATCATCGCCTTCACCGGTTTGGTTACGTCGTAAAGCGTGTCGCCGACCACGCCGATAATCTCGAAGGTCTCCGGCTTCTGGTCCATCTTCACGACGATGTGTTTGCCCAGGGGACTCTCGCCGGAGAAGAACTGGTCGGCAAACTTCTTGCTGATGATGACGTATTGGCTGCGGTCCAGCCGCTCCTGATCGGTAAAGAAGCGACCGCTGATCAGGGGAATCTGCAAGGCGCTGAAATAGCCCGGATCGCAGGTGCGGTTCATGGCGTCATCTTGCAGAAGGAAGGTGGTGGATGGACGCTCCGGGATGGTGAAGACGTTATCGCCTTCGTAGCCCGCTCCCGGCGCCGTGGACACGAGACCGGCAGCACGCACGCCGGGCAGGTTGCGCACGCGCTCGAGCAGCGACTGGTGGAAGGCGACGACCTGCTCCGGCTTCGCGTACTGCTTAATCGGCAGACCGTAGCTCATGGTCAGCACGTGGTTCGTGGTACAGCCAAGGTCCGAGGTGCGCAGATGCAGGAAGCTCTTGAACAGGAGGCCGGCTGCTACCAGAAGAATGACCGTCAGCGCAATCTCAGCGGTCAGCAGGGTCTTTCGCAGGGCAGCGCGTGACGTGCCGCCGCTGGCGGAGCGCGATGAATACTGCAGGGCCGTGAAGACACCTTTGCCGGTGGAGGTGATGGCGGGCAGAAGGCCTGCCAATAGAGCGGTGAGAAAGACCAGGGCGAGCGAGAACGCCAGCACCGTCCCGTCCAGGTGGATCGCCTCCGCGCGTGGCAGGTCGTGCCAGTGGCTCGCGAGCCAGTGGGTTACCGCAAGCGAGAGCAGCAACCCCAGCGTTCCTCCGGCGACACAGATCAGGAAGCTTTCCGTCATTTGTTCGCGGATGAGGGTCAGGCGGCTTCCGCCGAGAGCGCCGCGGATGGCCACCTCCTTGCGCCGGGCCGCGCCCCGCGCCACCAGCAGGTTCGATACGTTAAGGCACGCGATGAGCAGCATGCATCCCACAGCGCACAGCAGCACGATAAGCGGCGTCTTCACGTCCTGCACCACGTCATCGATCATCGGCCGGAAGACAGCGTCTTCGGCCACTGGTTTGGACTGGTTCTGCATGTGTATACGGTATTGCAGCGCGCTGACTTCCTTGGTCGCGGTTGTGGCACTCACGCCTGGCTTCAGGCGAGCGACGACCAGGCTCTGGTGATTATCGTGCGCCTCAAGTTCCTGAGGTTCGGAGAAGGCGGCTGCATAGGGCACCCAAAGCTGAACGTGGGTATCCGGATAGGCGAACCATTTGGGCAGTACGCCGACGACGATGAAGGGTTTGGTATCGAGCCGTATCGGCTTGCCCAGGATCGAGGGATCTCCATTGAAGCGGCGCTGAAACAGGCTCCACGTGAGCATAACGACGTTATTGCCGCCGGTCTTGTCTTCGTCGGCAGTAAAGGTGCGGCCGAGCGCAGGTTGCAAGCCAAGGACGGAGAACAGGTTCCACGAGGCGCCTGCGGCCTGCACCACTTCCGGTAATTCCGCATGCTCGCCGGTCAGGTTGGCGCCCCAGGAACGCCAGGCCGCCATGTCCTGAAAGCCGTGCGTCTGCTGACGCCAGTCGCGGAAGTCGGCTGGCGAGACGGGGTTGTAGTTGAAGCCGCTGCCGCCTGGGTCATTGCGGAAGTGCTCGTATACCATCACCAACTGATCCGAGTCGCGGAAGGGCAACGGCTTGAGCAAGACCGCGCGCACGATGGTGAACAGAGAAGTGGTGGCGCCGATGCCCAGAGCCATGACCAGAATGGCCATGATGGCGAATCCGGGCGCGCGCGCCAGAGTCCGGGCACCGTAGCGCACGTCGCGCACAAGCTTTTCAAGCGAGCTCCAGCTCCAGTGGGAGCGCGCCTGTTCGCGTACCAGCGTGGGATTGCCGAAGGCGCGCAAGGCCGCGGCGCGCGCCTGCTCCGGGCCCATGCCGGCGGCGACGTTCTCGGCGACCTGCTGGTCGAGATGAAATTCGAGCTCGTCATTCAGGTGAGCGGTTGCGCTCTCCCGATGCAACAACGTCGACCAGGCCATGCGGATTCGTTCTATCCAGCGCATACACGCCCTCCTGCTACAGGCTCTCGATGACCAGGTTGATGGCGGACGAGAGACGGCTCCAGCTTTCCTTCTCTTTTTCCAGTTGCGCGCGTCCGGCGGCGGTGAGCGCGTAGAACTTCGCCTGCCGCCCGGTCTCGCTTTCATTCCATTGTGCGTGGATCCAGCCCTGCTGCTCCAGACGGTGGAGCGCGGGATAAAGCGAGCCCTGCTGCACCTGCAGCACTTCGTTCGAGATCTGCTGGATGCGCTTGGCGATGGCCCAGCCGTGCTTCGGTTCGAGCGAGATCGTCTTCAGGATCAGCAGGTCAAGGGTGCCCTGCACCAGATCGCTTGGTTTCCCCATACCATGACTATCTACACCCGGCCGTTGTAGATAGTCAAGGCGTTGGGGGCGTCTCTGCAGAGAAGAGGAAGAAGCATATCCCTCGATTTCGCTCGGGACGACACAGCATGCCGGGGAACCGTTACCGTGCAGGTCGCAGGTCACGCTTGCCCAGCCAGGTAACGGCGGCGAAGGCTCCGAGCCACGAGCCACCCGCGGCGAAGACCACGTACACGGGATTACCAGTGTAGCTGATGACCGCGAAGGCCGAGAGCAGGTACCAGATGCTGCTCCAGCTTGCCGCAACGCTCCTGCGGCGGGCCGCGACCGCAGCGCTGAAGAGCACATAGACGGCGTCTGTGACTGCGGTGGAGGCCATCACGCCGATAGCGATGAGGGGGTTCGGTGTATGGAGGATCACGGGACGCTCCGATCAGCAAGCTAGCAACTGGATGGTAGGGACGCGGCAAACCAAGAGTAAACGCAGATCCTTCGACTTCGCACTGCGTGCTTCGCTCAGGATGACATGCGGTTTGCTCGGGATACGCGCTCGCTTTGAAGATGTGATCGGTCGGAATGCCGATGCATTGCACAAGTAATCGACAAGAGACGGTGTGCACTTGCGCGAAGCGCGTCCGCCCGTGCGGCAAGCACTCAGTGGCTGGACCAGGTCTTGTCGGCGGAGTTGCACTGCTTTTCGATGGCGCAGTCGGGGCAGCGGGGTTTGCGGGCGATGCAGACCTGGCGTCCGTGCAGGATGAGCTCGTGACTGAAGTCGATCCAGTGGTCCTGAGGGATGATTTTGACCAGGTCTTGCTCCACTTTCCTGGGATCGGTGTTCAGGGTGAGCTGGAGACGGCGGGAGAGGCGCAGCACGTGCGTGTCGACCACGATGCCGACGGCGATGCCATAGGCCACGCCGAGCACCACGTTGGCGGTCTTGCGGGCGACGCCGGGCAGCGTGAGCAGCTCATCCATGGTACGGGGCACCTTTCCGCCGAACTCGCTGACCAGGCGCTTAGCCGCGCCGACGATCGACTTGGATTTATTGCGAAAGAATCCGGTGGGGCGGATGATCTCTTCGATCGCAGGCAGCGATGCTTCGGCCATGGCTTGCGGCGTGGGGAACTCCCGAAAGAGTACAGGGGTGACCATGTTCACGCGCGCGTCGGTGCACTGCGCGGAGAGGATAGTGGCGACGGTGAGTTCCCAGGCGTTGGTGTGGTGTAGCGCGCAGGTGGGGTTGGGATAGGCGGCGCCGAGGCCGGCGAGGATGGCGCGGATGCGCTCGGGACGGGCGTCGACGCGGGATTTCTTGCGGATGGGGGGCTTCTTTGCGGCGGCCTTCTTCGCCGTAGTTTTCTTTGCGGACTGACCGGACGGCAGTTTTTTGGCTGGGCGACGAACGGGGGCTGCGGAGGTCTTGCTGGGCGGCATGTGTTCGAAGGTAATGGCAGATGCGGTGGTGCGCAATGTGCGCGTTTCTGAAGGGCTAAAGCGCGTCCCTTCGGCGCGAACGGGCGAACGCAGATCCTTCGCTGCGCTCAGGATGACAGCATCAGTGGGATGACAAGGTGGATGTGATGGGGAGCTTCCGTTGGGAAAACCCCACCCCAGCTTCGCTGGAATGGGACACCCGCAAGGCGGCGGCGCCGTCGCTAGCTGCCGATTTTGTCGAGATGGCGGAAGCCGCTGGTGCCGACGAAGAGCAGGAAGAAGATGGTGGCGTTGTAGAGCGCGTGAACGAAGGCGCTGGCGGCCAGCGAACGCGTGCGCAGGCGCACCAGGCAAAGCACAATGCTGACACAGAAGAGGACGAGGAGCGGCATCCAGGCATGGGCCAACTGGTCAGCGTGCAGCAGGGCGAAGGCAATGCTGGTGAGCACGGTGGCAAAGACGAGGGCGGGGGCACTCCAGGGCGGGTCGGCGCCGGCCTCTGAGGGGCCAGGAAAGGGAGCCGGCGACAGTGAGCGGTAGCGCACGCGGGCCAGGTATTCCCAGGCATTGGCGAGCGACGGCAGCAGGAAACCGCGAAAAGCCAGCTCTTCAAACGCAGGCGCCACGGTGATACCGAAGATCGCGATAAGCCACACGCCCAGCGGGTTCTGGAAGAACTTGTCGATGGGCAGGCTCTTGGGCATGGGCAGGTAATTCGAGAGCAACTGGATGACGATGCTGAGCAGGAAGCCGGTGACGGCGAGCAGCTTCCAGCGACGACGAACAGCCGTAGCGTTCCAGCGGATCGCGGAGAAGAACGGCCGCCGCCAGATGCGTGGAAAGATGAGATACGCGAGCAGCGCGGCCAGCGCGTACATGGCCACTTCCAGAGGAATGACGATGCGTGGATCGCTCTGCATCTGCTGCAGCGACTCATGGCTTGCCCAGGGGAGTCGGCGCAAGAGGCCACTCAATACCAACCCGGTGAGCAGCAGCGAGAAGATGACCATGCCGAGGAAGAGCAGGGTGTGGCCGAAGTTGGGGATGACGCAGGAGGAGCGTGCGGGCGGCAGCGTGCCGTCGGCGTCGTTGAAGACCGCGGCCTCAGGCGAGACGAGTGGCGCTGTTGGGGGGTATGCGGCGGCGGGCGGCAGAAGCTCCGGATCAGTGGGCATGGGGGGCATGCGGTCTATTGGACTGTAGCAGACTGGCGCTTGCGTGGCTTGGGTCCGTTGTGGCCGTTCGTCGGTGACAAGACGGGCGATAGCGGAGCGGCAGGATAGTGGCGGCGAAGAAATTCGGCGGTATAAGAGCCAGGGGTGGCCGCGACCTGGGCCGGTGTGCCCTGGGCGACGATGTGGCCTCCGTCTTCGCCGCCTTCGGGCCCCAGATCCAGGATCCAGTCGGCGTTGCGGACGACGTCGAGGTTGTGCTCGATGATGATGACGGTATTGCCGAGATCGGTGAGCCGGTGGAGGACCTCCAGCAGCTTGCGCACGTCGTCGAAGTGCAGGCCGGTGGTGGGCTCGTCGAGCAGATAAAGGGTCTTGCCCGTCTGCCGCTTGGAGAGCTCGCGCGCCAGCTTCATGCGCTGCGCTTCGCCGCCGGAGAGGGTAGTGGCGGCCTGTCCGAGATGAATGTATCCCAGGCCGACATCGACCAAGGTCTGCAGCTTCTGGCGCACCTGCGGGATGTCTTCGAGGATAGGCAGAGCATCTTCGATGGCGAGGTCGAGGATATCGGCGATGGAGTGGCCGTTGAAGCGGACGGAGAGCGTCTCCTGATTGTAACGGCGACCGTTACAGACATCGCAGAGGACGTAGACGTCGGGGAGGAAGTTCATCTCGATGCGGCGCTGGCCTTCGCCCTGGCAGGCCTCGCAGCGGCCACCCGAGACGTGGAAGAAAAAGCGGCCCGGCTTGTAGCCACGCTCGCGCGCCTCCGGCAGCATGGCGAAGAGATCGCGGATGGCGGTGAAGACGCCGGTGTAGGTGGCGGGGTTGGAACGCGGCGTGCGGCCGATGGGGGACTGATCGATGCGCACCGCCTTGTCGATCTGCTCGATACCTTTGATGGAGGTGTGAAGGCCGGGAGCCTCGCGCGAGTCGTAGAGTTCGCGGGCGAGCGCGCGATAGAGGATGTCGTTGACCAGCGTGCTTTTGCCCGAGCCGGAGACGCCGGTGACCACGGTCATGACGTTGAGCGGGAAGCGGACGGTGAGGTTCTGGAGGTTGTGACTTTGCGCGCCTTCGACGGTGATCCAGTTCTTGCCGATGGGGCGCGGCTCCGGGCGATGGAAGATTGAGGCGGCGCCGGAGAGATAGCGGCCGGTGAGCGAGCCAGGGGTCGCCATAATCTGCGCGGGCGTGCCCTCGGCGACGACATGGCCGCCCAGTTTGCCGGCGCCGGGTCCCAGGTCGAGCACGTAGTCAGCGGCGCGGATGGTGTCTTCGTCATGCTCGACGACCAGGACGGTGTTGCCGAGATCGCGCAGCGCTTCGAGGGCGGCGAGCAGGCGCATGTTGTCGCGCTGATGCAGGCCGATGGAGGGCTCGTCGAGCACATAGAGGACGCCGCGCAGGCGCGAACCGATCTGCGTGGCGAGCCGGATGCGCTGGCCCTCTCCACCGGAGAGGGTGGCGGCGTTACGGTCGAGCGAGAGGTAGTTGAGGCCGACGGCGTTCAGGAACTCCAGACGCTCGACGATCTCGCGGCGCAGGCGCTCGGCAATCAGGGCGTCGCGGGCGGAGAAGTGAAGGTTGCGGGCGGCATCGAGCGCGCGGCGCAGGGGCAGGCTGGTGAAGTCGGCGATGGAGAGTGTCCCCACCTTGACGCTGAGCGACGCGGGACGCAGGCGCTTGCCGTTGCAGACGGGGCAGACGGCGGCGGACATGTAGTTGAGCAGCCACTCGCGGTAGCTGTCGGACTTCGATTCTTCGAGCGAGTCGCGAAGAAAGCCGAAGACGCCATGGAAGCCGGTACGCGGCGCCTCGTTGGGTGGGGGCCCGTAGAGAAGCAGCTTCTGGTGCTTGTCGGTTAGCTGATCGAAGGGCTTGTTGATCGGAATCTTGTATTTCGTCGCCGCCAGCTTGACCAGGCGAGCGAGGTACTGCGATCCGGAGCCAGGGCCGAGTGCGCCTTCGAGCAGGGGCTTGGACCAGTCGGTGACCACCTTCGCGGGATCGAAGTCGTAGATGCTGCCCAGGCCATGGCACTCCGGGCATGCGCCATAAGTGCTATTGAAGGAGAAGCTGCGAGGCTCCAACTTAGGGACATCGAGTCCGCAGTCGGGACAGGCCATGGAAGAGGAGTAGAGCTGCTCACCTCCGTCGGCTGTGCCGATCACGACCAGACCGTTTGCCATCTGCAGCGCTTTCGCCACCGAGCCCTCGACGCGCTTTTCGACGCCGGGCTTGAGCACGACGCGATCGACGATGGCTTCGATGGTGTGGTTCTTGCGCTTCTCGAGCAGGACGGGGTCGGAGAGGTCGCGGACTTCGCCGTCTACGCGGGCACGAAAGCCCTGCTGGTCGAGGGAGTCGAGGAGGTCCTTGAACTCGCCCTTGCGGCCGCGGACGACCGGCGCGTAGATGGTGATCCGTTCGGCGGCCGAGAGAGCGAGCACGCGCTCGACGATCTGCTCCGGCGACTGGCGGGAGATGGGTTTGCCGCAGTTGGGGCAGTGCGGAATGCCGACCGAGGCGTAGAGCAGGCGGAGGTAATCGTAGATCTCGGTGATGGTGCCGACGGTGGAGCGAGGGCTGCGGCTGGTGGTCTTCTGCTCGATCGAGATGGCGGGGCTGAGCCCCTCGATGGAGTCGACGTCGGGGCGCTCGATCTGATCCAGAAACTGCCGTGCGTAGGCGGAGAGGGTTTCGACGTAGCGCCGCTGACCTTCGGCATAGATGGTGTCGAAGGCGAGCGAGGATTTGCCGGAGCCGGAGAGGCCGGTGACCACGGTTAGAGTGTTGCGCGGAATCTGGACGCTGATATCCCGCAGGTTATGCTGGCGGGCGCCGCGAACGGTGATGTGGGTAATGGCCATGGGTCGAGGGATGTGCGGTAAAGCATTACAGCAGATGGAGATTGCGCTCGTTGCCTGCTGTGGAAGGCATCGAGCAGCACCAAAGTCACGTGAGAGGGCAAGAAATTGTGAGGAAAACTGCTCCTCTCGGTATCTTATTGAGCAACATAAACGGGGGTCAACGACGCGTGCAACTCTGCGAGAATGACATCCAAACCAGCAAAGCAGAAGAGATGGAACCGGCAGAAATCGCTAACGATCGAGCGGCAGCCATCCGATAACCATAATGAATTGACTCGTGGTGCGTAGAGCGAAGGCCGAATCATGGATACGATGAATTTAGTGGTACTGATGTGCGCGGTGCTTGCAGCCCTTGCCCTTGGTGTTCTGCTGGCATATGCATGTTGCCAGATGCTCTTCAGCTTCCTGCGGATTCATGCGCGATCGCTGGCGTCCGCGCCGGCGGGTATCGTTGCGGAAGCTCAGGTGGGGCATGCACAGACCGCATCCTGAAGCAATCTTCCGGCAATAGCAGAGCCAAAACAACGCAGATCCTTCGACTCGCTACGCTCGCTCAGGATGACACTTGTGTATGACTCGCTAGCCTCGTTCAGGATGCGACCACTTCACGGGAGCGTCTGCTCGCGCTCCTATTGTGGAGGCGGTTCGGGAGACTGCTCCGGGGATTGTTCCGGCGGCTGGTCTGATTGGTGCAATTGCTGCAACTGCTCCAGCATTTGCTGAGGAGTGCGCGGCATATCGGGGGATCCGGGCGGCGGCTCTTCCGGTTGCTGGTTCTGGAGGTCCTGCGACTGATCGGGTTGGGGTTGAGGCGCATCCTGATCCGGCGGAGCATCCTCGGAATCATCGGGATTGTCCGACGGCTTGGCCTGTGGCTGGGGAGCGTTGGCGCTCGCCAGAGCGGAACTGCTCTTGCGCGTGAGCAGAAGCTGACGAGGCGCGCCGCTCGCCAGATCTCCTACCATCATGACGTTGTACGACGTACCGTTCAGCAGGCTTACCAACACATCACGAGGATTTCCCGGGCCGAAGGTGCCGAAGACGCGTTCATCGCCTGCGAGTCCGTCGAGTTGCATGCCGGTGTCCCGCGCGACCTGGTGGAGGATCTGCGCGAGGCTGGCGTTGTTGGCGCGGACGGACAATGACCCTGCGCGGTCCTCGACAGTAGCCGGTTCGGCGGGCTGATCGAGCAGATTGGGCGGAGTTGCAGGTGCTTGCGTGGCGGTCGGCTTGCCAGCGGATGACGTAGCTGACGCCGGGGATGTAGCCGCAGATTGTGCCGGCGCGGCGTGCTGTGTCCCGTTCTGCTGCTGTGCTGGTGGCTGCTGCGCTTGCATCACTCCGGCCGACGCGAGGACCAGAGTGCCGAGCGCCAGAAGCGAGAGATGGATCTGCCTGGATGGCAGAATGCGGGCAAAGAAAGAGCGGGAGCCGGCCGTCTCCGAAAGGCGTGTTGTCACAAAAGATTGCATGGTTAAAGGCCGGCTCACCCGATGAACCGACTCTTTATAGAGTACACCTCCGGCCGGTCGTTAGCGCGCTCCGTCCACGCCGTTTGAGCGCTTTTCGGGCCGCCTTCGGAGACGATTTGGTTCAGCGCGGTACCCGTCCCTTATGATGGAGTGGTATTCAAGTCACCAACGTATGCCTCCGTTCGAACGGCTCTGCTTAAATCGAAGTTACCTGCTGTGTGTGTGCCTGCTGCTTCTGGCGCCGCGCGGCTGGGCTGTGTCCTGCAAAACGCAGGCGGAGATGTCGGCTACGGAGCGAGCGGCGATTGTGGATGCCGCGAAGGCGCTGGCGGGCGAGGCGCAGGCGGGCAACAGCGCCGCGGTGAAAGCCGGCACCGTCGCCAGCGTGGCGGCAAATTTCGATGGGATCGCAAAGAGCGTTGAGGCCATCGCCCCTCTGATCAAGGGCGCGGCGATCACGGTCGATGCGGTGTATGGCCTGGACGCCTCCGACGCGAAGCCGGGCGAGGATGAGGCGCAGTTCTTCTGCAACGCAGCCGATGCCGCGACCCAGGTCACCTTCACCATTCCGCATCTGCCGCCGGGTCGTTTTGCCTTTGCCGTAGTGCACGCCACGGGCGTGGCCAAGCCGCAGCAGCTTGCATTGCTGCTGGAGTTCGATGGTCAGTGGAAGCTGGCGGGCTTTTTTCCCCGCCCGCTCACGGCCGCCGGCCATGACGGTCTGTGGTATTGGAAGCAGGCACGCGCCTTTGCGCAAAAGAAGCAGAATTGGAACGCCTATTTCTACTACACCACCGCCACCTATCTGCTGGCGCCGGCGAACTTCCTGACCAGCAGCAATCTGGACAAGCTGGTGGGAGAGACGCAGAGCGTGAAGCCGCCGGGACTCCCCGGGGCCTCGCCGATGACGCTCAGCGATGGCGGCAAGAGCTTTTCCATCACCAGCCTGCGGACTGACGATGCTTTCAACGGACTGGACCTGGTGGTGCGCTATACGGCCACCGGCGGCAGCGATGCCGTGGCCGCTCGAGCGGAGACGGTGAATGTGATGAAGGCCCTGGTCAAAGCACATCCGGAGCTGCGCGATGGCTTTCACGGACTATGGGTTTTTGCCGACGGGCCAAGCGGCGCGGTGTTTTCGCTGGAACAGCCGATGACGCAGACTCCTCCGGCATGAGAACGACAGGGTGCGACTGCGGTGGCCCGAGATCGGGGCGGCAATCGTTCGACAAAGGACTATGGAAAAGAAGCTGAGCCAGGTGATCCACGAACGTCGTGCGACGCCAAGTTTCGATGGAAGTACGGTACCGGATGTGGATCTACGGACGATCCTGGACGCTGGGAGGCAAGCGCCCAGCGGTTACAACATGCAGCCCTGGCGCTTTGTTGTGGTGCGCACGCCGGAGCAGAAGCGCAAATTGCGCTCGGCCTGCTACAACCAGCCCAAGGTCGAAGAGGCGGGCGTCGTCATCGTGGCGTGCGGGGACGCGGATGGTTGGCGCAATGGCGATTTGGACGAGATGTTGCGCATGGGCCGTGAAGGCGGCATGCCAGAGAACTACGCGGAGCAGGCCAAGGCGACGATTCCCAATTATCTTTCCAATCATCCCAATCTGCCGATGTGGCTGAACCGGCAGGTGATGATCGCGTTTACCCACATGATGCTGATGGCGGAGGCGCTGGGATTCGATACGGCGCCGATGGAAGGCTTTGAGCAGGAGAAGGTGCATGAGGTGTTGAAGCTTCCGCTGAGCTACTCCGTGGTGGCGCTGCTGGCGATCGGCCATGCCAAGGGGGCGGCCAAATTCAATGGCGGGCGCTTCAGTATGACGCGGCTGGTGTTTGACGAGGAATATGGCAAGCCTTCGCGGGCCGGCGAGAAATAGATTCATTTACTGTTACGATTTTCAAGCCGCGAGTGAAATCGGGGAATGGCCGCGAATGGCGCGGCATAGGGCCGCGACAGATGGTTCGCCACACTCGCTTGCGCGGCTGGAACGCATGAGTATCCCAAGGTGGAGATGATAAAGAGAGAGTTTCCGGGTGCGCCGGTGGTCGGCGTGGGTGCGGTCATTATCGATGATGCGGGACGGGTGTTGGTGGTGCGCCGCGGACAGGAGCCGCTGGTGGGGCAGTGGTCCTTGCCGGGCGGGGCGCTGGAACTCGGCGAGCGGCTGGAAGACGGAGTGAGGCGCGAAGTGGAAGAGGAGACGGGGCTCCAAGTGGAACCGATCGAGATCCTCGAAGTGTTCGACCACATTGCACACCAGGAAGACTCTCGACGTGTGCGCTTTCACTACGTGCTGATCGACTACTGGTGCCGGGTCACGGGCGGCGTGCTGGCGTGCGCCAGCGATGCGACGGAGGTGCGCTGGGCGCGGCCAGAGGAGCTGAAGGCAGAGGGCCGGTGTGCGGTGCTGCCCTTCACACTGAGCGTGATTGAGAAGGGGTTGGAACTGCAAAGCCGGGCGATCTTCAGCAGTGAAAGCCCGAGGGAATGAGCCGCCGCAAGTCTGTGGGGGTTGCCCGGGGGTCGGCTGCCGGGCGCGCGGGTGATGGGGTCGCGGCTCTCAAGGCCGGTGATCAGCCGCGCCGTGCTCAAGCCCAGTTCAGTTGGAAGATCTACGGCTATGCGGTCCTGGTGCTGTGCGCGCTCGCCGTGCTGCTCGGTATCGCGGTGTGGGCGCGGCCGCTGGCAGTCCTCGATGCAGTGACGCGGTCGCGGCTGTTGTTCGAGGGGTTTCATGGCGAGTCGACCATGGTGGATGGCCACCGCATTCACTACCTGGAAGGCGGCCGCGGCAACCCGATCTTGTTGATTCACGGACTCGGTGGCCGAGCGACGGACTGGGCCAACCTGATGCCCCAGTTGAGCAAGCGTGGCTATCACGTGTACGCCACCGACCTGCTGGGCTATGGAGAGTCGGATAAGCCGAAGGACGCCGACTACTCCATTGAGCAGGAGACTGCGATTGCGCAGGGATTTCTGGATCGCCTGCAACTGGCGCACGTGGACCTGGCGGGCTGGTCGATGGGTGGCTGGGTGGCGATGCGGCTGGCGTTGGACGATCCGCGGCGCATCTCGAAGCTGGTGCTGTGCGATGCCGCGGGGGTGACCTTCGAACCGGATTTCACCGCGCAGGACCTTCTGCCGAAGACCAAGGCGCAGATGCAGCGCCTCTACGACCGGCTCATGCCGCACCCTTCGGTGTTGCCGAGCTTTCTGGCGCGCGATATGGTGCGGCGCGGGCAGAAGACGCAGTGGGTGGTGGAACGTTCCGCTGAGGCGATGTTTACAGGACGAGACCTGATGGACGATCGGCTGCATGCGCTGCATATACCGATTTTGATCATCTGGGGGAAGGAAGATCGCCTGATTCCTGTCTCCGCCGCGCTGGCGATGCATGCACGGATTCCGCAATCGACTCTGGAGATCTACGACGGCTGCGGGCATCTTGCACCGGGACAGTGCGCCGATCGCGTGGGGCCGAAGATGCTGGATTTCCTGCAGGGCAGCGGTGGGCCGGGGCCGGGCGCGACAGTGGAAGTGCCGGGGCGGTAGAGGCGGTTGTAACGCTTCCTCACGGAGTAGACATGTTCGACAGAGCCTTGGCGGCGAAGTGTTGCGGTCTCCCACCCTTCCCCTTCGACTATGCTCAGGGTCAGGATGGGGCACCCGCCTATGTCGTCTGGCGGAGAGGGGAAGAGCAGATCTCTCGGCTGCGATCGGGATGACATCTGGGACAAGGCTGATCGTTGGATCGCGCTTATGCTTCGGGTTTCCAGATGAACGCGTCGGCCTGGGGCAGGCCGATGTGGGCGAGTACTCGTTGCGCGAAGTTGCCGGCCATCTCTTCGGTCGAGAGCGGGTGGTTGTAAAAAGCGGGGATGACGGGGAAGATGGTGGCGCCGGCCTCCGCCGCGAGCTGCATATTGCGCAAATGGATGAGGTTGAAGGGGGTCTCGCGCACGCAGAGCACCAGTCGCCGCCGTTCTTTTAAACACACATCAGCGGCACGCTCAATGAGATTGGAACCGAGACCGTGTGCGATGCCGGCGAGCGTGCCCATGCTGCAGGGCAGCACGATCATGCCGTCTGAAGGGTAGCTGCCGCTGGCGATGCTCGCGCCGATATCGCTCTCCGCATGCAGGTGGATCTTGGTCGAGGCGGCGCCGAGCAGCCGGGAGACGAGATCGTGGCGTCCGCTGAAGTGGAGCTCCTCCGCCATCACGCGCAGAGAATTCTCTGAGGCGACCAGATGGACGGTGAGGACGCGGGCGTCGGCTTCGAGCATCTGCAATAACCGTTGCGCGAGCACCGCGCCGCTCGCGCCGGTGATGGCGACCGTCAGGTTCGCCGGGGGCTGCGCGTTCATGACGGGTTTTCCGCGCCGAGCACGCGGGCGAAGATGGCGTCCACATTGCCGAGCTGGCGTTCGAACTCGAAGCTGCGGGCGAGCTTGTCCCCGGAGAGGCGCGCAGTGATCTCGGGATCGGCATTGACGAGATCGCGGAAGACGAGGTCCTCCCGCCAGGCGTTCATGGCGTGCGACTGAACCAGCCGATAGGCATCTTCGCGGGACATGCCGGTCTCGGTTAGATCCAGCAGAAGCTGGCCGGAGAAGATGAGCCCGCCGGTGCTCTCGAGATTGCGCAGCATGCGGTCGGGATAGACGAGCAGCTTGTCGATAACCGAAGTGGCCTTGGCGAGCAGGTAGTCGGCGAGGATGGTGGAATCGGGGAAGATAACGCGCTCGACGGAAGAGTGCGAGATGTCGCGCTCGTGCCACAGAACAATATCTTCAAACGCCGCCTGGGTGTTGCCGCGAAGGACGCGCGCGAGGCCGCTGATCTGCTCGCAGGTGATGGGGTTGCGCTTGTGCGGCATGGCGGAGGAGCCCTTCTGCTTTTCAGAGAAGAACTCTTCCGCCTCACGGACCTCGGTCCGCTGCAGGTGACGGATCTCGGTGGCAATCTTGTCGAGCGTGGAGGTGAGGATGGCGAGCGTTGAGATGTAATGGGCGTGCCGATCACGCTGGATGACCTGGGTAGCGATGGGCGCGGGTTCAAGGCCAAGTTTGGCGCAGATGCGTTCGGCATGCTCGGGCTTGAGATGGCCGAAGGTGCCGACGGCGCCGGAGAGTTTGCCGACGCGCATGTCTTCGGCGGCCTGATCGAAGCGGCGCAGATCGCGTTCGATCTCGGCGTACCAGTTAAGCAGCTTCAATCCGAAGGTGGTGGGCTCGGCGTGAATGCCGTGGGTGCGGCCGATGGTGGGCGTGTGCTTGAACTCCAGCGCGCGGCGTTTGAGGACAGCGGCCAACGCGAGAATGCCCTCGCGGATGAGCGCCGAAGCAGCCTTGATCTGCAGCGCCTGAGCGGTGTCGACAACGTCATTCGAGGTGAGGCCATAATGCAGCCAGCGGGACTGCGGCCCGATCTTCTCCGCGACGGCGGTGGTGAAGGCGATGACATCGTGCTTCACCTCATCCTCGATGGCCTGAATGCGGGCGAGATCGAAGCCGCCCTTGTCCCGAATGGCGGCCGCAGCTTCGGGGGGAACGATGCCGTATGCCGCCAGCGTCTCGGAGGCGGCCGTTTCGACCGCGAGCCACATGCGGTACTTGTTCTCATCGCTCCAGATCTTGCCCATCGCGGAGCGGGTATAGCGTGCGATCAACCTGCGCCTCCAGAAACTCTTGCGAACGAAACAGTACTCCTCATTCTATCGTTCGGCATCCTAAGCAAAGTCGAGGGCTCTGGACGGGAGCCTGCTGCGGCAGGCGGGTCGGGGGCCGGGCACCTGGAGGGCGAGATGGCAGAAGAGCAAGAGGCAGAGCTGGTCACAATCGAACGGTATCGCGAGACGCTGGAGGCCGAGTTGGCGAAAGGGCGGCTCGATTCTGCGGGAATCACCAGCTTCCTGGTAGGGGAGAACACCGCGATGCTGTATGGAACCGGGCTGGGCGGCCTGCAATTACAAGTGCGGCCCGAGGATGAGGAAGACGCGAGGGCGATCCTGAACGATCCTGGACCGGCGGACGGGGACGTGGAAACAGTATCGTAACACGATGTATCGTGTTACGATATAACTGTGAACGGTCAAACTGAACGATCGGCGGTGCGCGGCAAGACACCGAAACGACTGGCTGCGACGGAGTTGAAGCGGCTGTCGGAGTTTCGTTTCCAACTCCGCAGCTTTCTGCATTTCAGCCAGGAGGCGGCGGAGGCAGTGGGCCTGCGGGCGAAGCAGTATCAACTGCTATTGGCCGTATCCGGCATGCCGGAGGGAGAAGCGCCCACCATTGCGGCCGTTGCCGGACGGCTGCTGCTGAAGCACAACAGCACGGTCGAGCTGGTGGACCGCATGATGGAGCAGGGGCTGCTGCGGAGAGTCCACGATCCGGTGGACCATCGCCGGATCCTGCTGCGCGTGAGCGATCGCGGAGAACAGCTCATGCAATCGCTCGCCAGCTTTCATCTTGAAGAACTGGGAACCACGGGACCGGCGTTGCTGCAATCGCTGCGCGGAGTGCTCAAGAGTGGGCAAAGGCCGGAACGAGCTCATAAGGCGACGGCAAAGGATGCGGCCGTAGTATGAAAGCGCATGAAAAGCCACACGTGAAGCCACTTAAGGCTATCGCCTCGCAGCTCGGAGACTTCACGGCGGATTCCCGCATGCTGCTGCTCAGCGCGCTCGCTCTGTTCCTGGGCGCGGCGGGCGCGGTGCTGGCCTGGGCGCTGCTGCACCTGATCTACGGCGCTACCAACATGTTCTATTTCCACCGGTGGAGCTGGCACTACGCGCGTCCGGGAGGAAATCATCTGGGCTGGCTGGCGCTGTTTGTGCCGATCATCGGTGGATTGATCGTCGGCGTGATGGCGCGGTACGGCTCGGATAAGATCCGCGGGCACGGCATGCCCGAGGCGATCGAGTCCATTCTGATGAACGGCGCGAAGATTCATCCCAACATTGCCGTCTTGAAGCCGATCTCGGCTGCCATCGCGATCGGCTCCGGCGGTCCGTTCGGCGCGGAAGGGCCGATCATCATGACGGCGGGCTCGGTGGGTTCGCTGATCGGGCAGTTGTTCCGCGTGAGCGATGCGGAACGCACAACGTTGCTGGTAGCGGGCGCGGCCGCGGGTATGGCCGCGGTCTTCGCCACCCCGCTGGCGGCGATCCTGCTGGCGGTCGAGTTGCTGCTCTTCGAGTGGCGTCCCCGCAGCCTGGTGCCGGTCGCGGTGGCCAGTACCGCAGCCGCTACACTGCGCCGGCTGCTGCTGGGCAACGGACCGCTGTTTCCCATGCAGCCCATGCTGACGTCGCCTTCCGCGAATGCCGTGTTGGTTTCGCTCGCGGTGGGTGTGGTGGCGGGCCTTTTGGCGCTGGTGTTGAGCCGGGGTGTGTATGCCAGCGAAGACCTTTTCGAACATCTGCCGATCCACTGGATGTGGTGGCCGGCGATCGGGGGTCTGGTGATCGGGATCGGCGGCCTGTTCTTTCCGGCGGCGCTCGGTACCGGATACGACGTCATCGGCGGCTTCGTTGCCGGCAATCTGCTGTGGAGCACCATTCTCGGCGTGCTGATTGTGAAGAGCATCATCTGGGCCTTCTCCTTAGGGTCGGGCACGTCAGGCGGCATTCTGGCGCCGCTGCTGATGATCGGCGGTGCGCTGGGCGCGGCGTTTACGCACGTGCTGCCGGTGATGCAACCCGGAGCATGGCCACTGGTGGGCATGGCGGCGGTGCTGTCCGGGGCTATCGGCTGCCCCTTGACCGCGGCGGTGATGAGCGTGGAGCTTACGCATAACTACGGGCTGTTGGTGCCGCTGCTTGCGGCTTCCATGGCAGCGCATGCAGTGACGGTGCTGCTGCAGCGGCGGTCCATCCTGACGGAGCGGTTGAGCCGGCGCGGGTACCATCTGAGCCGCGAGTATGGAGTCGATCCCCTGGAGACAACGACGGTAGCGCAGGTGATGCGCACGAGTGTTGTCGTGCTGCCACCGGATGCAACGCCGGCTCAGGTGCGCACGTGGGTGACTGCGTCGAAGACCAGCAGGGACCTGGACAACGCCGCGGCTCCGTTGAAATCGACGAAGCAGAGAGGACAGCGCCTCTACCCTGTGGTGGACTCCGATGCCAAGCTGCTGGGCGTGGTCACGCGGAAGCAGTTGCGCAACTTTGCCGAACAAGAGGACGCATCGCGCGCGCGAGCGACGACGCTGGTCTATCAGCCCGCGCAGGTTACGTACACGGATGTCATTCTGCGCAAGCTGGCGGAACGTATGGCGGCCGAGCAGGTGTATGCGCTGCCGGTGCTGGAGCGAGGATCGGAGAAACTGGCTGGGCTAGTACGGCTGGAAGATCTGCTGACGGCGCGCGCGCGTTCGTTCGATCGGGAGACAAACCTGCAGCGGGTGCGGCGGCTGCGCATGCCGTTCAGGAGAGTGGCGGCGCTCGATGCGCAAACGCCCGAGGTCGAGGTTTAGCTGGCGTGCTCCTAGCTGGCCTTCTCTATAAGCAGCGCCTTCATCTCCTGATAGAGAAAGCCGCGGCCGGGACGATACGGCTGAATCCACTTGCCATCGACCACGAACTGGGGAATGGCGCGCTTGCCGACCTGCCTGAAAACTTCGTCCGCCGCGCCCGGTGTGGTCTCGATATCGATCTCCGTGTAAGGGATGTTGTACTCATCGAGGAAGCGCTTCGCCTCGCGGCAGTCCCGGCACCAGGCAGCGGAATAGATGGTGACATGCATGCGGGAGATCATACAACCGTGCGAACAGGAGCGGGAATAGCTACAGGCGCTGCGCCGCCCGGCGCTCGCGAAAAAATGTCTGCAGTAACGTCGCTGCTTCGTCCGCCAGTGTGCCCGCCGTAACCTGCACGGTGTGATTGAGGGCGGGATGGTTGAGTACCTGCATCACGGACGACACAGCGCCGGCCTTGGGGTCAGCCGCTGCATAGAGTAGCCGGGCGATGCGCGCGTGGACCATAGCGCCGGCGCACATGGCGCAGGGCTCCAGCGTGGAGACGAGCGTGCATTCCGTCAGGCGGTAGTTGCCCAAGGAGGAAGCAGCCGCTCGCAGCGCGACAATCTCAGCATGGGCGGTGGGGTCCAGGTCGCGGAGCACGCGGTTTTGTCCAGTCGCAATAATGCGGTCCTGGTGCAGGATGACGGCGCCGATGGGTACTTCTCCGGCTGCCATAGCGATCTGCGCCGCAGCCAGTGCTGCCTGCATCGCATCGAGATCGCTCATGAAAGCGGTGGCTCGGGTAACAAGGGTGCGGGCTGCTGCTGGGTCATGCAATGGAGGGCGCCCAGGCCCCAGATGAAGTCGCCGCAGTGAATGCCGACGATGCGGTGTTGCGAAAAGAGCGCAGCCAGCGTATTCAGGGCGTGCCGGTCGTTGGCGTCGTTGAACGTGGGTACGAGCACCAGGCCATTGGCGATGTAGAAATTGGCGTAGCTTGCCGGCAGGCGCTGTTTGTCGAAGATGACGGGTGAGGGCAGCGGCAGTTCCACGATGCGGAAGGGCCGGCCATCCGGAGTCTTCGCTGAGCGCAGCCGATCGAGATTCTCCGCCAGGGGAAGATGGTTCTCGTCCTCGCGATTTGATTCAACTGCGGTGACGATGGTCTGTGCGTCCGTGAAGCGGGTGATGTCATCGATGTGGCCATGGGTGTCGTCGCCGGCGATTCCGCGATTCATCCAGAGCACCTGATCGACGCCGAGATAGTCGCTGAACGCGCGCTCCAGTTGTTCACGGGTTACGCCGGGATTGCGCTGCTGTACCTGACTGAGCAGGCACTCTTCCGTGGTGAGAAGCACGCCGGCGCCGTTGGTATCGATGCTGCCGCCTTCAAGGACGATGGGGTGCTCGCTGCCATCGCCAAGATGGGCAACAGGCGTGAAGGACGGCATACCGAGCAGGTCGGCCACCCGTGTGGGGAGTTCATTGTCGAGCTGCCAGTCGTCGTATTTGGCCCAGGCGTTGAACTGCCAATTCGTCACAGCAACGGTGTCGTGAACGGCGAGATGCTTCGACTGCTGAGGGTCAGCGGCCCTGCGAACGAAGATGGGGCCGGAGTCGCGCGTCCAGATACGGTTGGTCGGCCAATGACGGAAGTGCACCTGGGGCAGGTTGGCCTGGACGCGGGCTAGAATTCGGCGGGCGCGTCTCTCGGCCTCGGTATCGTTAACGATGACCTGCACATGCTCCACCTGCGAGAGGTGCCTGATGATATCGGCGTAGACCCAGGTGATGGGTTGAAATCTGCCCGGCCAGTCGTTTGCGTTGTGTGGCCATGCGATCCAAGTTGCGGTGTGACGCTCCCACTCGGCGGGCATGCGATAGCCCAACGTGCGGGGTGTGTTTAGGTCCCGTGTGACTAGTTCCGGCGTGCGTGCGGCGGACGTGCTCACTTGAGATCTCTGCTGTGCGGGGTGGGATCGAGAAAGCGCTGGACGATGGGCGCGTAGGCGTCGATGCGGCGATCGCGGAGGAACGGCCAGTGGCGGCGCTGGGTTTCGAGAGCGATCGGGTCGATCTCGGCGATGAGGATGTCCTCGCGATCATGCGGACACTTGGCGATGATGCGGCCGAAGGGATCGGCGACGAAGGACCCTCCCCAAAACTCAAGGCCTGGCCCTTCGACGCGATTGCCGCGAATGTCGCCGTTCTCCCAGCCAACACGGTTCGGCGCCGCGACGAAGACGCCGTTGGCGATCGCGTGTGAGCGCTGGATGGTCTGCCATGCGTCGTATTGGGACTCGCCGAACTCTTCCTTCTCGGAGGGATGCCAGCCGATGGCGGTGGGAAAGAAGAGGACGTTGGCGCCCTGCAGGGCCGTGATGCGCGCGCCTTCCGGATACCACTGATCCTAGCAGACCAGCGTGCCGATGCGCCCCACCGAGGTGGCGAACACGCGAAAGCCGAGATCGCCCGGAGTGAAGTAGAACTTCTCGTAGTAGAGCGGATCATCGGGGATGTGCATCTTGCGATAGAGGCCGAGAAGGGACCCGTCGCTCTCGATCATGGCCGCGGTGTTGTGGTAGAGACCCGCGGCGCGCCGCTCGAATACGGAAGCGATCACGATTACACGCTCCTCCCGCGCGACGGCGGAAAGACGGTCGGTACTGGGGCCGGGGATGGGTTCTGCAAGATCAAAGAGTGCGACATCTTCCCGCTGGCAGAAATACTGCGCGCGAAAGAGTTCGGGGAGACAGACGACCTGAGCGCCGGCACGCGCGGCTTCGCGGACACGATCCGCCGCCTTATCGAGATTGGCGTCCGGGTCCGGCGAGCAGGACATCTGGATGAGGCCGATGCGGTATTTCAAAGCAGTGGGCATGGAGGTGGTCTCATTCTTCCGGCTGCGATCGCTGCAAGTGAAAGGCGCGAGCTTCGCAAGCCCGCGCCTTTGGGTGTTGAGATGCGGGCTATTCGAAGATCAGGATGGCCGCGGCAATGGTGGTGGTCCACAGACCGCGCTTGTCGCCGATGGCGGACTGGGTCACGTTGGCGGTGCGCACGATCTTGTTGGAGATGCGGTAGATCTCTTTCTTCTCGTCCCAGCTGGTATCGGGGTCGAATTCAACGTTGAGCGTAGTTGCGAGCATTTCCGCTGCAAGTTCTTCCGCGTATTCACCTGCCTGCTCCTCGGTCTCGCCGAAGCTGTGATGTTCACTCAGATAGCCGTAGGTGTTGCGGTCAGTAGGAATGGCGACGCCGATACTCGATGCAACCAGGCGGTGTGGTTCGCGGGTGGAGTTCTCTGCGACCACCGCGAAGACAACCTCGCCCGGCGACAGATACTCGACGCCTTCCTTGCGCGGGATGAGCTTTGCGTTCGGAGGAAAGATCGATGAGACACGCACCAGATTCTGCGCGGCGATGCCTGCGTCGCGCAACGCCAGCTCAAAGGAGGTCAGGCGCTCCTTATGCCTCCCAGCTCCTTTGGTGAAAAAAAGGCGCCTCGGGACCATGCTTTTACCCAATTTAGAAATCCTCCGGGGGTGGGGAAGCGAGATGCTTCCCCATGAAAAGTATCACAGGGAAAGATGCGCCTGAGCCGCGCGGCGCACCGAATTCACGGTGTATTTACAGAATACGACAGAGTGAGCGCCGCGTGAGACAGGAGCGGCGCGGAGAGCGATGTCGTCAGTAGTGAAAACCGCCTGTGGCAACATAGGGGATGCCGACTGCGCCAGGCGCGACCAAACAAGACCTGAGTGGTCTTCGGGTGCTGTATATCTCGGGCATTGCTCCCGGCTACTACGGCGAGTTTCGCTTGTGGGCGCTCAGGCGTCTGGGGCTTGAGGCGGTGGTGCCGCTCGATTATCTCGAGTACACCGCCGCGCGCGGGCTGTGGGGAGGCTTGGGCCGGAAGATCCAGCACCGGACGCAGATGGGCGCGGGTGTGCGCCGTCTCAATCAGGCGATTCTGGAGAAGGCGACGGCCGAACGGGTGCATGTGGCGCTGTGCGATAAAGTGCTCGGCCTGTGGCCGGAGACACTGCGGGCGCTGCGGCAGATGGGCGTGCTGACCGTCGATTTCGTGATCGACAACCCCTTCGGGCCGCGGCGCGATCCGGGCTGGCGCGTCTACAAGAAAGCTCTCGGGAGCTACGATCTGCACGCGGTGCAGCGTGAGTCCAGCTTGGCGGATTATCGCGCACGGGGCGCACGGCATGTGATGCTCATCCGCACGTCGTATGAGCCGACCATCCACTTTCCTCCGCCAGCGGGTTGGAGCGATCGGAATCGAGATCGTAGCGTTTCGTTCATCGGCACACCCTATGACCGGCGCGGCGACTTTCTGACTGCTCTGTGGAGACGAGGAATTCCGGTCGAGATCTCGGGCTCGCGTTCGCATTGGCAGGCGGCGCTTCCGAGTGACGCGTTCGCGGCGATGTTCCGGGTGGGTGAACTCAAGGTGGATGCATATCGTGAGGCGATCTGGCGGTCGCGGATCAATCTCGCCTTCGTGACCCATGGCAACGTGGATGACGTGGCGCACAAGGCGTTCGAGATCACGGCGTGCGGAGGATTTCTGCTGGCCGAGCGGACGGCGGCCCACCTGGCGTGTTTCCGCGAAGACGAAGAGGCGGTGTTCTTCGCGGATGAAGAGGAATGCTTGGAGAAGATCCGGCGGTATCTGCCGGATGAAGCAGCGCGGAGCCGCATTGCCGCTGCGGGCCAACGCCGCGCCGCATCCTCCGGCTATGACAATGACCGCGTGCTGCGCGCGGTGCTGGAACGCGCGGCGGAGTTGCTGCGGGAGGAGCGAAGCAGCTAGACGGCGGCGCGGGGCTTCCGGCGAATGGAGTAGAGCAGTGCGATCATGCCGGCGACAGATGCCAGTGCCGCCAGGCCGAGCACGCGGAGGATGGAGACGGTGTAACGGCCTTCGCTGGGGGAGTAGTTGCAGCAGTAGAGCAGGATGAGATCGGTCGCGGAGCCGATGCGATGATTGCTGGCTTCCAGAATGGCGAGGCGCAGGTCGCGCGGCTGGTACTCGATGCCGGTGAGGTATTTCGACAGGCGGCCGTCGGGAGTCGCGATCATGATGACGCTGGAGTGGGCGAACTGAGTCATTTTGCCGTCGGGTCCGGGCACGCGCACGTAGTGGAAGCCGTTTGCGTTGGCCAGGCGTGTGATCTCCGGCTGCGCGCCGGTGAGGAAGTGCACGTCCGGCGCGGCGGCGGAGTTGCCGAGCGTACTAAGAAAGTGCTGCTTGGCTGCCGCTGCATCGCCGGGCGTGTCCGTCGGATCGATGCTGGTGACCACTGCGTCATAATCTTTGCCGGCGGCGTAGCCGGTTTTGCCCAGCGCGGCAGCCATGCCGTGCAGCACCTGTGGGCAGAGCATGGCGCATTTGTAATAGACCATGGCCATAACTACCGGACGGTGCGTGAAGAAGCTGCCGAGCGCAACGGTGGCTCCGCTGCTGTCGCGGAAGGAATCCTCAAGCGGCAGACGGCTGTTCAGATTCTGGTCGATGCCGGCGTGTTTCAGGTACGCGGGCGCGGATTGCGCGCTGGAGTTGAGCGGCTTTTCCGCGGAGTATTGCTGCGCGAATGCGACGGAGCAGCAAACGCACGTTTGTACCAGGGCGACAAAAACTGCAACGTTCCGAAGAGCTTTGATCATACGGTTGCATATAGTCTAGTCCTGCGAGAGGACGGAGCGCTTGAAACATCTGAACACTTTCCAGCGGATCCTGCGGCATCCGGTCAACAGGAACCATGCGGCCGCGGCGCTGCTGCGCTACCTGCGCTGGCAGATCGGCAGCAGGCTGGTACCTGGGGGGGTAGCGGTGCCGTTTGTGAATGAGGCAGTGCTGATGATCTCTCCGGGCATGCACGGCGCGACTCAAAACATATACTGCGGTATCAATGACTACCAGGACATGTCATTCCTGCTGCACCTGTTGCGGCCGGGCGATCTCTTCGTCGATGTGGGGGCGAACGTCGGCGCTTACACCGTGCTGGCCTCGGCCGCTATCGGGGCGCGGTCTATGGCCTGCGAGCCCAATCCGCACACGCTGGTAAAATTTCGCAGAAATGTGATGCTGAATGGGATCAGCGACCTGGTGGATGAGCGCCCAGTGGCGGTGGGAGCAGAGACCAAGATGATTCGCTTATTTACCGGCACCACGGATGCGATGAACCGCGTGGTTGAAGACGACCAGGCGAGGGATACGATCGAGGTGCGCCAGTCTCCACTGGATGCGATGTTGGATGGACGTGCGCTCCGGCTGTTAAAAGTGGATGTAGAGGGCTACGAGCCGGCGGTCCTCGCAGGGGCATGCCGTGCGCTGGTGCACCCCGAGCTCCTGGGCGTGATCGTCGAAAGCAATGCGGAGGAGCAGGGAAGAGCATCGCCCCACGCGGTGCTACTCGGCTACGGCTTTCAGCTCTGCTCCTACGAGCCGCGAACGCGTACGCTGCTGCCGATGCAGAACGCCGGCGACAATGGCCTTTATGTGCGGGACCTCCAGCGGACGCAGTCGCTGCTACGAGAGGCGCCGTCCTTCACTGTCTTCGGCGAGAGATTTTAGGAATTTCGACAGAACAGTTCATGCTCCTTCGGGTGAAGGCAGGCTCCTTCATTGTCAGGCATTCGCCGCGGATGGTAGCCTCGAAGGTTCCCCTAATTCCCCACGCCGGAGCTTCTCAGATCCATGCAGATAAGCTACAACGGAGTTTCTTTGCCCAAGGATGGCGAAGCCATTCAGTACGCAGATGGCAAGTATCAGGTGCCTGATCATCCCATCATTCCCTATATCGAAGGAGACGGAACCGGCCGTGATATCTGGCGTGCCTCGCAACGCGTCTTCGATGCTGCTGTCGAGAAGGCATACGGGGGCAAGCGGAAGGT
>JBPCNO010000153.1:0-20130 GCA_051001135.1 Acidobacteriaceae bacterium
AGCGAGCAGCGCTCCCTGCTGGTCGACCTGCGTCGCCTCGAGATCGAGCGCGATCTGAAAACCGAGCAGCTCAAACAAATCGAAGCCGGGACGCAAAACCTCGCCCGCGAGCTTGGAAATACGGAAAACCAGATCGACGCGCTCGAAGCCGAGACGGCGGCCGAGGGTCTCAAAATAAAGATTGTTGGAGTGCGCCAGTGCCTCCGTAAGGTTCATCGACCAGCCGCCCAGGTTCACCTGCGTGTCTTTGGTGACGATGCCTTCCTGCAGCGCGGCCAGCGCTACGGAGACCTTGATAGTGGAGCAGGGCTCCGCGCCACTGGAAAGCGCCAGTTTCTGGTTCACCATGGCCAGGATGCGGCCATTGCTGGGGTCGATCGAGACCACGGTGCCGTTCATGTTCCCCAACGCCGCGAGAGCTGCCTCCCGGACCACCGGATCTTCCCCGGCGACCACGTCATCACGGGTCAGGTCAGTCTCGGCGAAGGAGTCGCCGGTGAAATGTTCATAGTAGCGATGCCGCACCACCACGCGATGCAGTTTCCCATTGCGCCCGCGTACCAGCACGGTGCGGGTAGCGGCCACATGGCGGTGCCCATGCTGCAGATGGGTCATCTTCCGCCGCGCGCTCGCGCTCTCCTGCACATGACTGGAGGACACATGGCTGGAGGACACATGGCTGGAGCGGACATGATGCACCGCGCGTGTCGTCCGCGACCGGGCATAGCCCGAGAGTGGCAAGCTGGCCAGTCCCACCAAGAGCAGCAGATAGATAAAGCGTTTCACGCAGTTGCCCTCTCGTAAGCAGGAAACACTGGCGGGGGTGCCGTTGCTATGCATTATTGAGCGCCCGAACCTTCTTCAGCAATAGTTTTGAAGCAGCGGCCGGCCTGAGCGCCAACCTTCTATCTCTTCTCGATGCACCGTAGTAACGTCAAGCACGGTATTAACGTGCGGCAAGTACCATCCATCCCTCACCATTACACAGCCAACGCTTGCCGGCCGCAACTCCGCGAAGGGGGAAGGCCTGCCTCAGCCTTTCGTGGGATGCTCCCTTATGCTAGCAGGCCGATCTCTTACCTTTGCTCTTAGCGATTGGAGTTGCGCATAAACGCCGGGATGTCGAGGTGCTCCATGCCGTCCTCTTCGTCCCGGCTGTGAGCGCCATTACGCGAAGGCTCGCGCTCCTGCGCGCCGTTCGCGGGCTGGTCGTAGGTGCTTTCGAGGGTAGTCGCGAGATCGGCCAGGAAGCCTCCGATGGCGGCGTCCTCCGCATCTACACGCGCGGACGGCTCCCGCTTTGATTCCTCCCGGTAGCTACCGTTCGTGGACTGCATATCCAAACCGGTGCTGATGGCCGGCGCTCCGAGCGGCTCGAAGATGGTGCTGGGAATGGTGTTGAACGACTGGCTGCCGAATCCGGTGGGGTAGGCGTCCGCGCGATCCATGGCGTCGTTCGCCACCTCGCTGGCGAAGCGCGGCACAGAGGGCTTCGGCTCCACCCGGACGTATGGAGCAGCGGCAGCCGGGATCATCATCTCGTTGTCCCGGTTCTTCACCCGGCGCTCCGGCATGCCCTGGCGGAAGCCAGTGGCGATCACCGTGATCTTCACGTCGTCGTCCATGCTCTCGTCCAGCACCGCGCCGAAGATGATGTTCGCGTCTTCGTGGGCGGCGTCCTGAATGAGCGTGGAGGCTTCGTTGACCTCGCTCAGCTTGAGCGAGCTGGAGCCGCTGATATTGATGAGGATGCCCTTGGCTCCGTCGATCGCTCCAGCCTCGAGCAGCGGTGACGCCATGGCGGCCTGTGCGGCCTCGACGGCGCGATTGGCCCCGGAACGGACCGCGGTGCCCATTACCGCGTAGCCCATCCCGGCCATGGTGGTCTTCACGTCGGCGAAGTCGCGGTTGATGATGCCGGGGATGGTGATGATGTCCGAGATGCCCTGCACGCCCTGGCGCAGCACGTCATCGGCGACGCGGAAGGACTCGAAGAAGCCGGCATCCTTGGCCACCGCCAGCAGCTTTTCGTTGGGAATGACGATCATGGTATCGACTGCATCCAGCAGCTCCTGCATACCGCGCTCCGCCTGCTGCATGCGCCGCTTGCCCTCGAAAGCGAAAGGGCGCGTGACAACCGCCACGGTGAGCGCGCCCATTTCGCTCGCGAGCGAGGCGGTGACCGGCGCAGCGCCGGTGCCGGTGCCACCGCCAAGACCGGTGGTGACGAACACCATGTCCGCGCCTTCGAGCGCCTCGATGATCTTTTCGGAGTCTTCGAGCGCCGCGCGCCGCCCCACATCGGGGTTCGCGCCCGCGCCCAGGCCGCTGGTCAGCTTGACGCCGAGCTGCAGCTTGACCGGTGCCTGCGAGAGCTGGAGCGCCTGCACGTCAGTATTGGCGGCGATGAACTCGACGCCTTCCACCTTCGCGGCGATCATGCGATTCACGGCATTGCCGCCGCCGCCACCCACGCCAATGACCTTGATCTTCGCTCCGCGCGGGACTTCGTCGTTGTACTGTATGCGGATCTCTTCTGACATGCTCATTGGCTTTTCCGGCTCCTGACTTCGAAACATCTGTACTCTTCTGCTTTTACCGGGTTTCTCGGTAGTTTTCTAGTGCTTTTTTCTCACAGGCTCCCGGCGAAGATGGCGCGCAGCTTGGCGCGCAGGCTATGGTCCTCCGCCGCCTTCAAAACACCGGTGCGGTGGGTGTAGAGCAACATGCCGATGGCGGTCGAAAACTCCGGCTGGACCAGCTCTTCCGGCATGCGGGAGAGCGGCACCGGATAGCCGACACGCGCCGGCACCCGCAGAAAGCTCTCCGCTACATCCAGCAGTCCGGCCATGCGCGCGCCGCCGCCGGTCAGGATGCAGCCGGCCCCCAGCGCTTCGAGCACGCCGCCCTGGCGGAGATTCTCACGCAGCATCTGCATCAGTTCGCGGGCCCGGGGTTCGAGTATCTCGCCCAGTGAGCGTTGGGTCACGACGCGGGTCGGATGCCCCGGCGCGCCGCTGATCTCGACTTCATTGCCGGACGGCACCGCCGTCACCACGCAGTTGCCGTAGTTAATCTTGAGGAACTCGGCCTCTTCCACACACACATGCAGGCCGACGGCAAGGTCGTTGGTGAAGTGGTCGCCGCCCACCGGGATGACGGCGGTGTGGGCGACCGATCCCTCAAAGAACACCACGATCTCGGTCGAGGAGGCGCCGACGTCGATGAGGCAGACGCCCAACTCGCGCTCGTCGGCGGAGACCGTCGCCTCGGCGGAGGCGATGCCCTCAAACACCGTGTCCGTGACTTCGAGGCCGGCCTTGTTGGCACAGGTAACGATGCTCTGCGATGCGCTGGCCGAGCAGGTGGAGATGTGCAGGTTGACCTCCAGCCGATTGCCGACCATGCCCACCGGATCGTGGATGCCCGGCTGCTCATCCAGAATGAACTGCTGCGGCAGCAGATGGATGACCTCGCGTTCGTTGGGGAGAGAGACGGAACGGGCGCGCTCCACCGCCGCGCGCACATCGTCGCGTGTGATCTCGCGCAGCCGCGTACCCAGGCTGATGCCGCCGCGGCTGTTGACTCCGCGCACGTGCGGGCCGCCCACCCCCACAACGCAGTGGGCCAGGATGGCGTGCGCGGTCTGCTCCGCCGCATCGGCCGCGTGGATAATGGAGCGCGCGGCAGGATTCAGATCGGCGATCAGGCCCTTGCGCATGCCCTTGGCGGGGACCACGCCGTGGCCACGGTAGCGCAGCGCGCCGTCGCTCAGCTCCGCCACCAGCACGCGCGTCCTGGAGCTGCCCGCGTCCAGTACCGTAATCAACCCATCAGTCTTCTGACTCATCCTTAGCTCCGGGCCGTACGGGGCCGTGCTGTCTTTGCGGTGCTGGTCGCGTGGGAGGTCCGCTTCCCCTCCGCCTGCGATGCGTGCTTCTTCACATTCTTGTGCTGCGCGGCATGGTGAGCGGCGGGCGCGTGGATGACCGTGGCCGGATGCGCATTCGCCGCGGGCGTCAACGGAGTACCCGCCGCCGGCTTATCAGGAGCCATTTCGAGCACGGTCTGATGCTGGTAGCGCAGGTCGACCGAGGCCAGATTCGGATACTGCCGTTTCCAGCCGGGAAGATGCTGCTGAAAGCTGCGGTAGCGTTCGGCGAAGCTCTCATCGCCGAAGTGCACCAGAATATCGGATCCGGCGGCAGGCAGGACGGCACGCACATCCTCGGGGTCCGACAGGTCTACTTCGCTAAGCTGTTCCGCGGACTTGCTGCCGTCCGCATCCAGCGCGGCGACGAAGCGCTGGTAGAGCTGCATGCGCTGCGCGCGGACGCCGATATCGGTATGCGGACCGATCCCCGCGACCACGGGAAAAGAGTAGCGCCGGGCGGCCATCATGGCCGGAGGCATATCCAGCAACACGCCGTCTCCATCCACCAGCCCCACACGATTGCCGTTGCGCACAAAGGCGATCGGCGCGCGTTCGACCACCGCGATACGCAACTGGTTGGGCAGCAGGCGCATGACTGTCGCCTGCTTCACCCAGGGGAGACTCTCCAGCTCCGCGCGCCGCTCAGCGAGTGGCACGAAGAAGATATTGCGCCCGATGTCGCCGCCGAAGACGGCCAGCAGTTCGGCGCGGGTCACCTGGCTGTTGCCCAGGACCTGGATGGAGGAAGCGCCGTCGATACGGAAGCGCGGATCGTGTTCGAAAAAGCTGCGGACTGCGAGGATGGACGCGGTCAGGCCGATCAATGCAGTCAGGGCGCAGACCGCCAACACGATGCGGCCGACGCGACCCTTGGGCACGATGCTGCGTTTGACAGGTGCGCGGCGGCGGGCGCGACGGACAATCTCTTCGTCGTCTTCGTCGTCTTCTGCCCCGTTGTTCCCGGGGGCGGTATCGAGGGTGAGCGGACCCACCTCACCGGCGTACGCCTGGGCAGACGCACGGGAGCGCGAAGCGTCGTTGCGCGGCGGATCGCTGCGCTGCGCACGCTGGGCTTGCGGGCGGGCGGTCACGCGCGGGCGCAGGAGATCGTCTTCGTCCCCATCGTCTGCGAGGGCCGCCACACGGCTGAATTGTGCTTCATAGTTCGCCACGCCCGAGCCAGGTCGTGAGAGTCGCCAAGGCCCACTATAGCGCGACGGGCGCTGGAAAACCGGTACCAATCGTCGCGACCGCATGTTTGAGGTATCTGTGTAGGAACAGTGCTGCCTGCGCTTCGAGCAGCTTCCCTTGTGATGTGCGATTTGCCAACTTTCGACTTTCGGATGCATTAGGTATCAGAGAGAGAGGCGATACTGTGCACTTGAGCAACTGGACCGAGATCGAAGAGCCTGATTTTCTTGAGGTCACCCCTTCGGATGACCCAATGATGGCGCAGGCTCTGCCGAAGCTGGTTCAATACTTTGAAGAAAGCCCTGAAGAAGTGTTCTACGAAGGGCAGTTAACGGTGATCTTCGAAAGAGAATTCTTCCATTGGGTAACTGCTCGGGCGTTGAAAGAACTCCGCGAAGCTGGGCAGATTGGCAGCGACCTTCAACCTCTGGTTGGAAACACACACATTCGGTTCTACTTCCATCGTCGAAATCGCTACTGGAAGCGCAAAGCAGCAGAGATCAGGAATCTAGTCATTACGTTTTCTGCGCAACCGTTCACCGAAGCCCTCGGCCGTCAAGGCGAATCCATGGTTGATGCCGGTCTGCCTCGCGTCGGTTTTCTACCCCAAGCCCAAAATGTGCGCACTTGGAACAATCGTACTTGGCGCGAAACCGGGCATGACCTAGATCGTGTTTTCTCCCGAGACGGCCTTTATTATGGAGCCGAGATCAAGAACCGGCTTGGGTATATTTCTCAAGCTCAATTCGAGATCAAGCTGAGAATGTGCCAGCACCTCGGCCTTATTCCGCTCTTCATCGCGCGCGCTATGCCGAAGACCTATAACCTCCAAGTCATCAACGAAGGAGGATTCGTACTGATCCTCGGCTACCAACTTTATCCATACGCGCATCGGGAGCTAGCTCAGATGGTCCACACCCGACTGCGGCTCCCGGTAGATTGTCCACCCCGACTACAAGATGGCACCCTGCAACGCTTCCTCAACTGGCACCTCAAAAAGCTCCACAGCCTCCCACCGCAACCCTGACATCACCAGTCATCTTGTCTTCATACTGCTAACGGTTATGTCTTTTGTTTTCAGTGAGTTGCTTAGATACTCTTGTGAATTGAAGTTGTTATTCACACGTCTCCGGGCTGCCTAAATCGTCTGACCTCATCAGTCGCCCCACTCACTGAGCGCGGTAAGCACCATCGCCCCTACCTGCGCGACGCTGCCAGCGCCGAGGGTCAGGATCGCATCGCCTTCCACGGCGCGGGCGATCACCGATTGCACAGCGTCGTCAAAGCTGGCTGCGTGGTGTACGCCGTTGCGGCCAGTGCCCAGGATTCGCTCCATCAGCAGCGGGGTGTCAATGCCCACAATCGGGTCCTCGCTCGCGGCGTAGATGTCCAGCAGTACGACCGAATCGGCCGCGTCAAATGCATGGGCGAACTCCGGCAACAAATCGCGCGTGCGGGTATAGCGGTGCGGCTGAAAGATGACATGCAAACGCCGGAAGCCGCATTCGCGAGCGGCAGCCAGCGTGGCCTGGATCTCGGTGGGGTGATGGCCGTAGTCGTCGATGACGGTGATGCCCCGCCGGACGCCGCGCGTATCGAAGCGCCGGTCTACTCCGCGGAACTGCAGGAGCGCCACCTGCATGCACTCCGGCGCAATCTCGAGCTGGGTCCCGATGGCGATCGCCGCGGTGGCATTCAGCACGTTGTGGCGGCCAGGGACGTGCAGCTCAAACACGCCCAGAACCTGGCCAGCGGCGACCACTTCAAAGCGCGAGCGGACGCTCTCTGGCGCTGCGGCGCAGGACTCCTCGGGAAGATGGAGCGGCAGCAAGCGGGCGACGAAATCCGCCTCCGGCGTCATGCCGTAGGTATAGACGCGGCGGCGCACCCGGCCCAGCACCTCGCGCAGTTGCGGGTTATCGATGCACGCCGTCACCGCGCCGTAGAAGGGGACGCGGTCCATGAAGGTCACGAAGGCGTCTTCAACATCCGCCATGTCGCGGTAGCAGTCCATGTGCTCGCGATCGAGGTTGGTGACTACGCTGAGAATGGGCGAGAGTTTGAGGAAGGAGCGATCGCTCTCGTCCGCCTCCGCCACCAGGTACTGGGACTTACCCAGGCGGGCGTTCGAGCCCATCGCGCCCACACGGCCACCCACCACGATGGTCGGATCCAGGCCGCCGGCCGCCAGTACCGCGGCAATCATGGAGGTGGTGGTGGTCTTGCCGTGCATGCCGGCCACGGCAATCCCGTACTTCAGGCGCATCAGCTCCGCCAGCATCTCCGCCCGCTGGATTACGGGAATTTTGGAGGCGCACGCCTCAGCTACCTCCGGATTGCTCTCGTTGACCGCGGAGCTGGCTACGACCACGCCGGAACCGAGGACGTTGGCGGCGGCATGTCCCTCAAAGACGGTGGCCCCGAGCTGCGCCAGCCGGTCGGTGATGGCCGACCGCTTCACATCCGAACCGGAGACCGGATAGCCGAGGTTCAGCAGGATCTCGGCGATACCGCTCATGCCGATCCCACCTATGCCAATGAAGTGAACGCGTTGGGCCTTTGCAAACATGTCTGGACAGAGATTCCTTGCCTACTGTAAGCCATTTCCACTTTCCACCTTCCACTGACCGGAGCGTGGGGGCGCGGTCTCCCTCAAGCTGGGTCCGCTGACGTCCTGCGGGTCGCAGCCATCTTCAGCAGTCTGCGCAACTATTACTCCCGCTTTGGGGTCAAATGGAGTGGCCGCTCTGAACTAACCTCCGGGCGCCGCAGCGTGGTACCGGTCCCGGTTAGCTGGAAGATGGCAGTGGGAGCCGGCAAGAGGTGCTTATCATGCGCGTGTTTCGGTACTTCATTCTGCTCGGTCTGCTCCTGAGTCCGGCTCTGCTGGCGCCGGCGGCGGAAGCTCAGCTCTCGGTGGGCGTCGGGGTTGGGCCCTCCTACGGTCCGCTCGACGACGGCTATGGCTATGGTGACTATGGCTACGATAACGGCTACTACGGCGTCCCGCCGGTCTGTTCCTATGGCTACTACAGCTACTACCCCTATGCCTGCGCGCCTTACGGCTTCTATGGCCCAAGCTGGTTCGTGGGCGGTCTCTTCATCGGTGCGGGGCCGTGGTATGGCGGATATTGGGGTCGTGGCTGGTGGGGCGGCGGTTACTGGCATCACGGCTACTACGGCCGCACCGGGTATGGCTACGGCCGGGGCTACGGCTACGGTCGCGGCGGCTATGGGTATGGACGCGGCGGGTATGGGAGCGGGCGCGGATACGCGCACGGACCGGTAGCCTATGGGCATGGACCCGTAGGGTATGCTCACGGCGCGACCCCCGGCGGCAGCTATCGCGGCCCAGCCAATGGATTCCGCGGCGGCTCCATCAACTCGCGACCAGTGATGAATGGCGGCGGCTTCCGTGGTCCCGTGAATGGCGGTTTCCGCGGAACACCGGGTGGATTCCGTGGCCCGGTGAACGGTGGCTTCCACGGTAATGCAGGCGGCGGCTTTCATGGAATGCCTTCCGGTGGTGGTGGGTTCCATGGAATGCCTTCTGGCGGTGGCGGCTTCCATGGAGCACCCTCCGGTGGTGGTGGATTCCATGGAGCACCCTCCGGTGGTGGTGGATTCCACGGCGGCGGGGGTGGAGGATTTCACGGTGGCGGTGGTGGTGGTGGATCGCATGGCGGTGGTGGACACCGCTAAGAACGTGGCGTTATGAAGCGGCTGGCAGAGAGATCATCTGCCGGCCGTTTTTCTTTGCGTCAGGCGCACGGCTATGGCCGCGATACGCGCCGTAGCGTCGGGATGCGCCAGCGCGCGCGTGCGATTCCCCATCTCCGCCATGTGTACACGATCGCTGAAGGCGTGGACCAGTTCAATGAGCAGGCGCTCCGCGGACATCTCTGCCTCCGGCAGCAACAACGCGGCCCCGGCCTTCGCCAGAACCTCGGCGTTCTTTCGCTGGTGATCGTCGGCGGCCGCCGGAAACGGCACCAGCAGCGAAGGCTTGCCCGCGGCACATAACTCAGCCACGGTGCTCGCGCCGCTGCGCGCCAGCACCAGGTCGGCCGCGGCAAAGCGCGCCGGCATATCATCCAGGAATGCCTGCACCTGCCAGCGATCCGCCGCTGCGCCGCTCGCCTCGTAGGCCTGGCGGGTCGCATCGGCGTGGCGTGCTCCGGCCTGATGCAGGAGGGCGAGCCCGGGCACTGCTTCGAGCAACTGACGTGCAATCTCCGGCATGCGCGTGTTCAGCGCGCGCGCCCCCTGGCTGCCGCCGAATACCAGGATGTGCGGCGCGGAGGCGGGGTCCTTCTGCGGTAGCGCGAAAAATTCCGGACGGACGGGGATCCCGGTGACCTCCGCGCGACGGAAGAAGCGCCCGGCCGCGGGAAAGTTGACGGCCGCGCCGCTGACCCATCTTCCGATAAGCCGGTTGGTTAGGCCCGGCGCTGCGTTGGGCTCGAAGGCCAGCGTCGGTGTTCGGTCGAGCACTGCCGCCATCATCGCTGGACCGGAGGCATAGCCGCCTACGCCAATGACAACTTGCGGGCGAAACTGCCGCAGCAGCGCCTTGCACTCCATCAGGGCGTGGGGAACGGCAGTGAGCGTCGCCAGCCGGGTGCGAAGGCTCACGCCTTTAAGCTGCCCCACCTCCACCAGATGCAGCGGATAACCCGCAGCCGGAACCAGACGGGTCTCGAGACCGCGCTCCGTACCCACCCAGGCGATCTCCGCGCCATGGTGCAAGCGCAGTTCGTCGGCGATGGCGAGTCCGGGGATGATATGACCGCCCGTACCGCCGCCGGCGATCAGGACCCGCAGGTCAGGCACGGCACAAAACCCGATCAACCAGTTCCGCGAATGCGAGAAGGTGGCCAGCTACGTGTGCGATAACTGCGAATTTCACTAAATATTGAGCCCCGTTTTCAGCCAAGAGATGGTAACCGGCACGTTCAGCAAGGCTTTCATGGCCGTTCGCAAGTTCGTCGTATTCCGAAAACCGCATGCGAACATCACTCTCGAAAATGGTCATCTCAAAGCGGGAGAAGCCATTCCCTTCCATTCGTGAATAGACCTGATTAAAGAATCCATCCAGCAAGTGATTCCGATCACTCTTGCTAGCAAGTTTGTTACCGACTTTTTGCCTGACCACATAAAGGCCGAGAATCAGCCATTCTGTGTGGGCGGCCTTCGAGAGTGCTGGAACTGGTTCTTCAGCATCGTCGGCGTTTTCCTCTTTGACATGAAATGAAGAATCCTGAACTGATTGGTGAAAAAGCTCATCGAGCTTACTTGGTGTGTGAATCAGAATCGTCACTTCTGCAAGTGACTGGGGGGTATCAGGTGGCTTCTTCTTTTTCCAAAGACTGAATCTCATTCTGTCGAGTCCTTCGATCTACCAACTCAGTCGATCTCGCGGGTAAGGTTCAGCAACACGCCGACGCTCGCCAGAGTGAAGAAGATGGACGTGCCGCCGTAGGAGACAAAGGGGAGCGTGATGCCTTTGGTCGGCACCAGCGCCAGCACCACGCTGACATTGAAGAAGGCTTGGATCAGAATGGTGGCGGTGATGCCGAAGGCGAGAAAACGCGCGAACGGATCCTTCGAAAGGCTGGCGGTGCGCAGTCCGCGATACCCCAGCGCGACGAACAGCGCGATGATGATGACGGCGCCGATCAGCCCCAGCTCTTCGGCGACATTGGCGAAGATGAAATCGGTATGCGGTTCCGGCAGATAGAAGAGCTTCTGCCGCCCTTCCATGTAGCCCAGGCCATGCAGGCCGCCGGTGCCAACGGCGATCAGCGACTGAATGGTGTGAAAGCCGGAACCTTGCGGATCCTTCCAGGGATCGAGGAAGGCGAGCATGCGCGCCCTGCGCCACGGTACGCGGAAGAGCATCCAGTAGAGCACCGGCGCAGCGGCCAGCAACGCGTATCCGAAGTACTTCTTTTCCATGCCAGCCAAAAACAACATCATGGCGGTGACGGCCGCGCACACCATCGCCGTGCCCAGATCGGGCTCTTTGAGAATCAGCGCGATGAAGAGCAGGCTGGGCAAAGCGGCAGGGAGCAGGGTGTTGCGCCAGTCTTCGATAGTCTGCATGCGGTCCTGCAGGAACCACGCGAGGAAGAGCACCAGGGTGGGTTTGGCGATCTCCGACGGCTGCAGGGAGAAGATACCGAAGCGGATCCAGCGATGGGTGTTATGCGAGTCGCGCATGACGAACGCGCCGAGCAAACACAGGATGGTGACGGCGACGGCGGGAAAGACGATATTCGGGCGGTTGAATTTCCGGTAGTCCACGCGCATCAGCAGAACCATGGCCACCAGGCCGAAGACCGCCCAGGCTGCCTGCCGCAATACGAAAGTGTAGGGCGAGCCGAAGCGTTCCTTGGCCATCACCGCCGAGGCGCTGAAGACCATGGCGAGCCCGAAGAGCACCAGCAGCAGCGTGACGCAGAAGAGCCACTTGTCTACGCCTACGCGTTTTGCCATGCGTCCACTCCTCGGGGATCCTCCGTGGCACTCGGATCGAGCAGCGCCAGCACCAGTTGCTTGAACACGCGGCCGCGCTCTTCGTAATTCTCAAACTGGTCGAAGCTGGAACACGCCGGCGCCAGCAGCACGGTATCTCCGGACACTGCTCGATCATGCGCCAGCCGCACCGCCGCGGGAAGTGTCTCGGCGTGCACCACCTCGATCGCACCTTGGATGTGGGCCTGGATCTTTTCCGCAGCGGCGCCGATGGTATACACGGTCCTGGCCCGCTCCTGGAGCAGAGGACGCAGCAGAGTGTAGTCGGAGTTCTTGTCCTTGCCTCCGAGGATCAGGTGAACGCCTCCGGGAAAAGAAGCGAGAGCCTTGGCTGTCGAGTCGACGTTGGTGGCTTTGGAGTCGTTGTAGTAATCGACGCCGCGCACAGTGGCGACGAACTCCAGCCGGTGCTCCACACCGCGGAAGCCGCGCACCGCCGCGGCGATAACGGACGCTTCCACCCCCGCTAGCCTACCCGCGCATACTGCCGCCAGCACATTCTCGATATTGTGTGCGCCGCGCAACGAAATGTCGGCTACGGGCAGGATCGGTTCAGCGCTGCCTTGCTCCGACGCCCGGAAGACGATGTTGCCGTTGAGCACGAACGCTCCCTGACGCACGATCTTGGCGCGGCTGAACCAGTAGACCTGCGCCCGCGCACGGCCGGCGGCCTGCTGCACCCGCGGGTCATCGCCGTTCAGCACCAGGAAATCTTCGGAGGTCTGCCGCGCGAAGATGCGCTCCTTGGCCTGAGCGTACTGTTCGAAGGTACCGTGCCGGTCAAGATGGTCCGGACTCAGGTTGAGAATCATCGCGATCTGCGGGTGGAACTCATCGGCGGTCTCCAGTTGAAAACTTGAGACCTCGAGCACCGACCACGCCTCCGGGGTGTTGCTCGCCTCCTCCACCAACTCGATGACCGGCACACCGATGTTGCCGCCGACCTGGGTGATCAGTCCGCCCGCCTGGAGGATCTCCCCGCAAAGGGTCGTGGTGGTGGTCTTGCCGTTCGAACCGGTGATGGCGAGGATCTTCGTTCGCAAGAAGCGCGCCGCCAGCTCCAACTCACCGAGTACCGGCAGGTTAAAGGGGCGCACCTCCTGCAGTTCGAAGGTCTGCAGCGGCACGCCGGGGCTGACGACGATCAGGTCCTGACGGCGGAAGGTGGAGTGCCCGTGGCCTCCGGCTTCTACCGTGATGCCGGCGTCCAGCAGCATGGGGATCTCTTTGCCCAGCGCCTCGCGGCTCCGCACATCGGATACCGTCACCTGCGCGCCCTGCCGCCGCAGAAACAGCGCCGCAGCCAGGCCCGACTTGCCCAGACCCACGACCAGTACTTTTTTGCCCTTGAGTTCCATACAGATAATTGCTGTTTGCTTAATGCTTCGCGGGATCTTTTTCGAGGTTGGCGACCCGCTGCGATAGCAGAGAGTAGTTCTGTAGAGAGAGAATGTTGGTCGTGATTTCCCGATGATTCTGATCCATGCGCAACGCGATCTGATCGATCTTCTCATTCAGCATCTTGGCATTCAGATCGACCCTATGGTCGAGCGCTTTCAGCTCTCCGCGCATCTCCCGCAATTCCGGCGCGATAAAGTCCTGCAAAAATTGCCGAATATCTTCAACCGCACCCATAGTTCGCTTTCTCCTCCGGCTCGCTGCATTTCAAGATAACTGAAATGCCGCCCTCCCATCATCGTAACTTCAAGGTCGTGAGGGCGAACAGCGCAAAGACCAGTGCCCCTATCCAGAAACGCGCAATCACCTTCGATTCCGACCAACCCATCAGCTCGAAGTGGTGATGCAAGGGCGCCATCTTGAAGATGCGCTTTTTGCGCAGCTTGTAACTGCCCACCTGCAGGATGACCGAGACCGCCTCGAGCACGAAGATGCCGCCGATGAAGGGCAACAGCAGCTCCTGCTTGATGACCACCGCGACCGTGCCGATGGCGCCGCCCAGCGCCAGCGATCCCACGTCGCCCATGAACACCTCCGCCGGATGAGCGTTATACCAGAGGAAGCCGATGCTCGCGCCCACCATGGCGCCGCAGAAGATGGTGACCTCGCCCACCAGTGGCGCCCGCTGCAGCTCGAGGTAGTCCGCGAAGACCGCGTGCCCGCTTACATAGGTGAGCACGGTCAACGCCCCGGCGGCGATGATGGTGCAGCCGATCGCCAGTCCATCCAGACCGTCGGTCAGGTTGACCGCATTGCTGGAAAACACGATCACCAGCACGGTGAAGACAACGAATGGCAGCGGCGCCAGCCACCACAGATGCGGGGTGTGCGCCAGCGAGCTAATGATCAGCTCCGGATGGAAGCGCTTGACGAATGGCACCATCAGCCGCGTGGAGTAGTTCCCCTGCCCTTGCAGGAAGACCAGCGCGAGCGCAATGGCCAGGCTGACCAGCATCTGCAGGCCCAGCTTGGCGCGCGCGGTCAGGCCCAGGTTCCGGCGATGCGCCACCTTGATGTAGTCATCCGCAAACCCGATAGCGCCAAAAGCCAGCGTCGCCAGCATCACCATCCAGATGAACGGATTCGAGAGATCGGCCCAGAGCAGCGTCGGCAGCAGAATCGCGATGGCGATCAGCACCCCGCCCATGGTCGGCGTCCCGGCCTTCTTTTGGTGCGCCTGCGGCCCCTCTTCCCGGATGTACTGGCCGATCTGAAACTCGCGCAGCTTATCGATCACATACGGTCCCACTACCAGTGCGATCAGCATCGCGGTGAGCGTGGCAAACGCGGTGCGGAAGGTCAGATAGCGGAAGATGCGAAACGGCCGGAAGTAAGGGAACAGCTTTTGATACAGGAGCCAGTAAAGCAAACTTCCTCCGGCAGGCTGCAGGGTGTGGGCGGTTGTGGCTATCTTAGCAAGCAATGACCCCGCCGGCAGGGTAGCTGCGCAGGTTCAGCCTGCCGGCTTCACGAGGCCCAGCGGAGTGAGCGCGCGCTCCAGCCGCACCCCGCGCGAGGCTTTGAGCAGCACGGCGTCGCCCGGCATGAGGTGCGCGTCCAGCCAGACGCCGGCCTCTTCGGGTGTCGGAAGAAAGATGGCTTCGGTCCCCCTTGCATGGCCGGCCTCCCGCGCCGCATCCACCAGCGCAGCCGCCTGCCCGCGCACCCCCAGCACAATGTCGATGCCAGCTTCCGCCGCCGCGCGTCCGCACGCCGCGTGCAGCTCGGAGCTGGCCGGTCCGAGTTCCAACATCTCGCCCGCGACCAGGATGCGCCGCGTGGCGGGCATGGCGGCGAGGGTGCCGATCATCGACCGCAAGGCTTCGGGGTTGGAATTGTAACAGTCGTTGATCACGGTTGCGCCCCGCAGCTCGATCAGCTCGCCGCGCTGGTCGCCTGCGGTCAGGGTCGCGATCGCGCGCGCGCACGTCCCCAGCGGAATGCCCGCTTCGACTCCAACGGCAATTGCCGCTAGAGCATTCAAAATATTGTGCCGCCCCAGTAGCGCCAGCCGCACCTCAGCCGACTGGATGTCCGCGGTCGCATGGAAACGGGTGCCCTCCGCGCCCTGCTCCCGGATCTCGTCTCCGCGCACATTCGCCACCGGAGCCGTGCCGTAGTAGATGACCCGGCCGTCGAAGTCCCGGCCAAACTGCGAGACGTAGGCGTCGTCGGTATTCAGGAAGACGACGCCCCGTGTGTGCGGAACGGCAATGTCCCCCACATCGAAGTCGCGCGCGTCGAAGTTCCGCGCTGCGAAGTTCCGCACCTCGAAGTTGCGCAGGCTGATGCTCTCGACCAGCTCATACTTGGCGCGAGCGATGCCCGCGATGCCGTCGGGAAAGCTCTCCGCGTGAGCCGTCCCCACGTTGGTCACCACACCCCAGTCCGGAGCAGCGATACGGCACAGGGCCGCGATCTCACCTGCGCCCGACATGCCCATCTCCACCACGGCGACCTCGTCCTCCGGTTCGAGCCGAAGCAGTTGCAGCGGCAGGCCGAAGTGATTGTTGAGATTGCCGCTGGATTTGCGCACACGAAACTGCGCTGCGAGTACCGTCGCGATGGCCTCTTTGGTGGTGGTCTTGCCGGCGCTTCCGGTAACTGCGATCACGCGGCCGCCCCAACTTCGCCGCACTGCCGCCGCCAGCCCCTGCAGTGCCGCCAGCGGATCATTCACCGCCAACAGCACGCGGCTGCGCGCCAGCGCGGAAAGGTTTGCAAGCTGCGCCTTGGCGACCACTGCGGCCACGGCCCCGCGCTCGAAGGCTGTGTCGACGAATGCGTGGGCGTCGAACCGCTCGCCGCGAATGGCGAAGAAGAGATCGCCGGGGGCCAGCGTACGCGTGTCGATGCTGTAACCGGTCGCTTGACCGGGGCTGTAGCCAGTCGCTGGACCGGGCGAAAGACCGCCATGTACTTCCGCCCCGGTCCATTGGGCAATCCGCTCCAGATCCAGCTTCATCGTTTGCCTTCCTCGATCCTCATACGCAACGCCACACTCGCCTCGGCTACATCGTCGAACGGCAGCGCCGTCCTGCCGATGGTCTGCGTCTTCTCATGGCCCTTGCCCGCCAGCAACACGAAATCTCCGGGCTGGGCCAAGGAAATAGCCAGGCGGATGGCCTGACGCCGGTCCGGCTCGACGTGCGCGGCCACGGCCGTTCCCGCCAGGCCGGGAAGTACGTCGTCGATGATAGCCCGCGGATCCTCGCTGCGCGGATTGTCTGAGGTGATGACCACCATCTCGCAGCCTTCACCGGCCGCACGCCCCATCAGCGGACGCTTGGTGCGGTCGCGGTCCCCGCCGCATCCGAACAACGTGATCACGCGGCCACCATGGGGCTCGACCAGTTCGCGAGCCAGCGCGATGGCCTTGCGCAGCGCGTCATCGGTGTGGGCGTAATCGACCGCCACGGCGAAGGCTTGGCCCTCGCTCACCAGTTCGAAGCGGCCAGGCACCGGCACCAGTGCAGGCGCGGCAGCGGCGATGTTCTCGAGCGCCAGTCCCCGCGCCATAGCGGCGGCGGCGGCGGCCAGCAGATTGTAGACATTCACACGTCCGGTCAGCCGGGTCTCGATCACGGCGCTGCCACCGGGCGCCTCCAGCAGGAAGCGCATGCCGTCCAGCCGCATCGCGATCGCGCGCGCGCGCAGGTCTCCGTCCTCGATACCGTAGGTCACGACGGAAGAACCGGCCGCGCGAGCCATCGGAACCAGCCGCGCGCCCGCGGCGTCATCCACGTTGAGGACGGCGACGCGCGGGGCAGGCGAGCCTTGCTCCTGTGCAGGAACGAACAACCGCGCCTTGGCCTGGAAGTACTCTTCCATGGTGCCGTGGTAGTCCAGGTGGTCGCGCGTCAGGTTGGTGAAGATTGCGCTGTCGAACGGCACGCCCCATATACGGCCCTGGGCCAGCCCGTGCGAGGATACCTCCATCACGGCTTCGGTCGCGCCCGCCGTGACGCCCTCGGCGAAGAGCGCCAGCAGGTCGCGCGACTCCGGCGTCGTGTGCGGCGCCGGCCGGATCTGCCGCCCGATGCGGTATTCAATGGTCCCCACCAGCACCGTCTCGCGTCCGGCCTGCCGCAGTATCTGCTCCAGTAGAAAGGTGGTCGTGGTCTTGCCATTAGTGCCGGTCACGCCGCTGACCGCGAGCGCCCGCTCGGGATGATGAAAGAAATTCGCCGCAACCTGCGCCAGCGCGCGGCGCCCATGGGGCACCTCGACCAGCGCGACTTCGAACGGCCCCGCGGCTGCCGTATCGAAGGCTGCCGCCGAGTCGGTCAGCACAACGGCCGCGCCGCTGGCTGCTGCCTGCTCGATGTACTGGTTGCCATCGCTCGTCTCGCCCCGCATCGCTACGAAGAGGGATCCCGGCCGCACGCGGCGTGAGTCGTATTCCACACCACTGACCGTGGCATCCTGTCCCAGCCGGCGAAGCACATCGACCCCGGCGAGCAGCTCATGCAATTGCATACACGTGTCCTGAGTCCACTCGTCGCATCATAGCTCGCGATTTTGAGCAGGGTAATCCGGCACGACTTGCGCGAGGCGCGCAAGGCTGCGTCTTCAGGCCCGATTCTTGTTTGCGCGAAGCCCGCTCGCCCGTGCGGTCACCACCTTAGCGGGCGAAGCGGACGACGATCTCAGTGCCCAATGGCACCATGGTGCCGGCGGCCGGCGCCTGTTCGCGCGCAATGCCGGTGCCCAGCAGTTGCAGCCCGAGACCGGCCGTGCCGGCATCTTCTACCACACGCCGCAGGGACTCCCCCGCGAAGGACGGTACGGCTACCCGGTGCTTGTCGTCCATCACTAATGGCCGGCTGTCTTCCGCCACATGGGTCGTTGGCTGACTGGCAGGCACCAGCGGCGAAGCATCCGAAGGTGGGCTGATGGATCCGGCGGCGTCGCTCTGCGCACGAGCTACACTCTCCTGATCTACCTTTGGCTCCTGAGCGTCGCGCGCAGGAGCCTCGCTTGAATCCGGTGCTGCGGCGATGAAACTCGCGGCGGCAGCGGACCCAGCGCTCTGCGCCTTCGCCGCCGCGGCGGCATCCGCTGTCGCAACCAGCGGCTGCTGCTTTGGCTCAGGATTGCGCAGCGGGTCGTCCGCCGGCAGGTCGTTCACCTCAGCGAAGAGCGCCTGCAGGTCGCCGGTATGCTCGGACGGCGCCTCTGTCGGTACGTCCTGCTTCTTGGCTTCCTCTAGCTCCTTCTCCGGCTTCAGCGGCGTGTCGTGGGGCACACCGAGATATTCCAATACCTCCTGCGCCACCTCCTGGAAGACCGGGGCGGAGACCGCAGCGCCGTGGTACGCACCCACCGGCGAATCGATGATGACCGCGACACTGATCGCGGGATTGTTCACCGGGGCGAACCCGGCGAACGAGGCCACATACTTCGTATGAGAGTAGGTATGGGTCAGCACATCGATCTTCTGCGCCGTGCCCGTCTTGCCGGCGGCGGAGTAGCCGTTCAGCGCGGCAAGCCGTCCTGTGCCGTTCACCACGATGCCTTCCATCATCTTGCGCATCTTCGCCGAGGTCAGCTCGGAGATGACGCGGTGCGACCCCTCCGGCAGCGGCTGCGGCAGTTCCATCTCGGGGTGGAAAGGCTCGGCCTTGAGCTTTTCTGCCCGGTCCGATCTTTCCGATGTCTGCATCAGGATGTGCGGCGGCAGGTAGGTGCCTCCATTGGCGATGGTCGAGACCATGCTCACCAGTTGGACCGGCGTCACACCCACCTCCTGGCCGATGGCCAGCGATCCAATGCTGGTCGCGCCCCAGCGGCGCGGCGGCCGCAGCAGGCCGCGCGTCTCGCTGGGCAGCTCGACGCCGCTGCGAGAGCCGAAGCCATAGGCCTTCATGTACTCGTAGAACTTATCCGGCCCCAGCTTGAGCGCCATCTTCACCGCCCCCACATCACTCGATCTCTCAAGTGCGCGCTGGACCGTCACTACGCCCATACCGTGGTCGGAGGAGTCATCGTGAATGGTCCGTCCGAACAGCGTGATCTTGCCGCCCTGGCAGTCCACCATGTCGTCCGGCTGTACCCCCGCCGCGTCGAGCGCAGCCGAGTACGTGACCAGCTTGAAGGTCGATCCGGGCTCGTAGATATCACTGACCGCATGGTTGCGCAACAGGTTGGTGGTGGCGTGGCGGAAATCGTTGGGATCGAAGGTCGGCCGGATCGCCAGCGCGAGAATCTGTCCCGTATGCGCGTCCTGCACCACCACGGTGCCGTTCAGCGCCTTCACCTTCTCCATCGCGTGATCCAGCGCATGCTCGGCCATGAACTGGATGTTCTCATCGATGGTGAGCTCCAGATTCTCGCCCGGCAGTGGATCGCGCTCCTCGCTTCCCAGCACATGCCGCTTGGCATCCAGCGCCGTCAGCATGTGGCCCGGAGCGCCGTGCAGGTCCTCGTCGAAGCGGCGCTCCATGCCGCCCAGGCCGTCATCGTCCGTCCCGACGTACCCGAGAACCTGGGCCGCCAACGATCCGTTGGGATAGAAGCGCTTGAACTCCTTCTGGAAGTAGACACCCTTCAGGTTGAGCGCCTTCACCCGGGCGACTGTCCCCGCATCCACCTTGCGCGCCACCCAGGCAAAGTTCTTGGAGGCATGGAAGCGGGCATCGATCCCACGCGCCGTGGTGAAGCCATCCGTGGGATCGGCATGCACCACCCGGGCGAGAGCGGCAGCCGTTCCATCCTTGTCATGCATCTCTGTCGGCACTCCATAAATGGAGTCCACCAGCACGGTCATGGCGAGTTCATGAAGGTTGCGGTCGTAGAGAACGCCGCGCCGCGGGGCGACCTCGAACGTGCGCTGCTGCTGCCGCGTCGCCAGGTCCACGAACATGGTGTGGTTGAACACTTGCAGCCACAGCAGCCGGCCCAGAATTATCAGCGCCCACCCGCCGAAGATGGCGCCCAGCAAAAGAAAACGCAGCCGTAGCGGCGCCGCGACGACGGCGCGCGCGGTCTGTGGGCCGGGAATGAAATGG
>JBPCNO010000154.1:0-37722 GCA_051001135.1 Acidobacteriaceae bacterium
CTTCGCCCGCTTCTCCACCGACGATCTCGAGGGCCGCATCCGCGGCTACGTGGGCGAAGGCGAGTTCACCAACGATCCCCTCGAGACCTTCGGCGGCGCCGGCGTGGCCTACATCCCCAAGCTGCAGAAGCTGCTCCGCCTCATCTGCGAGCAGGCCTTCGAACACCACGTCGCCGCCAACTTCTCCCGCTCCGCCAGCCCCGTCCACGAAGCCGCCTCCCGCTATCTCGGCTGGCATATGTACTTCCATAACCAGCCCGAGGACTAGACCTTTTCTGGCTCCTTTGACATGCTGCTGGAGCGTTTTTGCGGATTGGTGTGCTAAAGAGTATCCATGGTGGAACGTGGAACGCAGATCCTTCGACCTCGTCTCTCCCGCGCAAAACCTCCGCTCAGGGTGACTGAATGTAAAGTGTGAACTGCGCACGTACAAGACAATAGGGGAGCCGGTCTAGTTCAGGAGGGCATGCTTGGCCATCGCCGCAGGAGTGGATTTCGGAACACTGAGCGTGCGCGTAACGCTGCTGGACAGCCAACGCGGACGCCTGGGCACGTCCATGGCGGAGTATCCGCTGAAGCGCAAGCGCGAGGATCCAGACTACGCGACGCAGTCGCATACCGACCAGATGGATGCGCTGGTGCGCGCGACCGGGGCGGTGCTGCACACGACGGGAGTTGCGGGCGACGAGGTGGTCGCCATGGCGCTCGACACCACAGGTTCAAGCGTGGTGGTGGTGGACGCGCAGATGCAGCCGCTGGGCGACTACTACCTGTGGTGCGATCATCGCGCGAAGAAGGAAGCGCAGCAGATCACGGCGCTGGCGCACGAGCAGAAGCTCGAAGCGATCGAGTGGTGCGGCGGCGTGTATTCGCACGAGTGGGGCTTTGCCAAGCTGCTGCATTTCCTGCGTCACCATCCAGAACGGCGGGAGCGGTTTGCGAGCGCGTTCGAGCATTGCGACATGGTGGCGGCGACGCTGTGCGGGATCACGGATCCGCGGCGGGTAAAGCGCAGCGTGTGCGCGATGGGACACAAGTGGCTGTGGAACCCGAAGTGGGGCGGGCTGCCACCACAGGAGTTCTTTTCGCAGCTGGATCCGCTGCTGGACGGAGTGCGCTCCAAGTTGGAGGGAGAGTACGCGACCTCGGACCAACTGGCGGGTCACCTGGCGCCGCCATGGGCGGAGGCGATGGGGTTGCGCGCGGGCATTCCAATTCCGGTGGGGGCGCTGGATGCACACTGGGATGCGCTCGGCGCGGGATGCAGGGAAGGCGACGTGGTAAACGTGGTGGGCACGTCGACGTGCATCATTGCGATGGAGGCGAAGACAACGCTGGTGCCAGGGGTATGCGGGGTGGTGCCGGGCAGTGTGCATCCGCGCTATACGGGCGTGGAGGCGGGCTTGTCGGCGACGGGTGATATCTTCGAGGCGATCGCACGGCGCGCCGGCACGGACGTACGCGCGCTCTCGCGGGGGCTGGAGCGTTATCGGGCGGGGCAGACCGGGCTGCTGCGATTGAGCTGGGACAATGGCGACCGCACGGTGCTGGTAAACGCCGAGCTGGGCGGGGTGACGCTGGGATGGAACCTGGTCCATACGGCGCAGGATGAGCTGTTTGCGGCGATCGAAGGCACGGCGTTCCACACGCGAATCATTCTGGAGCGAATGGCGGAGTACGGTGTGCCGGTGGAGCGGGTGATCAACGCGGGGGGGATTCCGCAGAACAATGCAGTGCTGAACCAGGTGTACGCGGATGTGCTGAACAAGCCGGTACTGGTGCCGGATGGGACGCCGACGAGCCTGGGATCGGGGATCTTCGCGCTGATCGCCGCGGGGGTATTCCCGAGCGTCGAAGAGGCGCAGCAAAATTTGTGCCTGCCACACAAAACGTATCTGCCAAATGCACGTGCGGCGGAGATATATGAGCGGTTGTATGGACACTATCGCGATCTATACTTTGCTCTGGGCTCACGGGATGCCGCGGCTGTGCCGCTGGGCGCGGTGATGCCGGAGCTGAAGCGCATCGCCGCGGAGGTGCACCAGGCGTAGGAGTGCTCGCCGGTTTGCGCGCCCCTGTTTGAGGAGTGTGTCCAATGTCTGCTGCCAGCCAGGTACCGTATGCGTCGGCTATGGATTTCACCCAGAACGCAGGGGAAATACGGCAGGAGCGCGCGACCAAATTCGAGCGCGTGCGCGCGTGGCTGGAAGGGCAGAAGCTCGACGCGGTGCTGCTACGGCGCAACGAGAACCTCGCATGGGTGACGGCGGGGGCGATGGACCGGCGGGTGTTGCTGCCCTCCGATACAGGAGTGGCCGCATTGCTGGTGTGCCGCGATGGGCGCCGCTTCTTTCTGGCAGCGAACAATGAGGCGGAGCGGCTGCGGGACGAGGATCTGAGAGGGCTGGAGTTCGAGCCTTTGATCGCGCCATGGAGCGCACCCACGAAAGCGCGCGACATCAAGCGGCTTGTGGGGAGCGATCGAGTGGCCGCGGACCTGCCCGGGATGTTGAGACGAGCGGCCGATTTGGCGGCTCTGCGGGCGCCACTGACGGAGACGGAGGTCGCGCGCTATGCGTGGCTGGGTAGTCACACGGCCGCAGTGGTGGCGGATGTACTGGTGCATCTGAGGCCGGGAGTGACGGAGCGCGAAATGGGTGCTCGCGTCGCTTACGCACTGATGCAGCGCGGGATCGAACCATCTGTGCTGCTGATGGCTGTGGACGACCGCATCCGGAAATACAAGCACGCGCTGACGCACACTGGCAGGCTCGAACACCTTGCCATGATCAATCTGTGCGCGCGCAGGTGGGGGCTTGCGGTCTCGATTACACGGTTTGCGTACTTCGGCAAAATGCCGCAGGATCTCCGAGATCGATTTCGCGCGGCAGGCGAGGTGTATGCGGCGTTGCTCGATGCAACCTGCCCCGGAGCCACGGCGGCGCAACTCTACCAGAGTGCGCAGCAAGCGTACCGTGCCGCGGGGTTTCCTGGCGAAGAGGCGCAACACCACCAGGGTGGTGCCACCGGGTACCGCGAGCGGGAGTGGCTGGCCACACCAGGCGGCAGCGAGACAGTGGTGGAGCCGCAGGCATTTGCGTGGAATCCCTCGATCCAGGACACCACAGTGAACCAGGGCGGCAAGGTGGAGGACACCGTGTTGCTGCACGCGGGAAGACTGCAGACGCTGACGCCGACTCCTTCCCTGCCAACGATGAGCGTGAGCGCGGGGGGCGCGACCTACACCGTCGCCGGCGTGCTGGTGCGGGAATGATGCATACGCGCGACTCGCATGACGTCAGGAGCCGGAGCCCGTGGAAAGACGCAGGGAAAGATATCCATCTTCGCGCGCGCTGAAGCGAATGGCGGCGCAGTTGGGCAGGATCCAGCCGGCGCCGGCGGCCCGGAGCTCACCTTCAGAGGTGGTGGTGCTGAGCGCGATGACGCGCGCGCCCGCGCTCCTGCCTGAAGCGATGCCCGCAGGGACATCCTCAACCACGATGCATTCGGTGGGAGCGACGCCGACACTCGCGGCGCCTTTGAGAAACGGCTCCGGATGTGGCTTGCCGTGGACGATGTCGCTGGAGGTGATGAAATGTTGAGGCACGGGGAGACCGGCGGCGCGTATGCGCACCTCGGCGAGCGGGCGCGTGCAACTGGTGACGATGGCCCAGGCGTCTGGAGGCAGCGATAGAAGCAGCTCCTGCGCGCCGGGCAGCGGGACGATGCCTTCGAGATCTTCGATCTCTGCCTGCTCAATCAGGCGATTCTCCGCATGATGATCGGCGTCCGGCAGCAGGTCGCGGAGGGTGGCGATGCTGGGGCGGCCGTGGGCGCGATGCACAACCTCGGGCGCATTAAAGCCGTGCTGCTCTGCCCAGCGGGTCCACACGCGGGTAACGGCGGGAATGGAATTGGTGAGAACACCATCCATGTCGAAGAGGAGCGCTTTTGCTTTGACCGTTTCCACTCTCTTCATCGTAGTGCATGGAGACCTTCGTCGCGGCGCGCATGACCGGCAGGCTAGGGAGGGGATTGCAGGCGCAGCCGCTGCGACTCGTTCGCATTCTGTGCATCGGCCATCTTCGCCGCGGTGGCAAGCTCGGTCGCCGATTCGTCCTTTCTGCCCAGACGCCCAAGCGTGAGGCCCAGATAGTAGTGCGCGGGCTGATAGTCGGGGGCTGCCACAACGGCGCGCTGGAGAAAATCGAGCGCCTCCTGATACTGCCTCTGCCGGAAGCAGGCGATGCCGGAGCCGGCCAACGCACCTCCGTGATGCGGGTCGCCGGCGAGCGTCTTCGCGAATGAAGCGCGCGCTTCGGGATACTGCCCACTGTCGAGCGCGATCTGCCCAAGCTGAAAGTATGACTCGGTCTGTTGCGGCCGGAGCTCGACGGACCGGGCGAACTCGTTGCGCGCGTCTTCGCTGCGCTGCCCCATCTGCAGGATGCGGCCGAGGCCGTAGTGCGCGGTAGCATCGTCCGGACGCAGCGCGAGATAGGCGCGCATCGCCTTCTCGGCCGGCGCAAGCTGCTGCAGGTCGAGCTTCACACGAGCGATGGCGTAGAGCGTCTGTGCGTCGCCGGGCTGAAGCTCCTGCACGTGGGCAAGGGTGGTGTCGGCATCGCGATAGAGATGCATCTCGTCTTCGAGGATGCCGAGGTCCAGGAGCAGCCTGGGCTGATCCGGCGCAAACTTGCGGGCGCGCAGGAGCGCGGCCAGCGCATCGTCCATGGCGTGGCGGCTGCGCGCCTCAAGAGCCAGCCGTTCGGAAGCCTTCACCTCACCCTGCTGCGCGCCCAGGTCCGATGGATCCTGTTGCAATGCTGCTTCAAACAGGGTGCGCGCCTCACTCCACTGGCCGGACTCGAGGAGCGCCTGCGCTCGTGCGAGGGCGGAGGACGGCTGCGGTATGGCAGCCAAAAGGAAGCTGAGAAGGACGGGAAGAAGCATAGGCGCGTTCTCTAGAACGTTAGCAGAGTGCGGACCAGCGAGGGCGCTCCGAAGGAGGGGGAGAGGGTGGTGGCAGTTGCGGGTGAAAGCGTATACATTTCTCATTTGGCGGGGTTACGCGTGAGTAGAGTGCAATCTAGACTGCGGCCTGCAGCGGGGCTGTATCTCCCCGCTGAACCATGATCGAAACTTCGACCGAAACTTCACATTTTGAGGGCAAAGCACATGCACCTGTGGAAGAGAATTGCCATCGCTGGCCTGCTGTGCCAGTTGCCGGCGCTGCCGACGTATGCGCGGGTACGCTGGGGCGTGGAGCAAGCGAACGCCTGGTACGCGCACCAACCCTGGCCGGTAGGCAGCAACTTCATCCCGGTAGACGCCGTGAACCAACTGGAGATGTGGCAGGCGGATACCTTCGATCCGCGGGAGATCGATAAAGAGTTGGCGCTCGCCCAGGGACTCGGCATGACTACGATGCGGGTCTTTCTTCACGACCTGCTGTGGCAGCAGGATCAGCGCGGCTTCAAGCAACGGCTGGATCAATTCCTGACCATAGCCGACAGGCATCACATCCATCCGATCCTGGTGCTGTTCGACTCCTGTTGGTATCCCTTTCCCAAGACCGGCCCGCAGCGGCCGCCCATGCCGGGCATTCACAACTCCGGATGGATGCAGAGCCCCGGAGCCCATGCTCTCGAGGATGCCGGGGAGTATCCGCGTCTGGAGACGTACGTCAAGGGGGTCGTCGGCGCATTTGCCAAGGACCAACGCATCCTGGCATGGGACGTGTGGAACGAGCCGGACAACACCAACCAGGGTAGCTGGAACACGCTCGAGCCGAAGAACAAGATCGCGCTGGTGACCAGGCTGCTGCCGCAGGTCTTCGCGTGGGCTCGCTCCGCGGAACCGACACAACCGCTGACCAGCGGCGTATGGCACGACGACCCGGGCGAAGACAACCTGGCGCCGGTGGCGAAGATTCAATTGGAAGAGTCGGACATCACAAGCTTTCATAATTACGACTGGCCGGAGAGCTTTGAAGCGCACGTCGTGGCGCTCGAGCGATTCCATCGGCCCATTCTGTGCACCGAGTACATGGCTCGTCCGGTGGGCAGCACCTTCGACCAGATCCTGCCGTTGGCCAAGAAGTATCACGTGGGCGCGGTGAACTGGGGGTTTGTCGCGGGCAAGACGCAGACTTATCTGCCGTGGGACTCCTGGCAACATCCATACATTGCTTCCCCGCCACCGGTCTGGTTCCACGAGATCTTCCGCCAGGACTACACCCCATACCGTGAACGCGAGATCGAGATCATCCGCTCCGCTACGGGGGTTTCCACGTCTCCGGCGCAGTCTTCCAGTGCACCTGTGGCGCGCTAGCTTCCGGTCTGTCACAGAAGCAAGCACGTATTCAGCCAACTATGGAGGAGAGATCATGACGCGAAGCGCTGAGACCATGCTCGGGGCGTTGCTGCTGGCGTGTTCAGCGATGGCGGCGAGCGCGCAGATCACCACGCAGGCCATTCCCGGCGAGGCGAGCATCACAGTCGACCTGCGGCATCCCGCGGCCGATGTAATTCCGCGTACGCTGTTCGGGAGCTTCCTGGAGCCGATCGGCAACTCAACCTACAACGGGCTGTGGGCGGAGATTGTGCAGAATCCAAGCTTCGAATCCGGCTTGTGGGACGTGGAGCATGTGCGCGCGATGATCAAGGATCAGCCGGAGCTGGTGCGGGCTTCCGGGATTGGTCTTCCGCTGCCCTGGTCTCCGCTGAATGTCGCACAGGGCAATCGATACGAGTACCGCTACGGCGACTCCGCAAACTCCTCGCGCTCTCTCGAGGTCATCGGGGTGCCGGGCCAGCCAACCGGCATCCAGCAGCGCGTGTATCTGCCGGTACCGCGCGAGCTCACCTATAAGGGCAGCATCTATGCGCGGCATCTCTCCGGCGAAGGGCGACTTTCCGTCAGCCTGCGCAGCCGCAACGCAAGCCGCGCAGAGCTGGCGGCGGCACACATCGATGCGGCATCGGAGACGTGGACCAGGATCCCCTTCACCCTGACACTGCAGCCAGGAGAGGTGGCCCCGCTGGAGCCGGTTGACCTGGTGATCGCCGTCGATGGCGCCGAGCGTGTGCTGATCGATCAAGTCTCGTTGATGCCCGCGGACGCGCTCGATGGGCTGGACCCGGAGATGGTGCAGGCCGCGCGGGATATGCATACGCCGCTGGTACGCTTCGGCGGCAACTTCACCAGCGGATACCACTGGCAGGACGGCATTGGCCCGCGGGACAAACGCATCAGCATGCCGAATGTGGCGTGGGGCATTCCGGAGTACAACAGCTTTGGGACCGATGAGTTTCTGCACTTCTGCAAGCTGATCAACGCCGAGCCGCAGATCGCACTGAACCTGGGCAGCGGCACGCCGGAAGAGGCCGCGGGCTGGGTGCGCTATGTGAACCAGCACTGGGAGGAGCACAAAGGCGGATTGCTATGGGAGCTTGGCAACGAGCTGTGGGGCACATGGAATACCGGCTGGCCCACGCTCGACCAGCTTGCGCCCCGCACGCTTGCATTCAGCAAGGCGATACGGGCGGTCGATCCTTCCGCGCGCCTGATCGCCACCGGCCAGGACCCTGACCACTTCGAGCAATGGAACGCCGCCCAACTGGCGAACCCGGTGGGGACGGAGAACTATCTGTCCACGCACTTTGTCGAGACCACTACGGAGGTGAGCGAGAAGAATGCGTCGCCGGCATTTGTTGCCGCGGCCACCTTCGCGCTTCCAGTCGAGTTGGAGCGGCGGCTGCAAGCGATGCGTGACCAGATCGACGGCACGCCGCAGAAGGGTCACGTACAGATCGCTTTCACCGAATGGCTGTGGCACGCGCGCGATACCAACCAGCCGCGGTACGACAACATGGCCGGTGCGGTGACGACCGCGGGCCTGTTCAACGCGCTGATGCGTTCGTCGCAGTGGGTGCCGATCTCGGATATGACCGGGATTGTCGAGTTTGCCGGCGTATGGAAGAAGCGGGGCCAGGTCTATCGCACGCCGGCCGCGTATGTGTTGGGCATGTTTGCCGGCGCGCCGGTGGAGCATCTGCTGCCGGTGCAGGTACGGAGCGGGAGCTACTCTGTCCGCAATGGCTCCACGCGTCTGCCCGAGATCGCGGATGTTCCGTATCTCGATGTGGATGCCGCGATCAGCAAGGATGGCCGCACCATCACGCTGTTCGTGGTGAACCGGAGCCTGAACCGGGATATCGCGACACGGCTCAATGTGGATGGCGTGAGCCAGGGTCCGCACGGCGAAGCAGCGGTGCTGAGCGCAGCGAACCTGTATGCCGGCAACGACGAAGAACATCGTGAGGCCGTTGTGCCGATCAGCAAAGCGTTCACCGCCGGGCCGAAGCTCGAGTACACTTTCCCACGCTCAAGCTTGACCGTGCTGACGATCCCCGTATCGCGCTAGTGGAGACAAAGAGGGACGGCCGAAGCCGTCCCTGGAGGGAGTGCCACAAGAGCGGTTAGAAGGTGATGCGCGCAGTGATCTGGAGATTGCGCGCCGTAGCGACTGAGGCGGTGGGAACACCGAAGTTGCCGTCCGCCGGATTCAGGTCTCCGGGGATGGCGAACTGGTGACGGTTGAAGGCGTTGAGGAATTCCCCTTTGAGCACGAAATCGACTCCCTCCTTGATGGGCGTTGACTTCAGTACGCTGATGTCTTCGTTGAAGTAGGGCTGGGTCCGGACCTCGCCGGTCACGCGCGGTATGTTGCCGAAATTCCATGCTCCAGTTCCACGAGTGGCGACGGAGTTGGGATCGATGAATGCGTTGGTATTGAAGTAGCTGTTCTGGCTCGGCACCAGTGGGTTGAGATGACCGGAACGATAGGCCGTGCTTGCCAGTGACTGGCTGAAGTCACGGTTGTAGTAAATGGAATTCTGGAACCCCGGTATGGGCGTCGCGCAGCAGAAGGAGATCGGTTGGCCGGACTGATACCGTTGCACCGACCCGAGCGACCAGCCGCCCGCAATATAGCTGGGGATCCCATGATTGAGGAAGCGGCGGTTGCGTCCGAAGGGTAGCTGATACAGAGGAGCAATGACGAACGTGTGCGGGATGTCCTGCGCACTGATGGCCTTATCCATGCGCAGGTTGAAGGGGTTCTGCACCTGTGAGACGGCGATGCTTTGGTTGGGCAATGCGCTGTCGGCGTCGGTTAGATTCTTTGCCCAGGTGTAGGACACCTGCAGCGTAAGTCCATTGCGATAGCGGCGCGTCAGCGAGACGAGCAGCGCGTTGTAGCTGGACATACCAACATTCTGCAGACAACAGCCGCTGTCGATGTAGTCATATTGCGGGAAGGGCCGCAGCGCACGTTGGATGGGCGCTCCTGGTCCCCACAAGCTGGTAAAGCCCGCGAACGGGACGGGAACGCCGACAGTGTTGCCGACGACGTTGGCGTTCAGTTGATCGCCTAGAGCGAAATCGGCAATGGGAATGTTGTTGATGTTCTGGACATTCGAGCGGAGGTTCTGTGCCTTGTTCCCCAGATATCCAACGGTGAGGATCAGATCTTCCGCAAGCTGCCGCTGGACCTGCAGACTCCACTCATAGACGGCGGCGGGCTTTCCGAACGAGGATGCGATATAGGAACCTGTGACCGGCTGTCCGTTGAAGAAGCCGGGATTGAGGTTTGGCGGTTGCTGGTAAGCGGGGTAGCCGCTGTCGAGCGCGAACGCGGGCGAAAATCCATCGGAGCTGGAGAAGGTCGGTGCGACCTTGTAACCCTGATCCATGCTTCCACCAAAGTCAGAGAACTGCAGTGGACCATAGAAAATCGCGCCGCCTCCGCGAAGCACGGTCTTTCCATTGCTGCCCGGAGGGGTATAGGCAAAGCCGATGCGCGGTGCGATGTCTTTGTAGTAGGTGTTGGCCCAGCGGGTATTGCAATTGCAGGTTGTACCGAAGACCAGCGCGCCCGGAATGCCGTAGGTGGTGTCCACAGCGGTCGGACTGAAGTTCGAGGTGGCGTTGTGCGCCTCGGAACGAGGCACATCGACATCCCAGCGCACGCCGAGATTCAGCGTTAGGTTGTTGCTGACCTTGAGGTCATCCTGTGCGAAGAGAGCGTAGTAGTAAGAAGTCCAGCGAGGCTTTCTCGAGTAGAGGCCCGAAGCGAAGTTTCCGCCGGAGGATTGCCCCAACAGCAGGCTGGCGAAGCTGTTTCCGTCGTACTCGGAATTCGACTGGTCAGAAGCAGTCTGAGGACGACGAAAATCAACTACCGGCGTAGGATTGTTGATCGGCGAATACTGCTGCAGGCGGTAGTCGAGACCGAATTTGAAGCTGTTCCGTCCCTTCTGAACGCTGACGCTGTCATTCACGCGCCAGCCGTTGTCGACGTTGTCGTCGTTCTGAGGGGGATTGCCTAACTGAGAGGCGTTGGGAACGATGAGATCATCGCGCCCATCGAAGGTAATTCCAGGGAAATTCTTCGAAGCAGGCGCATTCTTGAGGCCAATCTTCTGTCCATAGTCGATGTTATCGAAGATTGGAAAGGCAAAATTCGCGCTATTCGTCCGGTTAAAGCCGAAGTTGAAGTGGTTCAGTACGGTGGGCTTTAAGGAGTAGTCCCAGCCGAACCGACCCAGGTGCGTTTCAAAGTCCTGCTTCCACGTGGTGGGGTCTTCCGGGTACGGCAGAATGGGGTTGCCGCCCGATGTCCGGTTGTTGTCGCGCGTGCTATAGGACGCAAAGATCTTGCTCTTCTCCGAGAGGCTGGCATCGATGCGCACCGTATAGGTGGTGTTGTTGAGTGGAATGGTGCTGGGAAAGAAGAAGTTATTGAAGATGCCACCCGTTGAAGGGGTCGGGAGGTAGTTCAACAACGCAGTGCCCACAGCGCTGAAGTGCGGAATAATGTTGCCCGGGAAAGGCAGGCGGCACGGGACGCCATTGACCGTCCGCTGAGTAGCAGGATCGAAGATCTCCCCTGGATATACGATATTTCCGTCGCACGGATTTCTGGGTGCATTGGCCGCGGCGGGGGGCGGCGCGGCAGGATTGAAAAGTTCCGTGAAGTCGCCGCCGCGCTCCTTCAGCGTCGGTACCGTGCTGGTCTGCGTAGCGCCTAACTTCTGCTGGAACTGTTCCCAGGAAAAGAAGAAGAAGAGCTTATCCCGGCCGTTGTAGATGTGCGGAATGCGTACCGGTCCGCCCAGGCTTCCGCCGTAATCGTTCTGCTTGTCGCTGGGTGTTCTGAAGTTCGCACGGCAGGCGGGCGTATCGTTCGATCCTACGCAGGTCTGAGCGCGATGCCCATTGTTGAACCAGGTGTTCGCATCCATCGCCTCGTTGCGGAAGATGTCGAAGATCGAACCATGGTAGTCGTTGGTTCCCGACTTGGTGACGAAGTTCTCGATGCCGCCTGTAGTCCGGCCGAATTCGGCCTCGGGAATGGCGGTCGTGATCTTGAACTCCTGCAGCGCCTCGACCGAAGGTGCCTCTTCGTCAAAAGATGAACCGTTCTCACTGCGGGTCTGGCTTGCGCCGTCCAGCAGTACCTCGTTGCCGTACTCCTGGCCACCGGAGATCTTGGACAGGAAGATGCCGTTGTTGCTGTTCGCTGTACCCGGGCCGGTAGTGCCGGGCAGCAGAAACGCGAAGGCTTCAGGAGAACGCAAAGCGCCGACGCCGCCGAGCGCCAGTGGGAGTTCAATGATCTGACGGGATTGAATCGTTCCGCCCACGTCAGACGACTCAGTCTCGATGGTAGGCGCGGACGCGTCGACGTTGACGGTGGTCTCAGCTCCACCTACCTGCAGCACTACGTTGACCGCGGATACGCTGCCGATGGTGACCTGAACACCATGCTGCACCTGGGTGGAGAATCCCTTGGCCGCCACCGAGATGTCATACAAACCCAGCGGCATCTCCGGAAACCGATACGTTCCCGCAGAGGTGGAGACCGTCTTCAAGGAATAGCCGGAGGTACTGTTGGTCGCGGTGATCTGTGCGCCTGCGATCAGCCCACCGGAAGGGTCTGTGATGTTGCCCGCGAGCGATCCGCGGACAGATTGCGCGATCGCTCCTATGCATGCGAAGCCAAATAAACAGATCCATACCGCGAGAATGTGCAACTTGCCGACTCGACCCATACTGCCTCCAAGTGAAATGCCAGTTCTGCCTGTGTGTTCTCTGCTCGCTCGGCTACGGCATCAATGCCTGTCGCCGACGAACTCTTCCGATCCGTGCTCTGCGTCCCATGAGGGTCATGGGGATGTAAGGCTTTACATTTAGGAGCGCAAAATCCCTCTCGTGACCTTCAGCGGCAAAGTATAGGGAGCGGTGAGGATGTTGTCAAAGACGGCACCTTATGTTATCCAGCAGACATTATCAAAAGGCAAAGAGGCGATCCGTATCCGCTGGCAGTTGCTCGCCGCAAGCGACCGTTTATTCCGCACAAAACAGATCCTGCTTTTGCGAGCAGGGACGGGTTTGTTGCGAGCAGGGACGGGAGCCTTCCGGGATTCGCCTGCACTTGGAATCGCCTAAGATGGACGGGATGCAATTCACTCTCTGCATAAGGACTCGCTGCACGAAAGGCTGCATTGCCGCGCTCGCCTGCTTCTGGCTGGCCGGAGGATACCTCGCGATGGGACAAATTACGACTGACCGGAGCGACGAGGCGGACCTGACGCAAGCGAAGCTGGCAGCACACGACGCGCGGTGGAGTGATGCAGATCGCATGGTGCGTCGCTACCTGGCGAGCCACCAGGCATCAGCCGAGGGCCGTTACCTGCTGGCGCTGGCGCTGTTCCACGAAAACCGCCCTAAGGAGTCTCTAACGGAGTACACGCACGCGAGCAACCTGAAGACTCCCACCGCGACCGATCTAAGGGATGTGGCCTATGACTACGTCCTGCTGAACGACTACGCGGATGCGGACAAATGGATGACGAAGTCAGTGAGCTGGAACGGTACCGATGCGGAGACCTGGTACGCGCTGGGCAGGATCAAGTACACGGAGAACCGCTTTGCCGAAGCGGTGAGCAGCTTCCAGCGATCGCTCGAACTGCAACCGAAGCTGGTCAAGGCGGAAAACAACCTGGGGCTTGCCTACGAAGGCCTGAACCGGCCGCGGGATGCGATCGCCGCATACCGGCAGGCGATCGCGTGGCAGCAGAATGAAACTCATCCGAGCGAACAGCCATATCTGAACCTGGGCACTCTGCTACTGGACCGGAACCAGACGGATGAGGCGCGCGTATTGCTGACCCGAGCCGCAAGCCTGGCGCCGCAGGATAGCAAGATCCATGCTGCTCTCGGCAGGCTCTACCGGCACACGGGAGACCTGGCGCATGCGCAAAGTGAATTTGAGCAGGCGGTGGCGGCCGACCCGAAGAATGCCGCGCTTCGCTTCCAACTCGGGCAGGTGTACCGCAATGAGGGTCAGCAGGCGAAGGCCAAGGCGGAGTTGGCGCGCGCCGCAGAGCTCGATGGCACGCATTCTTCAAGCGATAAGTAGACAGCTCTACTTCGCGGGCTCATCGATCTTGACGAGGCGATCCGCAGCCACATCCTTGAGCTGTTGCGTTTTCCCACTGGGCCAGTGGATCTGGATATTCTGAGCCTTGGCCTGGTCTCCCAGACCGAAGTGCAGCCGTTTGTCACTGGAGGAAAGATAGCTGCCCGCCGTCGACACGGTCTGCCATTGTGAGCCGGAGGGCGTAGTGAGCTTCACTTCAGCGCCGATGGCGTCCCGGTTGCTTTCGTGTCCGACAAGTTCAAGCGTAAGCCAGTGATTCTTCGTCGGCGTCTCGTTATGCAGAATGTATGCCGGGCCGTCGTTGGTGGTGACGACTACGTCCTCGCGCCCATCATTGTCGATGTCGCCCACGGCCACGCCACGCCCTACCCATGCTTGCTGAAAGATCTCGCCGGATTGCGCGGACACATCGGTGAAACCGTGCCGGTTGTTATGCATCAACAGCATCGGCTCTTTGTAGCGGAGTTGTGGATAGTTGAGCTGAATGTTATCGATATCATGACCCTGCGCCACGATCAGGTCTTTCCATCCGTCGTTGTCGTAGTCGAAGAACCGCGTGCCCCAACCGGAATGCAGCAGTGTGGAGCCGGCGACTCCCGTCATGTAACTGGAATACGTGAAGCTGTCATCTCCATTGTTTTTGTAGAGAGCGTACTTCTGATTGGCCAGATTGGTGATGATCAGGTCAGGCAGGCCATCGTTGTCGTAGTCCCTGAAGTCCACACCCATGCCGGCGTAGGTGCGGCCATCTCCATCCACCGCAACCTCGGAGAGGAGAGCGTTCTCGGTAAACGTGCCGTTCCCGTTGTTGTGGTAGAGGAACTCAAGCATGGAGTCGTTGGCGATGAAGATATCCGGCTTGCCGTCTCGGTCATAGTCGGCGATGGCGATGCCCAGCCCTTTTCCCGGCTTGTTGATACCGGTCTTTGCCGCCACCTCGGTGAAATGGCCGTGGCCATCGTTGTGGAAGACCAGAGGGGTGATGGGGCGGAAGACATCGGGATGGCAATAGGCGCGATAGCCATCGCGATGTTCGCCGCACCAGATATCCGCGAACTGCCAATCGAGATAGCGCAGCACCACCAGATCGAGAAGACCGTCGTTGTCCAGATCGATCCAGGCCGCGCTGGTAGACCATCCGCTGCCCGCGACGCGCGCAGTCTCGGTCACATCCGTGAACGTGCCGTTGCCGTTGTTGTGATAAAGCCGGTTGCCGCCGTAAGCGGTGACATACAGGTCTTCGTAGCCATCGTTATCGTAGTCGCCGACAGCAACGCCCATGCCGTACCCGATGCCGGCCAGGCCAGCCTTCTCCGTCACATCCTCAAACGTCCCATCCTTCTTCTGGTGGTAGAGACGATTCCAATATTCCGGGCCAGTCTTCTGTGGAATCGCATTGGCGGCCATGTTTTCGCTGAGTGGCGCACCGTTGACGAGGAAGATGTCGAGACGGCCGTCGTTGTCGTAGTCGAAGAGCGCCACACCCGACCCCATGGTTTCGATGAGGTACTTCTTCGACGTATGCGATGCCTTGTTGAGGAACTGCACGCCGCTGCGGCCGGTGATATCGATGAAGCGTCCGGGCGTGTCCTGCTGCGAGGATGGCGCAGCAGAGGGCGCCTTCTGCGCGGGGCAAGCAAGTGCGGAAAATACGAGAAGGAGCAGAAGCGCTTGAGTGAACCTGCGAAACATTGGATAGAACATCTCAGCCGTTGGTGAGCAATGTACCAAATTCCGGGGCATCCTGCCGAAGCGCAGCACCGCGGATCGTCCAGGCCCCTCATGCCGAACGCATAGCCAAACCGCGAATAAAGCGCATCCACCGCGACGTTGGATACTCTCAGGAATCGGGACGTCGGGCATACCTTAGCGAGCTATCTCTTCGCAATCGAAAGGTACATGCAAACGGACACACCACTGTTGGAGCTCTGACAGCGTCTCTTGAGAGATGGGAATGCCTTGAGCGTTGTGGATGAGCGCCTTCCGTGAAGAGCGTTCTCCGGGAACCAGAATCTCCTCTACTCCGGGCCGCATTCCGGATGCCTTGATACGTTCGATGGTGAGGTCGATGCGCTGGATAAACTCGCTGAAATCGACAAACGCATCGGTGTTGAACAGGCAGAAGAAATGCCCGACATCCTGTTTGCGATCCAGATCTTTGTACATCGATCCTACGTCCGGCCCGATCGCCGCGCCGGACAATACACCGCTGAATAGTTCCACCATCAGCGCAAGCGCGTATCCTTTGTGCCCGGCCATGGTGAGTACGGTTCCGAGGAGCGCCTCCTGGGCATCGGTTGTAAGCTCACCGTTACGATCTAGCGCCCATCCCATCGGAATCGGTGCGTTCTTCTTGTGCGCGGCAATGATATTCCCGCGAGCGATCGTCGAAGTCGCCAGATCGATCTTCACCGGGAATCCCATCCCCGTGGGAAAGGAGGCAGCGATGGGATTGGTGCCGAAGAACGCCTGGTATCCGCCCTCCGGCGCCATGGCCGGCTCGCAATTCGTCATCGCAAGCAGAATGAAGCCCCGCGCCGCCGCAAGATTGCAGTAATAGGAGAGCGCACCGAAGTGCTGCGAATTGCGGATGGTCGCCGCGGCCAAACCATTCTGCTGCGCCATCGGCATGAGCAGGTCCAGAGCCCGTCTGGCCTGCACTTGACCCAGACCGTTGTTCGCATCGAGAACGAGAATGCTTCCCACTTGTCGATCGACGGTCAGGCTGGCCTTGGGATCAATCAGCCCCGACTGCATGCGCTGCAGATAAATACTCAATCTGGAGACGCCGTGAGTCGACACGCCATGCACATCCGCATCGACAAGGGCGTCCGCGAAAATCGCGGCGTCTTCCGCGGACACATGGACGCCGCCAGCCAATCGCGCAACCAGACTTTGTAATTGCTCTTTCGGATATCTATTCATGACAGCATTCGCGATGACAAAGTCTCCGGTGCGTGACAGCAGACGTGGTGGGAGTTCGAATCAAGCGCTGCGATAGAGCTTGGTCATTACAAACTCGCGATGTCCCAGAGCTTCGGCTGCGGTAAGACGCCCATTCGCAGTGCGCACGACCATCTCGATCAGGGCATCTCCCGCCTGATCGATGGTCATCTCGCCTTGCAGAATTGGCGAGACGTCCAGATCGATATGCTCCTTCATCGTCGCCACTGTTTTCGGATTGCCGGAGAGCTTGATGACCGGCTCAATGGGGTTGCCAATGACGTTGCCCTGTCCGGTGGGAAATAGGTGGACGACGGCGCCGGACGCGGCCCACAGTGTCACGGCTTCCGCCGCCGCGCTCGATGTATCCATGAACCACATGCCCGGACCGGGGGGAGCAGCCGCTGGTTTCAGGCAGCCGGCCACCTTGGTTGCCTTGCCAAGCTTCTCCACATTGCCCAGTGCCTTCTCTTCAATCGTAGTGAGCCCACCGGCGATATTGCCCTTGGTCGGCTGCGACTCGGAGAGGTCGTCCTTCCTCTGGCTGAAGACCAGATTCGTGTAGTCCTCGAAGGCCGCCATGAATTCCTTGCGCACCGCTTCATTTGCTGCCTTGGCGGCAACAATATGTTCCGCGCCGGTCAGCTCGCTGGTCTCGCCAAAGGAAGCAATACCGCCGCCCCTGCAGTGCTTATCCAGCACGTTGCCCACGGTCGGGCAGCTCGCAAGGCCCGTCGTCGTGTCAGATTCGCCGCACTTCACGCTGATGTAGAGTTCGCTGAACCTGCATTCGCCGCGCTGTAGCTCCGTTGCCCGCTGCACATACTCCTTCGCCTGATAGGAGGCGTCCGCGATGGTGCGAATATCGCCGTTGCCTTCGATAGAAAATCCGGCAACCGGTTTGCCCGTCATGGCGATGCCATCCACTACCCGCTTGGTCCAGCCAGCCTCAATGCCGATCACCACGACCGCGGCCACATTCGGATTGCTGCCGATACCGATCATGGTGCGGAAGAACAGCTCAAGATCTTCGCCGAACTGCAGCCGCCCATAGGCGTGAGGCAGCGCAAGCGTCCCTTTGATGTTGTTGGCTACGGCCTCACATGCCGCGTTCGAGATGTCATCCACGGGCAGAATGACCACGTGGTTGCGGACCCCGACTCGTCCATTCTCCCGACGATATGCGTATAGCTTGCGATCGGTCATAATTACGCCCACCTCTTCGTCTTCAGGTTATGCACGTGAACGTGTTGACCGGTCTTGATCGGCTGAACCACTCTTCCAATCTCGCATCCGTACTTGATGACGGTATCTCCCGGGACAAAATCCTGGAGCGCAAGCTTGTGTCCAAGTGGAATGCTCTCCGTCGCCTTCGCAGTCAAAGGCTTGTTGGTCGCAAGATCGCGGCCCGCGCACTCGGTTCCGGCGGCGATATCCACCACCGCCACGCCGACCGTATCCGCCGAGTCATGCACTAGAAAATGAATCATCGTGTCCGTTCCCTTCTTGTTTTCATGCCTGGCGCTTTCAAATACCGCCACCGCTAAACCGGCTCTGCCTGGCAATCGGATCGCCATCGTTGATGCCCAGCGTCCTAGCCTAAACCTGCTCTGTGTTGGGGGGTCGTGCAAAGCTTGTCTTAAAGTGAATCACAGGAAGAGGAAGCGTGGTGAAAGCGCCTCTGCTTTGCGCCGATGCTTGCGGCAGTCTCCTGCACTCGTGACACAATCAGATTTCGTTCCTCCACCGGGAGCCGCCTCCACCTTGATGTCGCATGAGCTGCGCCAACACCCGTCCGCTCTGCAACGCCGGTGGACCATTGCGTTCCTGCTCGGCCTCGGCGTGCTGGTGAACTATTTCGATCGCGTCAATCTCTCCGTCTCGCACAATGCGCTGCACACCGATTTCGGCCTGTCGGACATTGCCTTCGGCTACCTTGCCGGAGCGTACAACTGGACCTACGCGCTCTGTCAGTTGCCGGTCGGCGTACTGCTTGACAAGCTTGGCGTACGGCGCATCGGCCGCATCAGCACCTTTCTCTGGAGCATTGCCTCGTTCGGGGCGGCGGTCACGCCTAACATGAGTGGCTTCTTTGCCTCGCGCCTGCTGCTCGGTGTGGCGGAAGCGCCCACATTCCCTGCTAACGCCAAGGCCATCGGCGCATGGTTCCCGCAGGAAGAGCGCAGCTTCGCGACTGCTATCTTTGATTCCGCAGCAAAGCTGGCGTCCGCGATCGGCGTCCCCGCCATCGGCATACTGCTGCTGCACGTTGGCTGGCGCTGGAGTTTCGCCGCCACCGGTCTCATCAGCCTGCTCTATTTCGCGCTCTTCTACGCCATTTACCGCGAACCTGAAGAACACGAGCGCGCCTTGGCCAACGGCACAGCCGCGCAGCCAGCCACAGCCACTCTCAACGCCTTGCAGGCAGATGAAGAACTGACGCTGGGCACGCTCATGGGCAAGCGAAAAGTCATCGGGCTCGCCCTTGGCTCCGGCGCCTACAACTACACCTTCTATCTGCTGCTGACCTGGCTGCCGACGTACCTTGCCATCACACTGCACCTCGATCTACTGCATTCCTTCGTGTACACCGGCGCGCCCTGGCTGTTCGCCGCCGCGACCGATATCTTCATCGGCGGATGGATGGTCGACAGGCTGATCCGCAAGGGCTGGAACGCCGGAAGAGTGCGACAGGTCGTGCTGATTACCGGCACCGCCATGGGACTCGGGATCCTTGGCGCTGCGCACGCGCACACCGCGATCCGCGCGCTGGTCTGGATCAGCATCTCGCTCGGCGGCCTGGCGGCAGCCGCGCCGGTCTGCTGGTCCGTGCCGTCGCTGATCGCACCGCGCAGCGCTGTCGGCCGGGTCGGCGGCATCATGAACTTCTCCAATCAACTCTCCGGGATCGCGGCTCCCATCATCACCGGATATCTCGTCGTCGCGACGCACTCCTTCGCATCCGCCTTTGTCGCATCGGCAGCTTACCTGCTCATCGGGCTCGCCGGATACGCCTTCCTGCTCGGTCGCATCCAGCCATGGGAGAGAGCTGCGGAGGCTTAAAATCAACCGGCTTTCGATCGTTCTCCGTCGCTCATGAATGCGCCGTGTACTGCTTGCTCTGTCCCGTCCGCGAGTTGAAAATCGAGAACTCGCCGTCCCGCTCCGCCGTGACTCTCAGGTAGTATCCGGCGTCTGGGTTCCCCTGTGCCGGCCCCTTCAGATTGGCGATATAGGCTGCATTCGCATTGTGCGTGGCGCCCCCTTCTTCCGAGTAATGCAATTGCCACAGTTGCTGAAGGCCGGGGGCCTTGCGAATCGTGTCCAGAGTCGGCGTTGAGCCACCTTTGGTCGCGCCATTGTCCATGATGGCTACCTCCGGCGCGATTGCATCCACCAGCGCCGGACTCGAACTCTGATACCAGCCGTGGTGCGAAACCACCAGCAGATCAATGTGTCCCAGCCGGTTCACCGGGCACATCAACTCCATCTCCTTGTCCCACGTCAGGTCCCCCAGATCCAGGATCTTCAGCTTGCCGAAGCGCAGCAGAATTCCAAGCGATCGCGCATTCTCCGTCTTATCTGGCGCCTGCGGGGCAGAGGCCGCGCAATACTTGTTCGTCTCGCCCCCGCCGGTCAGCGAATGATCGATCAGCTTCCCGTCCGCCGAGATCACCGTTGCATCGAACCCGGCTGCCGGCAATGCCTCGCCCGGTGTTGCGATTACATGCTTGTACTTCCCCGTGGCGAGTTGCTGCTGATACAGCTCGTATCCGTGCTGCGTAACACCGCCGTCGATCTCGCGATTCGGTCCGTGGTCGATGAACATGCCGACCGGAATGCGCGCCACGAGCTGCGACACGCCACCGACGTGATCGTCGTGATAGTGGGTCAACAAAACCGTATCGATACGCGCGACTCCGGCCTGCTTCGCCGCCGTAACAATACGATCTGCATCGCGTCCGTTGTTGTCCGGCCATCCCGTATCGATCAGGAGAGAATGGTGGTCGGGTGAGACAAATAGCGTCGCCTGCCCGCCCTCCACATCCACAAAGTAAATCTGCAGTTTTCTCTGCGCGTTGCCGGCAGCCATCGCCGGCAACACGCAAAGGAAGGCAGCGGCCATCAGAAGCGCGGCGCTGCTTACAGTCCTGCTGAATACGTAACCGAGAGTCATACGTTTCACCCGCTCTCCGCAGCCATCGCACGGCCGCCACGCCACTCCACTCTTGCTATGCGCTCCTAGCTCTTCACTACCGTAGCCCGGGTCACCGTAGCCCGGGTCGATCCGGTCGAGATTCCTCCATCCACCAGCAGCGTTTGCCCGGTCACATACCGGCTCGCTTCGGATGCCAGGAATACCACCGCCCCATCCAGATCATGCGGTTCGCCCGGCCGCTTCAGCGGAATGCGGTCGATCAGATAGTCCACCCACTCCTGGTTCTCATAGAGCACCTTGTTCTGCTCGGTCCTGAACCATCCGGGCGCGAGGCAGTTCACCGTCACGCCATGCGGGCCCCAGTCATCGGCAAGGCTCATCGTCAACTGCCGCACTCCCCCTCGACTCGCCCCATACGGCGCCAGACCCGCATATCCGAAGACACTGGTCACCGATCCCACGTTGATGATGCGCCCGTATCCACGTTCGATCATGCGCTGCGCCGCCGCCTGCGCCACAAAAAACGTCCCGCGCAGGTTGGTGTCAAGCACCAGGTTCCAGTCCTCCCACGTCACGTCGAGCGCGGGCTTGCGAACGTTGCAACCGGCATTGTTCACCAGGATATCCAGCTTCCCGAACGCGGCGATTGCCTCGCTTACAGCGCGACCGATGCTGCCCTGATCGCGCACGTCCAACTCGACGGAAGCCGCCCTGCGCCCAATCGAAGCGATCTCGCGTTCGAATGCAGCGAGCGATCCACGATCGCGGCTGGTCAGCACCAGATCGGCCCCGGCGCGCGCCAGCGCCCGCGCAAAGTGCTGTCCCAACCCGCGACTGGTGCCAGTCACCAGCGCCACCTGTCCGGTCAGATCGAAGAGGTTCTCGCTCATTCTCCCTTGGCTCCCGGCGCCAGTACCACCTTCATCAGGTCCGGCTCGCGCGCATGCAGGCGGGCAAACCACTGCGGCCCATCCGCCAGCGGCGCCACGGCGGTAATGAGCGGCCGGACCTGAATGAGCCCGCTGGTCAACAACTCCATCGCGCGCGGATACTCACCCGCCGACGCGGCCGAGCCCTGCAGCCGGATCTCCCGCGTGACCACCTTCTGTAACGGCAGCGTCACCTCAGCCGTGATGTTGCCGATTAGCGTCACGATCCCGCCTTTGCGCACGGCGTCAATCGCCACCGTCACAGTTTCATTGCGGCCGACCGCCTCGAACACCACGTCTACGCCTTTGCCGTCCGTTCTCTCGAGCACCTGCGACACCAGCTCGGCGCCGGAAGCATGGATTGCGACATCCGCCCCCACTTCGCGCGCCAGCTTGAGTCGCGTCGCGTCCACGTCGGCAATCATCACCTGCGAACATCCCGCGGCCTTCGCCGCCTGCAGCGTCAACAGTCCGATCATGCCCGCCCCCACCACCAGCGCACGCTCGCCGCCGCGCAGTCCGGAAACACGCACCGCATGCAGCGCTACCGAGACGGCCTCCAGCATCGCCGCTTCCGCGAATGACAGTGCCTCCGGCAGCTTGTAGACGATGTGCTGGGGCACGCGCACATACTCGGCGAACGCGCCCTCGCGTTTGTAATCGCCGCACGAAACACCGACGACCTGCCGGTTGTCGCACAGGTTCACTTGGCCGCGCAGGCAGTAGTCGCAATGTCCGCAGTAGACGGTGGAATCGAAGGTCACCCGATCACCCGGTTCAAAGCCGCGTACGTCCTCACCCACCGCAGCGACCACGCCAGCGGCCTCGTGCCCCATAATGATCGGCGGAATTCTCCGGCCCGAAGAACCGTCATAGCCATGCACATCGCTTCCGCAGATGCCGCATGCCTCGACCCGGACCAGCACCTCCTGCGGTCCCGCGACCGGGGACGGCACCTCCGCGAGTTCGAGATGGTGATATGCAGAAAGAACGAGAGCTTTCATTGCAGGAATGCTACTCGCTTGGTTCATGAGACGCATAGCGGAGGCGGCTGAGGCAGGATTGCGCGTTGCAGCCGGTTCCAGAGCCTAAGGAAGCGTGCCGGAGGTCAGCTAGCACTGGCATCTTCACATTACTGATGTGAAGTCTGCGTGTTATACCATCCAAGCTGATCGCTGCCGGCTGATCGATCCAGCGGAGAAAGCACGGCGAATCACTGTATCGATCGATACTCGTTGGGAGATTTGATTTGAAACGTTCGCGCTCTCTCGCATTCACATCTGGTGTTCATGTCGCATTCGCGATTGCCTTGGCCTCCGGGGGACCGGGAATGGCGCAGGCAGCGCCGCAGCAGTACAGTCCTGGCCTGTTCTCCGGGATGCAGTGGCGGGAGATTGGGCCGCTACGGGCCGGGCGTACCCACGTACTCGCCGGCGTCGCGTCGGAGCCGAACACGTTCTTTATCGGCGCGGTGAACGGAGGAGTGTGGAAGACCACGGATGCCGGCGAGACCTGGCAGCCGCTCTTCGATCAGCAACCGACTGGCTCCATCGGCGCAATCGCGGTGGCGCCTTCCGATCCGAATACCATTTATGTGGGCAGCGGAGAAGGTCTGGGCGAGCGTCCTGACCTCTCCACCGGCGACGGCATGTACAAATCGATCGATGGGGGCAAGACCTGGACGCACCTCGGACTGCGTGACAGCCAGCAGATTCCGCAGGTGGTAGTCGATCCGCACGACCCCAATCGCCTGTTCGTGGCGGCATTGGGTCATCCCTATGGACCGAGCGAGGAACGCGGCGTCTTCCGCTCGACCGATGGTGGGAAGACATTCAAAAAGGTGCTCTACAGGAATCCCGCAACCGGCGCGTACGACGTGGAGATCGATCCCAATAATGGCAATATTCTCTATGCCGGCCTATGGGAGCAGCGCCAGGGCCCCTGGGAAAATGGTCAGTGGACGGGAACCAATGGCGGCCTGTGCAAGTCCACCGACGGCGGCGATACATGGACTGAGATCACCGGGCACGGTCTCCCGGCGGGGATCACGCAAGTGGCAATCGCCATCGCGCCCAGCAATCCCAACCGTGTCTACGCAGCCGTAGCTACGGGACAGGACGTGCACATCATGCGCTCGGACGATCAGGGCGCCAACTGGACCAGGACGACGGAAGATCCGCGCCCGGAGGCGCGTATCGGCGGCGGCGATCTTCCCCTGCCGAAGGTCGATCCCCGGAACCCGGACGTGCTTTATATCTGCAGCACCGTCACCTGGAAATCGACCGATGCGGGCAAGACCTGGTATGGCCTGCGCGGCGCGCCTGGAGGCGACGACTACCAGAACGTCTGGATCAATCCCGAGAACACAAACATCATTGCGCTGACCAGCGATCAAGGCGCCATCGTCACGGTCAATGGCGGCGATACGTGGAGCCAGTGGTTCAATCAGCCGACCGCTCAGGTCTATCACGTCACCACCGATAATCACTTCCCTTACCGCGTCTGCGGCGGCCAGCAGGACAGCGGCTCGGCCTGCGTTCTAAGCCGCAGCAATGACGGCCGCATCACCTTCCACGACTGGCATCCCGTAGGCATTGAAGAGTACGGCTACGCGGCCCCCGATCCGCTCGATCCCGATATCGTCTTCGGCGGCAAGGTCACTCGCTACGATCGCCGTACCGGGCAGATCTCCGATATCGAACCCAAACCGCTGCGGGACTATCGCGTGGTCCGCACCGAGCCGCTGGTGTTTTCTCCCGTCGATCCACATCTCCTGTTCTTTGGCGCGAACTCCGTCTTTAAGACGACCAACGGTGGACAAAGCTGGAGCGAGATCAGCCCCGATCTCTCCCGCAAAGACTGGGCCGTGCCTGCCAGCATCGGCTCCTTCCGTCAGGACCCCACCGCGCAATCCAAGCAGCGCGGCGTGGTCTACGCCCTGGCGCCCTCGCCGCTGGATGTCAATCGTCTGTGGGCCGGAACCGATGACGGCTTGATCTGGGTCACCGCCGATGGTGGCCAGCATTGGGATAACGTGACCCCGCCGGCACTGCAGCCCTGGTGGAAGGTCTTCAACATGGATGCCGGGCACTTCGACGCCCTGACCGCGTATGCAGCCGTGAATACGCTGCGCCTCGACGATATGCGTCCGCACTTGTTTCGGACGCACGACGGCGGTAAAAGCTGGACCGAGATCGACAACGGCATTCCGCAAGGAGCCGCCACCAGCACGATTCGCGAAGACCCGGAGCAGAAAGGGTTGCTGTTTGCCGGCAGCGAGACGCAGGTCTACGTCTCCTTCGACGACGGCGATCACTGGCAATCCCTGCGCTTGAACATGCCTCCCAGCTCGGTGCGCGATCTCCAGGTCAAGGGCGACGACCTGGTCGCCGGAACCCACGGACGCGGCTTCCTCGTTCTGGATGACATCACACCGCTGCGCCAACTCGCGGCCCAGATCGGCGCAGACGTGGCTGCCTCTCCCGCATATCTATACCGGCCGCAGATTGCTCTCCGCATCCGCGGCGATATGAATCCACCGACACCCTGGGTACCGGAGATGGCTACCGGGCAGAACCCTCCGGATGGCGCCATCCTCGACTACTACCTGGGTGCGCAGACTGCGGGCCCGGTGACGCTGGAGATTCTCGATAGCGCCGGCAAGTTGGTAAACCGCTACTCCAGCACCGATCCGGTTCCCCCGCCGGACCCTCACTATCCCGTGCCCACATACTGGGAGCGGCCGCCGCGGGTCGTCTCCACTGCTCCGGGAGAGCACAGGTTTCTATGGGATATGCACTATCCCCCGATCGCAGGTGTGAAGACTGGCCCCGATGCCGACCAGGCCGTGCCGCACAATACTCCATCCGTGCCAACCTCTCCCTGGATCATGCCCGGCAACTACACCGTGCGGCTTACGGTTGGGAAGCAGACCTATACGCAGCCGCTCGTCGTGCGTATGGATCCACGGGTCAAGACTTCGCTGGCAGATCTGGGCGCGCAGTTCGACCTGTCGAAGCAGATGTACAACCAGGCTGAACAGGCCACGGCAGCGCTTCACCAGATCGAGGCTCTAAGAAAGCAGCTCCGCGCACGAAACGCTACCGGCGCAACCGCCGCTGCGAAGGCGGCGTTCGATAAACAATTGGAGGCACTTGCCGGCAAGGCGGAGTTCCATCGGGGGGGCCCTGCCGGGCCGCCGAGCTTTACCGGCGTGCGCGGAACGCTGCTCCGGCTGCAGCATGAATTGCAAGGCTCGGATGTGGCTCCGACAGCGCAGTTGACCGCGGGCTGTGCGAGCGCCCAGAAGCCCTTGCCGGGTCTGATGGAGCAGTGGAAGGCGCTCCAGGGCCAGCCGCTCGCCAGCCTGAATACGCAACTCCGGCAAAGCCATCTTGCCCCAATCACGCTGCAGGAAGGCGAGGGGAAGCAGGATACAGAAGAACTGGAGGACGGCGACAAGGATGCCGACGTATATTGAGCGGCGGGGTTTGCGGTTAGGGCATTCTGGCCGCAAGCCGGCAACAACGGCATTGTGCGCCAGGCCTATGGCCTGTAATGCGAACGACAAGCCGATCCGCACGCCATGCAGCACCCGGTCATCCATTCGCGCCGCGCTCCTTTTCTGCATGGCAACGCTCTGGCCTACGGCTCCTTCACTCGCCCAGACCCCGGATACGGCCACGCTTCGCGGCCAGGTGGTGGATGCGCAGAACGCTCCCATAGCAGGAGCGGAGATCACCGCAACGAACGCGCTTACGGCCTTCCAACGGGAGACACGGACGGGGGCAAACGGGGAGTTCAGGTTCGCCGCACTCCCCATCGCCGGCGCCTACAGCGTCCGGGCTTCGCAGACCGGCTTTGCCGACGTGCAGGTCTCAAGCCTGGCGCTCAGCGGTGGCGGCACGGCCACGCTTAAGCTGTCCATGAAGGTAGCTGCGGGCAAGACGCAGATACTCGTGACTGGCGCTGTTGGTGAGGTGCGCACGGACGAACCGCAGTTGGGAGAAGACCTGGGCGCGCAGCAGATGCAGGAGGTACCACTGCCCAATCGCCGCATCAGCTTCCTGCCGCTGCTGAACGCGGCGAATCGTCCGGCCATCAACCAGGGTGACATCTTCACCAATCAGAACCTGTTTACGACCAACGGCTCGGGAAGGCGGCAGACATGGTTTGAAGTGGATGGCAGCGCCGCCGTCGACACCTGGGGACGCCAGACCATCGTCTCCAACATCCCGCTGGCTGCCGTGGAAGAGATGACGGTACTCGAGAACGTCTTCGCCGCCGACTATGGATTCAGCACCGGAAGTGTCATCAACATCGTTACGAAGAGCGGGGGGAGTGCGCTCCGCGGCGAGGCGCTGGGATTGTGGAGGCCCTCAGGCCCCGAAGCCAAACTCTCCGGCTTTACCACGGCCAACGCCACGAGCGGCAACGACGTGACCAACGACACACTGGAGCAGGGGGCGCTGACGCTCTCCGGTCCGCTGCCCAGGGGTGCGCGCACGCACTTTCTGGCATCCGGCGAATACAGCGACCAGGACCGCGCATCGCCCATCATCTCGCCCATCGCTCCCGGCAACTTCGTCGGGCGCTATCGCGGATGGTTGGCTCTTCTGCGGCTGGATCGTCAATTCAATGACGCACACACAGCATTCTTCCGTTCCAACGCGGATAGCTTCTACGACACCAACCCCGACGGAACCGTAGGCGGCAATAGCCTGCCCAGCGTGGGCCGCGTCTTCCGCCGGCGCACTTACTCTGCCGAAATTGGAGAGTCTGCTGTGCTGAGTCCGTCGGCCGTGAACAACATCCGGTTGCACTTCGCGTTGGCCTCGCCCATCACTGAGTTCGACCCCGTGGTCTATGGAACGCAGTTCTCCGTGCCGGTCTCTACCGGAGGCACGTTCGTCTCCGGCACATCGCAATCCGCGCTCCTGATGAACCGGCAGTATGAGGTGGATGAGACGCTGGCCATCAGCACGGAACGCAATCAGCTCCGCTTCGGCGCAACGGCGATCCATGCGCACAATGGAGGCGACAGCAAGGAGTTCGGCGGTCCCATCTACGACGGCCAATTCGTGTACAAGACCTGCACGCAGCCGCTCGCTGTATGCGAGAGCCCGGTGTATCTCAACGACATTACCAACGTCCAGACCTATACCCAAAGCTACGGCAATGCACGCTACACCGTCGACGACACGCTGTGGGCGCTGTTTGCGCAGGACGACTATCGCGCGACTCCCAACCTGACGCTCAACCTGGGCCTGCGCTACGAGCAGCAGACGTTCACGGATGGACGCGCGAATCTGGCGCCTCGTATTGGATTCGCCTACAACCTCGCCGGCCGGGGAACCACGACACTCCGCGGCGGCTTTGGGCTCTACTATGCGCAGGTCGTGGATAACTCCGAGGCGAATTACGCGCTCACCGGACCGGAGGGCGTCTTCAATTACACCGCCGCGCCGGGGCAGGTGGGTTTCCCCGCGAGCGTTGCCGCCGCGCCGCTGCCCGCATTTCCGTCCGAAGCGAGCGCACCGCTGCGCAGTCTCTACATACGACCCGGCCGCAGCAGCTACTACGATCGCTTCTTCCCTACCTCTACGCTGAACCACTATCCGGAGCGCCTCCAGAATCCATACTCCGAGCAGTGGACGCTGGGTTTCGAGCGGCAATTGGCGCCGGAATGGATCGTGAGCGCGGACTATGTCGGCTCGCATATCCTGAGGGTCCTCCGTCCTCTGGACGTCGATCCTCCCGCATCCTTCATCCGCACGGCGCAAGGCCAAAACCGCACCCCCCAGGCGGCTAACTGCACTCGGCCGTACTGGATCTGGTGGTATAGCCAGCATGGCGCAACCTGCAATCCGGCGTCACCCGGCGTGGCGGAGCCGCCCTATAGCGTGATCCAGAGCGACGTGAACGACGGCGTCGCCTACTATCACGCGTTCGATCTCAACCTGAACCACCGCTTCAGCCGCGGCGCATCGCTGCTGGCCAGCTACACCTGGTCGCACACCATCAACACGGTCGACCCGGACGTGCCCAGCCAGAATCCCAACGACCCGCGCGCCACGGGAGCGGCGGAGCGGGGCAACGCACTCTTCGACCAGCGACACCGTTTTGTGCTGAGCGGCGTCTACACCGGGCCGCTGCAACTCCGCATGGGCGGCGTGGCCACGCTCGCTTCCGGATTGCCCTACAACCTCGTGACCGGCACCACCAACAGCGGCGACACGGGCGCAACGGCGGATCGTCCGGTGATCGACGGAGCCGTGATCGGGCGCAACACCGGCCGCGGCACTCCCATCTATGATGTGTCTCCGTTCGTGGAGCGGCGATTTGTGCTCGGCGCGGAGTGGCTCTCCGCGAACCTGCGCGCGGAGGCACTCAACGTCCTCAACCATCGGAACGTCGTTGGTTTCAGCGGCACATACGGCAACGGAAGCAACGCCGGACAAGGCTTTGGGGAGCCGCTCGCCGGCATCGCCAATCAGCTTCCCGCGAGGATGTTTCAATTCTCGGCCAGCGTGCAGTTTTAGAACGAAAATCCGCAGATGCATGCGCCGCATCCATCATAAAAGCGCGGTGCCTTCGCAACACACGTGCTCACAGCGTCCAGATCGGACAACGAGTGGACACGCGAAACCTTCGCCTGAAGGCTAGAGCCACCTGTGGGTGATACTCAGACGAACCATGAATAAACGACTCACAGCGCAAGGTAGCGTACGCATGAGGCGCTTTGTTCTCTTGTGCTTTGCAGCGCTGCTTGCTCCGCTGTCACAGGCTGAGGTAAAGCTCTTTTCCGTGCCGGCGGAAATCCGCACCGATCACTTCCGCGTGACGGTAAACGGCCGCAAGGCCGATGTGGTCCATGCCGCATCGGGCTACTACATCCTCAGCTTCGATCTCACGGGAAGCGCAAAGATTGCAATCACCGCACCCACAGTCGATTACTGGAAGCGCGGCGTGGAGGTCGAGCCCTGGCGCCATAACATCCGGCCAAAGGTCCACGGCCCAACGATCACGTTTACATTGCGTGCGCCAGCGAAATTGTCCATCACGCGGCCGGGCGACCAGTTCGCCGATGCGGAGATGTTCTTTCTCTTCGCCAATACTCCCGAGACGTACATTCCCCAACCGGACGCGCCAAACGCGCGCTACTACAAGGCCGGCGTGTACCACGAGAACATCGACGCCCACAGCGGAGGAACCATCTATCTCGCGCCTGGCGCATTCGTCTTTGGGGGGCTCAATCTCTGGAAGGTGGACAACGTGCGCGTGCTCGGCCGCGGCACGATCGTCTACGATGGCCCGCAGGATCCCCACAGCGATCAGGGGTGGATGCACAAACGAAACTGGCATTGCATCGTGATGGACAACGCGCACAATATCGAGATCGACGGCATCACCTGCATCGTGCGCAGCCGCACCTGGCAGATCCAGATGAAAGACTCGCGCCACATCAGCTTCGACAACATCAAGGTGATCGGCGGCAATCCCAACGATGCGAACCAGGATGGCATGGATTGGCTTGGGGGTGGCGATACCTCGGTGCGCGACAGCTTCTTTCGCGCGTCGGATGACGTGTTCGCCATTCAAGGTAACTGGGACGGTTACAGTGAAGAGGCAATGCTGACGCCCGGCCATGACGTGAGCAACATCACCATCGAAAACACGGTCGTCTCCACCAGCATCTCGAACATCGTCCGTATGGGCTGGCCGAAGAAGATCTTCAATAGCAGCAACTTCCTCATGCGCGATATAGATGTGCTTCACATGGGATACGGCAGTTGCGGCCTCCCGTTCGCGCTGTTGGGCGTGTGGGCAGACCAGGGCGCGCAAGGCGAGCATGCGAACTACCGCTTCGAAGACATCCGGCTGGAGCACTGGTACTCGCTGCTACAACTCGACAAGCCACTTCCCGGCTTGCGCGATGTACATCTGGATCGGGTCGCGGCGTTGGACGGGTCCTCCATGGTTCCATCGGTCATCCAGGGTGCGATTAGGGGAACCGTTCTGAATGCGGTCTCGGTAGGTGGAAAGATCGCCACCTCTGATCGGGATATTCCGCTGGGCGTGTCGCATGGGGCAGAACCGGTGCAGTACCAGGGCGGTTCGCTCCAGCCTTCCATCCACTACAGCGCAGGCGCGCTTGCGCCGCATCAGATCATCACATTCACTGCTTCAGCGCAGCCCGAAGCTGCCGGAGCTACACGGTATGCGTGGCTATTCGGAGACGGCACAGCGATCACCGGACCGGTCGTGCACCACGCCTTTCCGGACGCGGCGGGCACGCTGCAGGATGGCTCTGGACGTTTTCGCGTCTTGCTGAAGATCACGGACGCCGCCGGCCGCAGCACGTGGACGGCGCGACCGGTCGTCGTTGGAAGATCCGCGACTCCCGCACTCCAGCCATCCGGTCCTCTGCATCCTGGCTTGCGCATGGAGAGCGGGGGTAGCGATGCATCGCCCAAAGAGACGAGTGCAGTCCGGGTGGATGACGCGCTCGCGGCTGCTCCCGCCGGAACAACTCTCCATTTCAATGGCTATCTCGACGTGCCGTCGGATGGAGGCTACACCCTTTCGGTTCTTAGTTCCGGGCACATCACGCTGGCCATCGACGGACGTACCCTCGCGACGAGTCCGAAAGCGCGAGCGCTGGTGTGCGGCACGCCCGGCTACGCAACGCAGGCTGCCGTTGGAAGCATGGTTCTGCGCAAGGGCCTGCACCGTGTGGCGCTCTCCGCTGAGCGCGCGCCCGGCCAAAGCGCGTTCGCACTCAAGTGGGAGGGTCCAGGCATCCTGCTGTCGGATGTGCCAGACTCAGCCTTGAAGCACGCGGCAGTTCCCAGACAACCATTGCAACCGTAGCAAAGCAGCCAGCTCAATCCGGATGTTCGCAGATGCGCAAGCCAGCGGCGAAGGACTGATAACTCGTCTTGAGCTCGGAAAAATGCTGTGCCGTTGCCGTGAACGTAACCACGCCGATCCACTGTTCACGCCGCACATAGGTCTGCGCCTGGATGACGGGGGTCGCTCCTTCGAGCTTTCCATGCTTGAGAAAGAGCAGGGCAGCCTCCTCAGCGCCGGGAAACCCGATGACGCTCGGCCCGGCAATCTTTGGATCGGTGAACACGCGGTTGAAGAGCGTCTTCTGCGCAATCAGGTATGGCTCCAGGAGCTTCCCTGCGAGCAGCGTGTCCTCGGTAAGGCAGATATTCGCCACCTGCTCGCCGGCCTCGCGCTTGTGAATGCCGAACTCAGGGATGAACTCCCACCCCTCTGGAATGCAGTGCACGCCCCACCGGCCAACGCGGGCCAGCAGCGGGCTGGAAGCAGGGTTCATCATAGACCGCTCCGGGCGGAAGGCTGCTGCCGCAGGCCGGCGCTCGAAGCGGTCTGGGGCGCCGTTTGGGGCGCGATCCATATCCGTTGCGGCGCACCCGGCGGGGAACCGGCCGGTTTTCCTATCCACGCCCGCACGCCGTCGCTCCCTGGCGCCACCGCCGTCACCTTCTGTGTCGATGCAGTTGAATCGGAGACGCCGGCATCGTCCGGCGCAAACAGCGTCGTACCCGGCGGCAGGATCACCGGTTGCACACTCTCGAAGCTGGCGGTGCTCTCCGGCGGCAGGTCCGGCCAGCCTGCCTGGCTGAGCGGAATGGGCGGCAGCGCGCGTCCGGGCGGCGCGCTCGTCAGCATGGTGCCATCGGACAGCAACGTCGCCGTCGCGACGCTCGGAAATGAGGGCTGCATGGGTACCGGAACACCCATGGACTGGAGACCACCCATGGCTCCCGCCATGCCACCCGCGCCCGCCATACCGACCAGTACGGTCTCCTCTCCCAGGATCGCCATGTCCGGCGGACCCACGCATACGAGCTGGTCGGTGACGCGAGACTGCGGCATCTCGCCGACAAGCACCGTGGGAGACCCCATGACAAAGGGACCTCCCACGTGCGGAATCGGCGGCACTCCGGGCGTCTCCATGGGGCATACATGGTTATCGCCGATTCTGGCTGCGGGAAGGCCGCCGATCAGCACCGTCGGAAATCCCATGACGATCACGCCGCCGTGTTCTGTCTCATCGCTGATCCTGCATGCCGGTGTTCCCATGGATCTCTCTCTTTCACCTTAGCTGGCAGCACTTCAGTTTTTCTTGGTTCCCTTGCTTCCGTCGTCTGCCTCATCTGGCGTCGCGGGATCCTTCGGATCCTGCGTCTGCGCCGGCGAACCTTGCAACTGCGCACCGCCGCTGTTGATCTTCACCAGCAAACCCTGAATCGTCACGCCGCTGGGATCGATTGAGATGAAGCCGCCCGGCCCGGAGAGGCACAGCCCCATGCCGCTCTCGATCACCACTGTCATGCCGCCCTTGATGTGCATCTCCTGACCGGCATCGAGCACATGGACCATCCCGGTCTTGTTGTATTGGTTCATCCCCACCTGCAACGAATAGTTGAGACCGATCTTTTCATTCGAATTTTGGCCAACGGACCGATCCGCGTTTCCCTGTATCTTCTCCGCGCGATTACCGGTAACGGTCATGTCCTGGTCTCCGCCGATGGACGCAAGCTGCTTGCCTTTGACGATGAGGTGCTGATCGCCTCCAACGAAGGTGCGGCGGTCCTTCTCGACGCGCAGATCCATATCCTTCTCTGCGTTGATGAAGATCTGTTCTTCATTCTTTTTGTCTTCAAAGCGCAGCTCGTTTGCGTTCGAGGCGTCCCCACCCAGCGAGCTGCGGGTCACGAACCCCGAACGCGTGTACTCACTCGCCGGGTCGTACTTGGGCATATTGACCCCGTTGTAGACCGAGCCGATCACCAGCGGCTGATCGGGATCGCCTTCGACGAAGTCCACCACCACCTCGTCGTTGACGCGCGGCCAGAAGAAGCTGCCCCAGCCAACGCCGGCCCACGGCTGCGCCACCCGCAGCAGCGTTTTGTCTACGTCGCCTGCGCTGCGCAAGCGGTCCCAGTGAAACCGGACACACACGCGACCGTACTTATCCATGTGCGAATCCGCACCGGATTGCACTACCACGCGCGCGGTGTGCAGACCCTGCACCGTTGGCTTGCGAGTCGTCTGGGGCGCCCGGTATGCGATCGATGAGGGAATGGCGGTGAAGCGATTGCGATACACTTCCTCGCCTATAACCGGACGCGAGCGGTAGGGCGGCAACTGCAGCGCGCTATGCTCGACTGCCGTGGTCAGGTATTTGGTATTGATCTCGGAGAGCGGATGCTTGCTCAGCACGAAGGTAAAGCCCGGCTGCAGCGGTCGCGCATTGGAGGCGCCGCTGAGCAAGAGCGTCGAGGCATCGGACGCATCGCGGCGAATATCCTGAAGGAACTGCTCGGCCTGCCGCGCATCGCTGCCTGAGGTGTTCATCCGGTTGAAGTTCGCATCGGAGGATCCCAGGTAGTCATACGACTCATGTTGATTCTCGCCCAGCGGACTCGCGGTCCGCGAAGAATCTTTGAGATCCGTCTGGTCATGCATGAACTGGTAGTCCCAAGTGGTGTGCTTTCCGGTAACCAGGTTAGCCGTGGAGGTGCACTGCTGCACGAGATAGTCGTAGACGCCCTCCATCTCGCCCGGCTCCGGCGCATAGCGAAACGTGCTCTGCCCGGGAGTCTCGGCCAGCAGAGAGGACTTGTCGTCGAGCACAAGTTTGTGATCGGAGTCGGTGTGCTCGAAGTGGTAGAAGATACCCCACCGCTCCATCAGCCGCGCGATGAAGTGGAAGTCCGTCTCCCGGTATTGCGTACAGTACTCAAGAACGGGATAACCGCCGCCTGTCCGGTTTCCGAAGGTGATGCTATATGGCTTCAGCACGGCCGCGATGATCGAGACGACGCTCAAATTCTGAAATACGCGTGTGTTGGTGTTCAGTGTCAACAGCCACAAGGACGGAACCAGCTCGACACTGTAGGCGTTGAACTCCTCATCGCCGCCGGTCGATTCGAAGCGTGAGACGATCCCGTTGAAGTAACGAAAGCCCCCCTGGTCCGACGTCTGCAACCCTAGCGTCATGCGCCGGCCGACCAGACTCTTTGCGGCTACCGTCTTTTTGGCCTCGGCGACCACATCCAAAGAGAAGTGAAACAGCTCCGACAAGGCCTCCCGGCCGGTGAAGGCTTCAGGAAGAAGCACATTGTCGCCGAGTGGGCTGGTAAGGGAGAAGACGCGGTTCTCTAATTCGTAATCCGGCATATCGGCCTTTCGTTCCGTTCACTCTCCACGCCTGGCAAAGAGCGCCTCCACTACCACGAGTACTGAAAGTTCCCGTCCGGCGTGAGTCCCACCAACACGCGCTCGGTCTCCTGTTCCTCCGCCATGCGTCCAAGAAGCTGTCGCGATAGCTCCGGCAGCAGGGTGTTGGAGAGTATGTTGTCCACGTTGCGTGCGCCGCTCTCGACCTCGGTACAGCGCCTGGCGATCTCATCCAGCAGCCGTTCGTCAAACTCGAAGGTGATGCCGTGCGTCTCCTGCAGCCGCCGCTGCACCTTGCCGATCTTGAGACGAATGATCTGCTTGAGCGCTTCATCTCGAATGGGCAAGTAAGGCACGATGAGCATGCGCCCCAGAAACGCCGGCTTGAAGATTTTGTTCAGCTCCGGCTTGATGGCCGTCACCAGCGCTTCGCTCTCCGGCATCGTCTCCGGGTCCGCGGTGAGCTTCATCAGCGTGTCGGTCGCCGCATTGCTGGTCAGGATAAGGATGGTGTTCTTGAAGTCGATGGTGCGCCCTTCTCCATCCTCCATGTGTCCCTTGTCGAAGACCTGGTAGAAGAGCTCCAGCACATCGATGTGCGCCTTCTCCACCTCATCCAGCAGCACTACCGAATACGGACGCCGCCGGACTGCCTCGGTCAGCACGCCACCCTCGCCATAACCCACGTAGCCCGGAGGCGAGCCCTTGAGCGTGGACACCGTGTGCGCCTCCTGAAACTCCGACATATTGATGGTGATCAGGTTGCGCTCGCCGCCGTAGAGAAGATCGGAGAGCGCCAGCGCGGTCTCGGTCTTGCCCACGCCGCTGGGCCCCACCAGCATGAAGACACCGACCGGCTTCCCGGGATCTTCGAGATTGGCACGCGAGGTGACGATACGCTGCGCGATAGCCGCCAGCGCGTGGTCCTGCCCGATGACGCGCTTCTTGAGGTGCTGATCGAGCTCGAGCACCGCCCCGATCTCATCCTTCACCATCTTTCCCACCGGAATACCGGTCCACGCCGAGATCACCTCGCCGACGATCTGCTCATCCACGCAGACGCGCATCATCGGATGCGTTCCCTGCACCTGCGCCAGTTCTGCTTCGAGCGCCGCCAGGGCTTCGCGTCCTCCGTGCCCGTTGCCCGATGCTTCGTTCTTACGGGCTCCATCGCTGCCTGCTCCGCTCTGACCGTTGCCTGCGGCAACCTCCAGTTCGCCGCGGTGTTCGCGAATGCGGCTTACCAGAGCAGACTCCTTGCCCCACTGCGCGGTCAGGCTCTCGAGCCGGTTCCGCGCGTCTGCGAGTGCTTGCTCGATTACGCGGATGCGCTCGCCATGATCTGCGCCGACGAGTGTTTCCCGCTCCAATATCCGCCTCTGCGTTTCGAGGTCGTCGATCTGCCGATTCGTATCTTCAATGGCCGGCGGCGTCGTGTTCTGCCCCAGCGAGAGCCGCGCGCATGCCGTATCCAGCACGCTGACCGCCTTATCCGGAAGCTGCCTCCCCGCCAGGTAACGGTGGGAGAGGCGAACAGTTCCCCGCACCGCCTCATCCAGAATGCGCAGGTCGTGATGCTTTTCGAGCGCCGACACGATACCCCGCAGCATGGTGCAGCACTGCTCCTCGGAAGGCTCCTCCACCTTGACCACCTGGAATCGCCGCGCCAGTGCCGCATCCTTCTCGAAGAACTTCTTGTACTCCGACCACGTGGTCGCCGCAATGGTGCGAAGCTCGCCCCGCGCCAGCGCCGGCTTGAGCAGGTTGGCGGCGTCATTCTGTCCCGCCTGCCCGCCCGCGCCGATCATCGTATGCGCCTCGTCGATGAACAGGATGATGGGGTGCGGTGAAGATTTCACTTCATTGATCAGCCCCTTCAGCCGGTTCTCGAACTCGCCCTTCACGCCCGCGCCCGCCTGCAGCAGAGCGAGATCAAGGCTGTGGAGCTGCACGTTGCGCAGCACCTGGGGTACATCGCCCGCGGCCAAGCGAAGCGCGAAGCCCTCCACCACCGCCGTCTTGCCCACGCCGGCCTCACCCGTCAGGATGGGGTTGTTCTGCCGTCGCCGCATGAGAATGTCGATCACCTGCCGGATCTCAGGGTCCCGTCCCAGCACCGGATCGATCTTGCCCGCCTTGGCGGACGCCGTCAGGTTGCCCGTGTATTGATCGAGGTGCGGCGTGGCAGTCGGCTTCCCCGGTACCCCCGGGGCGCCGCCGCCGTCGCCCGCCGCCGGGGCGGGAGCGGTCTTCTGTTCGCTGGAGGTGCCTACGACGGTGTAGAAGTCCTTACTCAGCGCCTCCGCCGGAATCTGCTGCAGTTCCTTGCTGACGTCGTGCACCAGCCGCGCGAGTTCGCTGTTGCGCAGCAGAGCGAGCAGCGCGAAGCCGGAACGGATCTGCGACGCATCGTAGTCGATGGTCGCCAGCACCCACGCCTCGGTCAGCATCTTGAGGATCATGGGGCTGAAGGCCGGCGTCCGCGCGTTGCCGGATTTCAGCCGGTCGAGGCTCCGCTGCAGCTCTGTCGTCAATCGCGAACGATCGACCCCATACTGTTGCAGGATGAGCGCGAAATCGCTGTCCTGGCTCTCCAGCAGCTTCAACAGGAAGTGCTCCACTTCCACGTCATAGTTGGTGCGGGCGAGACAGAGCCCGGCCGCGGCTTCCAGAGCACCACGGGTGGTGTGGTTCAGCTTTCCAATCAGGGATTTCAGGTTCAAGCTCATCGCGGTCGCTCCGTGCTGCTCATGTCAACTGCCTACAAGGGGGAGAATCTGCTCCGCTTCAATGCACTTCGTAAAATGCCTCGTCCGGATCGCGCTTGAAATCCCGGTTTTTGATCCAGCTCACCAGCCCCAGCCGTCCGGCGGACGGACCCGTCTCGCCCAGTTGCAGCGCTGGAACCTGCTCGCGAGCGGGAACAAGGTGGACCGCGAAAACAAGTTCACGGTTGTCGT
>JBPCNO010000155.1:0-17358 GCA_051001135.1 Acidobacteriaceae bacterium
CCGTCGCCCTGTGTAACGGCGCCGCTACCGAAGATGAGGTCCAGGTGGCCGTCCTCGTTGGCGTCAGCGACCACCGCGTTGCCGGCTGGCACCGGCGGCATCTGGCCGCCACTGCCGGGAATCGGCACCGAGAGCGACGAGACGATCGGCGTACCGAAGCTTCCGTCTCCGTTGCCGGGAAGAAAGGTGATCGGGGTCTGATATTCGGGACCGGTGCCCAGTCCAAGCTCCGATGGAAGCACCAGCAGCAGGTCCATCTTGCCATCTTCGTTGAAGTCTCCAACCAGGAGGTTGGTCGGTTCGAGCGCTCCCTGATCGAAGACAAATGGATAGGTCACCTGCGAAGCAGCGGCATACGTGCCGTTGCCGTTGTTTAGCAGCACGGTAATGATGGGCGCCGCCTCTGCGTTGCCCGCGGGCACGGTGATGGTTTGCGCAACCATCTCGGGATAGCCATCGCCATTAAGGTCGACAAAGGTAAGAGACGCGACGGAGGCAAACGCACAGGGGCAGGCATTTGAGCTTGCCAGTGCAATGCTGCCGAGGGAATTGAACGCGCCGCCACCGGCGTTTGCAAAGACCGTTGCCACGAAGGTGACGGGTCCGGGCGTTTGACCCAGAGGCTGGGGAAGGATGCTGACCGCGACGATATCCGGCTGCCGGTCGCCATTCACGTCAGCGACATAGGTAGCCGCATAACTATCCGACAGGAAGGGCAAGGGAGTGGGCTGCTGAAACGTTCCATCGCCGTTGCCGAAGGAGATGGACGAGCCGATCAGCAGGTCAGCGACGCCGTCGCCATTCTCATCGATGACGGCGGGCGTGCCGCTGATGTTGAGCGTCTGTGGGGACAGGGGTGTATAGCCCTTCGACCCGGAGAGGAATGCCTGGACTTCGGTCTGTGTTCCGTTGCCGACGCTGGCGTAGAGCAGCAGATCCGCGGTTCCGTCACCGTTGAGATCGGCCGCCAATTGGTGAACGCTCGCGAGCGAGCCGAGCGCCGGATCCGGAGCGCCAAATGTCTGCTGGAAGGTGGCGCCGGTAAACCCTGTTCCGGCCGTGACCGGGACTGCGCTGCCGAGCTGGTTTGCGCCCTCAAAGAATCTGACATTGCCGCCGGGTTTTGGAAATGCTCCCGTCTGGATGAATGGGCTCGTGAGGACGGGGCTTGCGGTAGCCGATACGGTGACGGCTGAGCCGGCTGTGGCAGTGGTGGGCGACGCCGTCAGACCGGTAGTGCTCGGTTGCGTTCCCGCCTGCTGCGCCGCGCCCATCAGCGTGGTACCAATCAGCACGGCCACAGCAGACGCCCAGCGGAGTTCACGCATTCCAGGTCACCTTTGCCGCCCCGGCCACCTGCAAATGCGGGCACCGGCCTGGTCGGCAGGCGAACGGCGCCGAGTCCGGCAGCGGGTGCGGCGCCAGGGGGGCAAAGTCATGTGAACACACAAAGGCGTTTGGCGTAGCTCCCATGAGCGGTCATGCGCACTGACCAGAAATGGGACTGGACATACCACCTCGGTTAGTTGTAGACAGCGGGAGAATCTCTCCGGTAATGGTTGCCGTTAAGCTATCGGAGGCGACCGTCGTCGCTCCGCGCATTCTCGAAGGAGTGGGATGGCCGAGTCCGAGGTGAATCGTTTGATCAAGCGCACGCAGCGCTCGCAACACGTCACGCTCATGGATGTGGCACGCGCATCCGGTTTTTCCGCGTCCACCGCGTCGATCGTTCTGAACGAGGCTCCGCTCTCCCAGCACGTCGCGGAGAAGACCAAGGAACGCATCCGCAGTACAGCGAAGGCGCTGGGCTACCGGCCGGACATTTTCGCGCAGTCGCTGCGCCGGCGGCGCACGCACACCATCGGCGTGATGATCTTTGACATCTCCGATCCGTTCTGCACCCTGATTCTTCGCGGGATCGAGAAGGCGGTCGATCCCACCACCTATCTGCCCATCATCATGGACGCGCATAACGAACGGAAGCAGTTCGAGCGCTATCTGGCCATGCTGCTGGAGCGCCGCGTCGAGGGCCTCATCGTGGTGGCCAATTGGCTTTTTGCCGAGATCGATCTGTTGCCCGAGGTGACCCGGCACAACATTCCCATGGTGGTGGTGGGCCGGGATCTCTTCGAGAGCTCCATCAGCTCCGTGATCGTGGACAATGAAGCGGGCGGCTATGCTGCGCTCGAACATCTGTTCGAGCTCGGTCATCGGCGCATAGCGTTTCTGCGCGGCCCCGCCAAGCTCAACGACAGCAATCAGCGCTGGCAGGGGATGCGCAGGTTTGCGCGCGAACACCACTTGCGCATCGATGCAAAATTGGTCAGGCAGCTCACCGGCTCGTCTGACCCCACCTCCGGCTTCGACGGCGGATACGTGTTGGCCTGCGAGCTGATCGACGCGCAGGTTCCATTTACGGCGCTGGTCGCCTTCGACGACCTTACGGCGCTCGGCGCGGTACGCGCCCTGCACAAGGCCGGCCGTGCAGTGCCGGCGGATTGTTCGGTGATCGGCTTTGACGACGTGCCGCCGGCGGCGCTCACCAGCCCCTCCATCACCACCATCCGGCAGCCCATGGAACAGATGGGCGCGCTGGCCGCCGGCTGGATGCTCGAATCCCTGCACGCAGGCCCGGAAGGCATCGAGGGTCCGGCCCGTCGCGAGCTTCTGGCGCCCGTGTTGGTGGTACGCGAATCCACCGCGGGCGCCGGGCTCTAACTTTCCACTTGACAGGCATTGGATCGCAGGGGTATTTCCTTTTATTCAATCGTTTCAATAAGCGGCTGAAGGAGCCCAGATCTCCGCAACCGGACTGGCCCACTGCCTTCAGCGCGCATCAGGTTGGAGTTTCATCGTGTCCATCATGTCGACGCCACTGCGTACCATACGTCAGCTCACCGCGCTCACCGCGCTCCGCACGTTCTGTCGTGCCGCCGTTCTCCTCCTCATCGTGGCTACTGCCGCCATGCTGCCGGCGCAGGAGACCACCGGCACCATTCTGGGCAACGTAACGGATGCCTCCGGCGCGTCCGTGCCCAATGCCAGAATCACGATCACCAACACGGACCGGAACACGGAACAACGCGTGCTCACGAGCAACGGCGCGGGGGATTTTTCCGCTCCGCAGCTGCCCATTGGGCATTACTCCATTCGGGTGGAGGCGACTGGCTTCAAGAATTACCAGCAGTCCGGCATCACCCTGAACGTGAACGACCGGCATGCGGTCGCGGTGCATCTGGACGTCGGCAACGTGCAGGAGACGGTGAACGTGCAGGCCAATGCGCTGCAGGTCGATACGCAGTCTGCGGCGGCGACCGGATTGATTACCGGAACCCAGATCCGCGAACTGGCGCTGCAGAGCAGGAACTATGAAGAGCTGGTGGCGCTGATGCCGGGAGTGACCAGCGACATTGGCGACGCGCTCTATGCCGGGGTGAGCGCACCCGGCGGCAACACCAACGAGACCGCATTTTCCTTGAACGGCAGCTTCGGCTCGCAGAATAACTGGTCGATCGACGGCGCCGACAACGTGGATCGCGGCGGCAACTTTACCCTGCTCGATTACCCCAGTGTGGATGCGATCTCCGAGTTCAAAGTGCTGCGCGGCAATTACAACGCGGAATACGGGCGGAGCGCCGGCGGCCAGATCAATGTGATCACCCGCTCCGGCACGGCCAAGTTTCACGGCGGCCTCTACGAGTTCTTCCGCAACGACGTGCTCAACGCCAATGACTGGGGCAACAAGCAGCAAAGCCCGGTGGCGCCCCGCACCCCCTTCCGCTACAACGACTTTGGCGGAACCATCGGCGGTCCGCTGTTTATCCCCAAGCTCTACAACACCGATAAAAAGAAGACCTTTTTCTTCTTCTCCGAAGAGGTGCGCAGGGTGGTGCAGTCTTCGCCGGTGACAGGCGTCGCGCCCAACCTGCAGGAGCGCGGTGGGGCCGTTGGAGGCGGCGGCGATGCGGTCTTCGCCAATCCGGTTTGCGATGCCTATCCGAATGCCGACGGAACCTGCCCCGGAAATCTCATCACCACCATTCCCAGCAGCCAGATCAACGTAGCAGCGGCTGCCTACCTGAAGGACGTGTATGCGCACGTGCCCCTGCCGCAAGACCCGGCGAGCGACCAGCTTTTTTCCAATCAAGCCAACATCTTCAACTATCACCAGGAAATTGTGCGCGTCGACCACACCTTCAATCCCAAGCTGTCGGGATTCGTGCGCTACATCCAGGATTCGATTCCCACCGTGGAGGGTGGGGGACTGTTCAACGGAAATCCCCTGCCGAACATCACGCAGACCAACACGCAGTCGCCGGGCAAGAACGTCGTCGCCAATCTTTCGATGACCTTCAGCCCGACCTTCCTGAACGAGGTGGAGTATGCGTGGTCCTATGGAGCGGTGTTGAGCACCAACACCGGACAGTTGTCTGCGACCAATTCCCCGGATGTCGCGAGCGCGATCCAATTGCCCTTCCCGGAGACACTGAATCGTATCCCCAGCATATCTTTCGGAGCTCCCAATGCGAGCTTCTTTGGTTTCGGCTCGTACAAGGACTACAACAAGAACCAGACCATCTTCGACAACGTAACCAAGATCACCGGCAAGCACACCCTGAAGTTCGGCTTCTCGTTCGACCACTACTTCAAGTCGGAGAATGCCGGGGGCAACAACGCCGGCACCTTCGCCTTCCAGGCAACGCCAGCTACGGGCGCGACCGAATTCCAGCAGGAGTTTGCGCTGTTCCTGCTGGGTCAGTCGACCAACTTTACCCAGAACACTATCGACATGCGCGCGCTGATTCACCAGAACATGCTGGAACTCTATGGGCAGGATGAGTACCGCCTGTTCCCGAACTTCACCTTGAGCTATGGCTTGCGCTATTCGCTCTTCCGCCAGCCAACCGACGGCGGCGGTCACGCGACCAGCTTCGACCCCAGCCGCTACAATCCGGCGAACGCTCCCGTCATCGATAACTCAGGCAACATCTGCACGCCGGATACGCAGCCGTGCGATGGCACCGACCAGACCAATCCGAACTTCGATCCACTCAATGGAATCATCATCGGGGGAAAGAATTCTCCCTACGGCGGCGCCGTAGCCGGCCAGTCGAACTACGGGCTCCAGCCCCGCATCGGCTTTGCGTACGACCCGACGAACGATAACAAGACCTCCATCCGCGGCGGTTACGGACTGTTCGTCGAAGCGCCCGGAGTCGGCTTTGTGGAGAACAACATCTTCGTCAATCCGCCCTTTGTCGGCGGCACCACCATCAACAATGCGCCGTTCGATAATCCGAATGGGGGCGCGGCCTCGAACAACAGCGTGCAGTCGATTGCGGGCGTACAGGGCAATTGGCACCAGCCCTATACCCAGCAGTTCAACCTGGATGTGCAGCACGAGTTCCACTACAACATCATCGGCGACGTCGGCTATTACGGGTCCAAGGGTACGCACCAGTTGGCGCAGGTGGATATCAATCAGCCGCTGCCGGGCTCCTATGCCGCCAGTCCCCTGATCCAGAACAATCCCAATTACGCGGGCGGCCAGATTACCGCCTCGGAAGAAGGGTTGCTGAACCTGATCCGTCCCTACCAGGGATATGGACCGATGGACGTCTACCAGCCGCGATTCAGCTCCAATTACAACTCGCTGCAAGCCAGTTTGCAGAAGCGTTTCGGCGCGAGTTCGCTCATTGGCGTCAACTACACCTTCTCGAAATCACTCACGAACCGGCCGGATGAGGTGGGCGGAAACCTGCCCGTTCCGCAGAATACCTACAACCTGAACGCAGAGTATGGTCCGTCACGCTTCGACCGCCGTCATGTATTCAATTTGAACTTCGTCTACGATCTGCCATTCTTCGCGCAGCAGCAGGGCCTCACCGGGCGCGCACTTGGCGGTTGGGAGTTCTCCGGCATCATCGAAGCGCAGTCCGGTTCTCACATCTCCGCGGTCGGAAATCAGGCTGTGGATCCGGCCGGTCTCGGCGTCTTTACCAGCGCCACCGCGCCCGCCTTCCCCCGGCCCGACCAGATTGCGAATCCGAACTCCCATGCGCCACACACGACAGCGGAGTGGTACAACACCGCTGCCTTCGCCGACGTGCCCGCGGACCAGTTCCGGCCGGGGAATGCCTCGCGCGGCACCATCCTTGGTCCGGGAGCCCAGCGCTGGGATCTGGCGTTGCTCAAGAACATCAAGGTGTACGAGAGCTCTTCCTTCCAGTTCCGCGCCGAGGCGTTCAACATCTGGAATCACACCAATTGGACCAGTATCGATACCACTCAGGGAAGCGGTACGACCGGCCAGGTGCTGGGCGCCGGAGAAAAACGTGTGCTGCAGCTAGCTCTCAAGTTCAGCTTTTAACCGGGAGCTGAAGCGGCCGCACGCAACGCGTACATGACCCGCGCCAGAAACGGGCGCTCTTCGAGCAAGAGCGCCCCATGATGCGCCCAACCTTCCAGAGACGCGTCATGCAATGATTTCGTAAGACAACTTAGCTGTGGAGATCACAAGCTATCCCCGAGGCTATGCAGGACACAATGCGGAACACTATGCGGCAGATCACTATGCGGATTTCCTTGCGCAACTCTTTTGTTTTCGGTCTGCTTGCTGTCTGCGCGGCCTCGGCCACGGCTGCCCCGCAGGCTAACGCACCGAACGGCGCGGTGCAAGTGCGACTGCATGAGGGATGGACGCTCAACTCCGGCTGTTCCTTAAAGGATGCAGGCGACGTCATCTCCACTGCCGGCTATCATCCGGCCGGATGGACCGAGGTCGCCGTGCCGTCCACCGTGCTTGCCGCGCAGGTCGCCTCGGGCAAGTTCAAGGATCCGTTCTTCGGCATGAACCTGCGGAAGATTCCAGGGACGGACTATCCCATCGGGAAGAATTTCTCCAATCTGCCCATGCCGGCCAACAGTCCGTACGCATGCTCGTGGTGGTATCGCAAAGGCTTCTCGCTGCCCGCGACAGCGAAGGGCAAGACGCTCTGGCTGCGCTTCGGCGGCATCAACTACCGCGCCAATATCTGGGTCAACGGCAAACAGATCGCCGCCGCGAAGGATGTCGCGGGAGCCTATCGCACGTATGAATTCAACGTGACGGCGAACTTGGCCGCCGGAAGAGAAAACGTAATCGCGGTGGAGACATTCGCGCCTACCGAGCACGATCTCGGCGTCAACTGGGTGGATTGGAACCCGTGCCCGCCGGACAAGGACATGGGCCTCACCGGGCCGGTCGATCTGGTCACCAGCGGTCCACTCTCGGTGCGTTCGCCGCTGGTCACTACGCACTTCGCCGATGCCTCGCTCGATACGGCGGAGCTGACGGTGTATGGCGAGGTCCGGAACGCAAGCGAGCACCCGGTTCACGGCATCGCGACTGCCAGCCTGCTTGGTCTGCGGCTCACACAAGCGATCGACCTTGCCCCGGGTGAATCGAAGACGGTAGTCTTCACGCCGGTCAGCTATCCGCAACTGCGCGTTCGCCATCCGCAGCCCTGGTGGCCGTATCAAATGGGCACGCCGCACCTGGAATCGCTGACGTTCGGCGTAGCGGCGGGGAAGGTCCAGTCCGACGAGCGCTCCGTGCGCTTCGGCATCCGCGAAGTCACCTCCGAACTCACCGACAAAGGACATCGCCTCTTCCGCATCAATGGCAAGCCCATTCTGATTCGCGGCGGCGGCTGGTCGCAGGACATGCTGCTCCGCGAAGATCCCGAGCATCTGGCGCAACAGTTCGAGCTCACGCGTGACATGCACCTGAACACCATTCGTCTCGAAGGCAAGCTGGAGACTGACGACTTCTACCGGCTGGCGGACGAGCAGGGAATCCTGGTGATGGCGGGCTGGTGCTGCTGCGATCAGTGGGAGCACTGGGACCAGTGGACGCCGGATAACTATGCGGTCGCGGAGGCTTCGCTGCGCTCGCAGATGTTGCGCATTCGCCACCACGCCAGCCTGCTGGTGTGGCTCAACGGCAGCGACAATCCGCCGCCCGCGCGGGTGGAGCAGATGTATCTGGGCGTCGAAGCGGACACCCACTGGCCGAATCCGGCGCTCTCCTCCGCTAGCCAGAAGCCCACCACCGTGAGCGGCAACAGCGGCGTCAAGATGACTGGACCGTATGACTTCGTCGCGCCGTCCTACTGGCTGGTGGACACCGGACGCTACGGCGGCGCGTATGGCTTCAACACCGAGACCGGACCGGGGCCGGCGATCCCGACCATCTATAGCCTGCGCAAGTTTCTGCCCGCAGACCAGATGTGGCCGCGCGGCGACGAGTGGAACTACCACAACGGCAGCGAGAGCTTTACCAAGCTGACCGTCTTCGACACGGCGATGAATGCTACCTACGGCGAGCCGCATTCGCTTGAGCAGTATGAGCGCACCGCCCAGGCCATGGCGTATGACGGCGAGCGGGCGATGTTCGAGGCATACGGCCGCAACAAGTACACCTCGACCGGCGTGATCCAGTGGATGCTCAACAACGCATGGCCGTCGATGATCTGGCACTTGTACGACTACTATCTCGACGCGGGCGGCGGCTACTTCGGCGTGCGCAAGGCGTGTGAGCCGCTGCACGTGCAGTATTCCTACGACGACCACAGCATCGTGGTGGTCAACAGCGAATACAAACCCGCGCCGGGCCTTCGCGTACAGGCCGCGGTGTACGATCTCCAACTGAAGAAGGTCTTCTCCCGCGAAGCATCGCTCGATGCGGCTGCCGACTCCTCCAACCGCACCTTCCTGATACCGGCCGACATCTTCACCGCGAACGGGCAGCTTCACTTCGTGCAACTTACATTGCTCGATGCAACGGGCAAGCGCATCAGCGACAATTTCTACTGGGTTCCGGCGAAGCTGAGCGAGTTCGACTGGAGCAAGACCGATTTTACGCATACGCCCGCCTCCAGCTATGAAGACCTGACGGCGCTGCAGTCGCTGCCGTCCGCCAAGGTGGCGGCCGAGATCGTAAGCAGCCCCAACAGCTCCAGCAGCAGCCCCAACGGTTCGAGCAGCAGCAGGAGCCCATCCGGCGAAGTGCAGGTGCGTTTGCACAATACCTCGCAGGCGCTGGCATTCCAGCTCTCCGTGCGCGCCCTGGGCGGCAACGGGCAGGCGCTCGAGCCCGTCTTCTGGTCGGACAACTACATTGCGCTGATGCCGGGAGAATCGCGGGTGCTCACGGCACGGCTGTCTGCGCACACGGCCGGCGACAGGGGAGAGGGCAGCTTCGCGTCGGTCATCGTCTCCGGCTGGAATACGCCCCCGACGACGCTGCACATACATGGGGCGAACACCATGACGGCGGATAAGGAGCCGCTGCAGTGATGCTGCGGGGAGTGACGCTGCAACTCAGGCGGGGGGACGCGCGCGCCGGCTTTGCTTCCGCGCCGCGAGTAGCTGCCCGGGACGCGCGATGGTAGGGGGCGCAACTGAGGGCGCTACCGGCGTACAGCTCCGGCGCAGCCTGCGCTTCTGGGATCTGGTGCTCTACGGCATCATCCTGATCCAGCCGACGGCGCCCATGCCCAGCTTCGGCATCATGTATGCGGAGGCGCGCGGGCACGTGGTCGATGCCATCCTGCTCGCGCTGGTGGCGATGCTCTTCACGGCCGTCAGCTATGGCCGTATGGCGCGCGTCTACCCCGAGGGCGGCTCGGCCTTCATGTACGTGGGCAAGGAGCTGCACCCCAGCCTCGGCTATCTGACCGGCTGGTGCATGGCCATGGACTACATCCTCAATCCGCTCATCTGCACCATCTGGTGCAGCAAGGCGGCGGGCAACTTTCTTCCCGGCGTGCCGTATTTCCTATTCGCCATCTTCTTCGCCACCTTGTTCACCTTGCTGAACCTGAATGGGGTGGAGACATCCGCACGCATCAACTCCACCCTGGCAGCGGCGCTCGGCGTGGTCATCGTGTTATTTGTCGGCGCGGCCATTCGCTATCTGCTGCATGTGCACTCCACTTCAAGCGCGTTCTATCTCTTCCCGTTCTACGACCGCAGCAGCTTTTCCTCGCATGCGCTGTTCCGCGGCACATCTATCGCCGTGCTCACGTACATTGGCTTCGACGGTATATCCACGCTAACCGATGAAGCCCAGGATCCGGGCCGCAGCATTCCGCGAGCCATCGTGCTCACCTGCTTGATCACCGGCATTCTCGCCGCGATCGAGGTCTATCTCGGGCAACTGGTCTGGCCGCATCACAAGCCCTTCGCCGATCTGGATACGGCTTTTGTGCAGATCGCCGGAGTCGCGGGCGGCGCGTGGCTCTACATCGTGGTGAACGCAGCACTGCTCATCGCCACCATCGGTTCCGGCATGGCCTCGCAATTGGGCGCGGCGCGCCTGTTGCTAGCGATGGGCCAGGATGGCGCCATCCCGCGACGCTTCTTCGGCGCCATCGAACCCAAGAACCGCATCCCTCGCAACAACGTGCTCCTGATCGGAGCGATCTGCCTCGGGGGTGCGCTGGTCTTCAGCTATCAACTGGGCACGGAGCTGCTCAATTACGGAGCGCTGCTGGCTTTCATGGGTGTCAATGTCTCCTCGGCCGTGCTCGGTTGGCGCTCCACCCGGGAGCGGCAGTGGCCGTGGATTGCGCTGTCGCTCATGGGCTTCGCCGTCTGCTTTTTTCTCTGGATCAACCTAGGGCCCATCGCGCGCATCGCCGGCTCCGTTTGGGCCTGCGCCGGCATCGCCCTCTATCTCATTCGCAGGCGACAGGGTCCGGTGCGGATCTAGCGCACACGGCCTGAGGCCTAAAGGAATTGACGATGCGGAATCGACTGAATCTTTTATCCTGCAACTATGGCGCGCGCGCGGTACTGCCGTGGATGGCGGCGCTGCTGCTCGCCGTGCTTTTCACGCCCGTGCCTTTCATCCCTATGACCCAAGCCGCCACCTCTCGTTCCATTGCGCTCACATTTGACGATGTGCCCATGGCGGTGGTTGGAAACGATCACATTGCCGGTCCGCTCGAGGCCACGCAACGCATCAACCGTGAAATCCTTGCAACGCTGCGCCGTCATCATGCCACCGCAATCGGTTTCGTCAACGAGGCGAAGCTCAATGTGCAGGGCGAGCGTGATGCGCGTGCCGCCATCCTCGAAGAGTGGCTCGCGGGCGGCATGCTGCTGGGCAATCACGGTTACAGCCACGTGCAGTTCAGCGACATCACCCTGCAGAAGTACGAAGAGGAGTTTGTGCGCGGCGACGTGATCACGGCCCCGCTGATGCAGCAGCACAAGCTTACGGAGCGCTACTTCCGCCATCCTTACCTGGACACAGGCGACACCCAGACGAAGAAGCAGGGATTCGATGCCTTCCTGACCGCGCATAACTATACTGTTGCGCCGGTCACTATGCAGAACGAAGACTGGATGTTCAACGCTCCCTACACCGAGGCGCGCAAGCATAGCAATATGACGGAGACGAAGCGGGTGCGCGACGCCTATCTGGCGCATACCACGGCCATGTTCGCCTCGGCGGAGGACCTCGCGCGCAGCACTTTCGGACATGAGATTCCCCTGGTCATCATGCTGCATGACGACCTGCTGAACGCGGAGAGTCTGGATGCCGTGCTCTCGCTCATGGAGCAGCGTGGCTACCGCTTCATCTCGCTCCCGCAAGCGCTTGCCGACAGCGCGTACAGCACCCCCGATACCTACTACAAGGGTGACGGCATCTCCTGGCTGGATCGCTGGCAGCTCGCGTTTGGCAAGCCCGTTCAATCGAAGCAGCCGGAGCCGCCCCCGTGGGTGCAGCAGCAGTATGACGCCATCACCGCTCCTGCGAAAAAGTAGTCTTCGCGTTTTCCATCACAGAAAAACCTGACGCACCATCCAGCGCTCACTGATCAGCTACATCCAGTTTTAGAAATGTCTGGCTCAGATATGTCCAGCTTTGACATCACGATCATCGGCGACACCAACGTGGACCTGCTCCTCGGCGGCTTACCGGAGGACCTGCCTCCCGAACGCGAGCTAGCCGTGGAACAGATGGCGGTCACGCTGGGCGGATCTGCCGCCATCACCGCGCATAATATGGCGGCGCTGGGGGCGCGCGTCGGACTGATCACCGCGTTGCCGGAAGATCTCTTCGGGGCCTTCTGCATGGAGCAACTGCACGCCGCCGGCGTCGATCTAGCACAGCGGGTGCTCTCGCGCGAAAGCACGGGGGTGACTGTGCTGCTGCAGCACACTGCTTTCCGGCGCGCCTTCACCTATCCCGGCAGTGCAGGAAAGCTGCGCCTCGCGGATCTGGATGTCTCGTACTTGAGCCGGTCTCGTCACTTTCATCTGTCGTCGTTCTTTCTGCAGCGCGAGTTGCGCGACGATGTTCCGCGGCTCTTCGCCACGCTCAAGCAGGCCGGTCTGACGATCTCGCTCGATACCAACGACGATCCCTGGGATGCCTGGTCGGGCCCCATCTTCGAATCGCTGCGCTACGTGGACATCCTGATGCCCAACGAGCGCGAGGCCTGCCGGCTTGCCGGCGTCACCGACATCGCGCTAGCGATCGACATATTGCGTCGCGCCGTGCCTACTCTTGTGGTCAAGCGCGCCGCTCAGGGGGCGGTAGTCCTTCATGGAGACGAACGCCTGGCGCTGCCGGCCATCCCCGTCACTCCGCGGGACGCCGTCGGCGCTGGAGATAGCTTCAACGCAGGATTTCTTTATGGCTACCTCAACCGGCAGCCGCTCGCGCGCTGTCTGGAATTGGGCAACCTGGCCGGGGCATATTCCACCACGCAAGCGGGAGGGACGGCGGCCTTCCGCAATCGCGCGGGGCGGCAAAGCTTTTTCGCTGCCAACGCGCAGGACAGCCGCCTGCTCGCGCAGCAAGACCCCGCCTGAGCCGGGCGCTGCGATCTTGACCCGGCCCCTGTGATCTCACGGGCCTAATTGGATCTACTGCGCGGCGTTCGTCTGCGGCTCGATCACGGACTCTCTTGGAACGGCCGGGACTGCCGCGGCCGTTGGCTCCATGGCCAGCAGATTATTGAAGCGGTTGAAGTAGTTGAACAAGCCGCTTGCCGCCATCAACTCCACGATCTCACCCTCGTCGAAGAAACGCTTCAGCTCGGCAAGCTCGGGTTCGGTCAGCGGCCGCTCATTGCGGGTGAGACGTTCAGCCAGGCGCAGCGCTGCCTTCTCGCCCTCGGTGAAGTCGGTGCGCTCTTCAAAGTGCGGCAGTGCTTCAATCTGCTCGGCGCTATAGCCCAGCTTCTTTGCCAGCAATGAGTGCGACGCCAGGCAGTACTCGCACGCGTTCATCTGCGACGTGCGCACGATCACCAGCTCTTTCAGCTTGGTCGGCAAAGTGCCGGTATTCAGCACCGCTTCCATGTGCGCGATCATCGTCTCGAGAATCCGCGGCCGGTGCGCCACGGTGCGGAACATGTTGGGCACGTTGCCCCGCTGCCGCATATAGCGGTCGTAGATCTCGCCCACTGCTTCTGAAACGTCATTCCGGCCCAGACGTGAAATTCGCGGCATCTCTCATTCCTCGCTCCCTCAAGTGTAAGCCGCGGCCGGGGAGCAAGACAGAGCGACGTACCCTGCCCTATTCGGTCATGCCTGTCGAGTCATGGCAGGTGAGCCGGGGAGGGCTTTGAGGGTTGCGCACTATTGGGATGGCCGGTGTCGGGATGGCCAGAGTCGGGATGGCCGGTGTCGGCGCGCCCGGAGGCGGGATGGCCGGTATCGGGATGGCCGGTATCGGGAACTAGCTGGTCTCCGGAAAACCGCGGAATACCGAAGTGTCCGCGCAGGTGGAGCAGATCGAGGGGACTCAGGTTGCCGGAGACAGCAATGAGGTTCAGTTCCTTGATGCCTGCCAGCAGCACCACCATGCCCGTGACATTGGCGCCTTGGAAATCGATCCACAGGTCGGTCCGTCCGGTGGAGGCGTAGGGAGAGTGCGACTCGGAGCTGACCAGATGCTTCCAGCCGGCAACGCGGTATTGTTCGCGAACTGCCTGCAGTCGGGACGGATCGTACATGCCGGCAGCCGCGAAACGATAGCTGTGGACGGAGATGCCGTTCAGTCTTGCGACGGCGTGAGCTACGTCCTGATCCCCGCCATAGAAGACGCCGCTGGCCATCTGGAGCATGGTTCGATCGAAGGTGAAGTCGGTGTGAAACGCGGCCGTGTGGCCGAGCTCTTCGATCCCACGCGGCACCCAGTCCAACGGCTGCTGCTGGGCGAGAGTGGGAATGACTGCGCCGGTGAAGGCGACTGCAACTATTGCGAGACTGAGAAGGCGCTTCATACGGTTGATGAAGAGAACCCGCGGCCTCCGAAACAGTTTCTCTTCTTTCGAAAACAGGCGTACAAAACAGCGAGATTTTCCACCTCGGAGTCTGGGAGATGGAATGCTGCCCGGGGCCGAACCCGCGGTTTTCATGTGCCTTCAACCAATCTTCCTCTGATGGCTTGAACGCGGCAGAGCCAAGCATCCCAGCCCCAGTATGCCAGCAGAGCTGCCCCTCCATCTTGAAGAGGTTGACTACGCCAGCACCGGTTTCGACGGCCAGATCGCCCGCTTCCGCCCCACAGCGCCGGAGATAGCCGCTCGCACCTGGGTGTATCAGCCATACGACCTGCTGACCACCGAGACGGGGCCTTTGGCGGAACTCGGTGCTGAACGAGGTGGCCTGCTGATGGTGGAGTGTCCAGCTAAGGTGAAGCCGCGTCCCTACCATAAGAAAAAGCTCGCGTTGCTGCTCTCCTCTGAGCGTCACTTTGCGCTGGAAGCAGCGGCTCGGGGCTACAAGGTCCTTTATATCCGCAATTACGACAGCTTCGGCGACGGACTGCTGGATGCGCAGCGCGACTGGAATGCCGGCGAGATCACCGTCATGCAGCCAGCGGAGCGCGAGCTGCGCAAGGACCTTGAACGGGCCGTCAAGCGCGGACTTAAGCTGAAGATCGTTCAAGACACCACCTGGCTTTCGACCGAAGACGATTTCAATGAGGTCTTCAAAGCCTCAAGCGACCGGAAGCTAAGGCACTTTCTGATGGATCGTTTTTACCGCTGCATGCGCAAGAATACCGGTCGGCTGATGGAGAATGAGAAGCCAGTTGGCGATCGGTACTCCTTCGACGCGGAAAACCGTCAGACCTATAAGGGGCAGGTGCGCGTGCCGGAGCGCCCTTCCTACCAGCCTGACGCCATCACGCAAGAGGTGCTGGCGTTGGTGGAGCGGGTGTGTCCGAGGAACTTCGGTTCGCTCGCGGGCTTCGACTGGCCTTGCAGCGAGAGGGAAGTGCGGCATTTCTGGACCTTTACGTTGGCTCGACTCCTGCCGCAGTTCGGCCCTTACGAGGATGCGATGTCCACAAGGGAGCGCGACCTGTTCCATTCGAAGATCTCCGGGCTCATGAACCTCAGCCGCCTGCTTCCCCAGCGAGTCGTTAGAGACGTGGCGAAGGCAAACGCGGCAGGAAATATCTCGCTCGCATCAGCCGAAGGATTTATTCGTCAGATACTTGGCTGGCGCGAGTTCATGCGCCACATTCACCGAATCACGGACGGTTTCAGGAATCTGGACGTCTTCTACGAGAAGGGAAAACCGCATAACGCGGGCGCAACGCCGTCTGCGCTCCACGCCACACTACCGCTACCCGCCGCCTACTGGGGCAGCAAGAGCGGACTCCACTGTCTGGACACGGTGGTTGAACAGGTGATCGAAGAGGGTTGGTCACACCACATCACGCGCCTGATGGTCCTCTCCAATCTAGCAACGCTCTGCGGCTTCTCTCCCCGTGAGCTCTGCGATTGGTTCTGGTTCGCGTATGTTGATGCGTACGACTGGGTAGTCGAATCGAATGTGCTGGGCCTGAGTACTTATGCCGACGGCGGCGTGACCGCTACCAAGCCCTATGTCTCCGGAGCGGCTTACATCCATCGCATGAGCGACTACTGCGGCCAGTGCCAGTACGATCCGAAGAAGGCTCTGGGCGAAGGATCGTGCCCGTTCACGTCGCTCTATTGGACCTTCCTCGAACGGAATCAGGAGCAGCTTGGCGAGAATCCGCGGCTCGCGATGCCATACCGCACGCTCGCCAGGAAGACCGCTCGAGAACGCCAGCAACTCCGCGCCCGCGCTCAGCAGGCCATCGATGCGCTGCAGGCCGTTCCGCGTTCTGAGTACTGAAGCAACACAATTATTCGTGCGGAATGGCGGCTATTGTGCGCATCGATGGGTTTACCGCCGCGACTGCTGCATCGCCATGTCTCCGATCAGCGGCAGCTTGAACCACTTGCCCTGGGCCGCGCTCACGATGGCGATCAACCAGGCGATGAATACAACCAGATTGATCACCAGGAAGAGCGACCACAAGTGATAGGACATGAAGCTCACCAGGATTCTGAGCACAGCTGCGACGATGGTTAGCCCAATGCACTGCACGGCATGGAAGCGCACGAAGGGACGGCTGCGATACGGTTCCACCAGGAGAAAGATGATCGCCGGAATGATGGTCAGATAAGCGATAGCGCCCGCCGCTGAATCGGAGAGTCCGCCCTGCATGACCGGCGCCTGGCCATAACTGCCAGTCGCTCCGGCGGCAGGAGGAACGCCTGGTTGCGGTGCTTCGTAGGGGGCGCCCGGAGTGCTTGCGCCCAGCGGCGCACCACAGTTCTGGCAAAATGCTGCCCCAGCGGCATTCTCGGCTTGGCAGGATTGGCATTGCATCGGAAGCCTCCCTTCAATTGCGATCGTTGGAAGCAGCTCGGCCCTATCTTCGTCTGCCACTATACGACTGCTCTTTTGGCAAGTGGAAGTCCAAAGTGCGTTGGTCGTGTGGTGGTCCGCGCAGCTCAGTCCCTTCGGAAGCTTTCGGCATCGAACCTACCGGAGGGATCACAATGGATAAGTTCGCACTTTGGGTGCAGATGGAAGCCAAGCCCGGCAAAGAGCAGGAAGTCGAAGCATTCTTGAAGTCCGCGCAGCCGATGGCGGAGAGGGAACAGGGTACCAGGACCTGGAACGCCCTCAAGCTGGGGCCGAACAGATTCGGCATCTTTGACACCTTCGCCGATGAGACGGGGCGCGATGCCCACCTCAACGGGGAGATCGCCAAGGCCCTGTTCGCCAAGGCCAAGGATCTCTTCGCCAAGGAGCCGGAGATCAACAAGCTCTCGATCCTCGCCGCCAAGGCGCATGGAGCGTGAATCGACGGCGGACGCTTACAGGTCCTTGACCATGCGCACGATGGGCAGCGATGCTCCGTTCTCTAGCGGAACGGCGCAGTGCTGCAGCCCGCGATAGCCATTCTTGGCACAAAGCAGAACGCCAGTCAGCGTAGCGGCACTCTCTGGAGTGGGCGAAACGTTC
>JBPCNO010000156.1:0-5805 GCA_051001135.1 Acidobacteriaceae bacterium
CACCAAGAGCAACAATGACAATTTCTACGACTGCGCGAACGGCATCAATGACGGAAAGTATGCCTACAACAATCTGCAGGACTACGATGGCGCCTGGTATCACAAATTCAACGCTAAGTGGCACACCGCGACGGAAGCCTGGTACATGTATGAACGCGATGTGCCAAATGTCTCCGGCAACGTGGCGAATCCAGTAACTCCTGAGCTTGGGGCAAATGGCGCCTTCTGCCGTCCAGGCCAACTACGCTGCACAGCGCCAGAGTACGCCGTCGTTAATTATCTCAATCGCGAGCTCAATTCGAAGTTAATGGTCGGATTCCGGTCTGACTTCCTTGACGACAAGAAGGGGCAGCGCACCGGGCTCGCCTCGAAATATACGGAAAATACGCTTTATGCGACCAGATACATCGGCAACACGATCATGTTCCGCCCGGAACTCCGCCTTGACCACTCGTGGGATCTGCGTGGCTACAACAATGGAAAGAGCAGGAATCAGCTCTTCTTCGGTATGGACGTGATCTACAAGTTTTAGGAGCTGAAATACATGTGGGATATCGGAATGATCGCCGCTACTTCAATCTTCTTCGCCGTTGCGGTCGGCTACACGCACGTCTGCTGGCGCCTTGGACGCAAGGACGGTAAGCCATGATCGAAGTCTACGTATTGCTCACCATCGTGTTCCTGCTGCTGATCTATCTGGTCTTCGCGCTACTGCGTCCGGAGAAGTTTTGAAGCTATGACCCCGAACGGCTGGTTCCAAATCGCAATCTTCTCGGCGATCGTGTTGCTCCTCACAAAGCCATTGGGCCTGTATCTGGCCCGTGTCTACGAACGGCAGCGGACGTTCATGGACCCGATCGCTCGTCCATTCGAGAAGCTGATCTATAGGCTCGCTGGAATCGACGAAGCGCACGAGATGCGCTGGACTGAGTACGCCATAGCGATGCTGGTCTTCAGCGGAATCTCGATGCTATTGACCTATTTCGTCGAGCGCCTCCAGCACATTCTCCCACTCAACCCGCAGAAGCTGGCTGCAGTCGCCCCGGATCTGGCCTTCAACACCGCTGCCTCGTTTACTACCAACACAAACTGGCAGGCCTACACGCCCGAGACGACGATGAGCTATCTCACGCAGATGGCCGCGCTCGCTTACCACAACTTTCTTTCGGCAGCGGTTGGTATGGCGCTCGCCATTGTCTTCATACGCGGCATCAGCCGGCGGAAGTCAAAAACTATAGGCAACTTTTGGGTTGACATCACGCGCGGCACGCTCTGGGTGCTGCTGCCCGGCTGCCTCGTCCTTGCCCTGCTGCTGGTCTCGCAGGGAGTCGTGCAGAACTTCCGCCCATATGACCAGGTAAAGCTGGTCGAGCCCCAGAAGGTCGTCGGAACGTCTCCTGGGGGGAAGGCCGCCACGCAGACACTCACAACGCAGACCATCGCGCAGGGGCCCGTGGCATCACAGGAAGCCATCAAGATGCTGGGCACCAACGGTGGCGGCTTCTTCAATGCCAACAGCGCGCACCCGTTTGAGAACCCCACACCGCTTTCGAACTTGCTGGAGATGCTATCGATCTTCCTGATTCCGGCCGGCTTCACTGCCACGCTAGGCCGTATGACCGGGTCGCCGCGCCACGGATGGGCGGTTTTCGGAGCCATGGCGGTGCTCTTCGCAGCCGGCGTGACAGTAGCGTACTGGGCAGAGTCGCAGCCCAATCCACTGCTACATGGCGTGGATCAGCAGGTCTCCGCAATGCGGAGCGGCGGCAATATGGAGGGCAAAGAAGTTCGCTTCGGCATCGCGAACTCTGCGCTCTTCGCAACCGTGACTACGGATGCAAGCTGCGGCGCCGTGAATGCAATGCATGACTCCTTCATGCCGTTAGGTGGCCTGGTACCGCTCACCAACATAATGCTGGGAGAGATCATCTTCGGAGGCGTCGGCGCGGGCATGTACGGAATGCTCATCTTCGTCATCGTGACTGTCTTCATTGCCGGCCTCATGGTTGGCCGAACTCCGGAGTATCTCGGCAAAAAGATCGAAGCCTATGACGTGCAGATGGCAATGCTCTATATCCTGGTCTTTCCCTTGCTCATTCTCGGGCTTAGCGGCCTCGCGGTGCTGATGCCCAGCATCGGGCTGAGCAGTTTGAACAATGCCGGACCGCATGGCTTGTCCGAGATCCTCTACGCCTATACGTCTTCGACGGGCAACAACGGATCGGCCTTCGCGGGCCTGAACGCAAACACCCACTGGTATAACCTCTCGCTCGGGGCCGCGATGCTGATCGGCCGCTTCCTGATGGTCGTGCCAATGCTCGCGGTCGCTGGCAACCTCGCACAGAAGAAGCTTGTCCCACCTTCGCCTGGAACCTTTCCGGTGCACACACCTCTGTTCACCTTGCTGCTGGTGGGCGTCATTCTGATCGTCGGTGCGCTCACGTTTTTTCCAGCGCTCAGTCTGGGGCCAATTCTCGAGCACTTGTTGATGCACGCGGGAAGGACCTTCTAGGGGAACATATGGCCATCAAACATTCACTGCGGGACAGCAAACTCATACGCCGCGCTGTGCTCGATGCACTCATCAAATTAGACCCGCGCGTGATGATGAAGAACCCCGTCATGTTCGTCGTCGAGATCGGCAGTGTTATCACGACCGTCTATCTTGCGCACGGCGTTCTGGCAAAGGGGCACGGCATCCTCTTCGATCTGCAGGTGACACTGTGGCTATGGTTCACTGTGCTCTTCGCAAACTTCGCGGAGGCGATAGCGGAAGGCCGAGGCAAGGCGCAAGCCGACACATTGCGCCGCGCCAAGTCCGACACCATGGCGAAACGCGTTCTGCAGGTCGGCCGCACTGAAGAAGTCTCAAGCGCGCACCTGCGCGTCGGCGACTTCGTGATGGTAGTCGCGGGCGAGATGATTCCCGGAGACGGCGAGGTCGTTGAGGGCGTCGCCTCGGTAGATGAGTCGGCGATCACGGGGGAGTCAGCGCCGGTCATTCGCGAATCCGGAGGCGATCGTTCAGCCGTTACGGGGGGCACCCGCGTACTCTCGGATCACATCAAGGTACGCATCACCTCGAATCCGGGAGAGACCTTTCTCGATCGCATGATCGCGCTTGTCGAGGGAGCTGAGCGGCAGAAAACTCCAAACGAGATTGCTCTCAATATCCTGCTCGCCGGCCTGACGATCATCTTTCTGCTTGCCGTCGTCACGCTCCAGCCGCTGGCTATCTATTCGACTGCGCCGCAGTCTGTGTTTGTGCTGATCGCGCTGCTGGTCTGCCTGATCCCCACGACTATTGGTGGCCTGCTCTCCGCTATCGGCATCGCCGGCATGGACCGGCTGGTGCAGCACAATGTACTCGCGATGTCCGGTCGCGCAGTCGAAGCAGCGGGCGATGTGAACACATTGCTCCTGGATAAGACCGGAACCATCACGCTCGGCAATCGGCAAGCGGCGGAATTTATTCCGGCTCCCGGCGTCAGTGCCAATCAGCTTGCAGACGTGGCGCAGCTTTCGTCGCTGCCGGATGAGACCCCCGAGGGGCGATCCATCGTCGTCCTGGCCAAGGAGAAGTATGGACTCCGCGGCCGGGAGCTTTCGGAGTTGGAAGCGGTGTTCGTACCCTTCAGCGCAACCACGCGCATGTCCGGCGTCAACATGGACGGCCGCATCATCCGTAAAGGTTCTACTGATGCCATTGCAAAGTTCTTGGCCGGCAATGGAGGTCATCTGCCGCAGGAGGTTCGATTCGCCGTGGAGACGATTGCACGATCGGGCGGTACGCCCCTGGTAGTGGCCGAGAATCAGCGTGCGCTCGGTGTCATTCATCTGAAAGACATCGTCAAGGGGGGCATGCGGGAGCGGTTCAGCCAACTGCGCGCCATGGGCATCCGCACCGTCATGATCACCGGCGATAACGCGCTGACCGCGGCTGCGATCGCCCGCGAAGCCGGCGTCGATGATTTTCTGGCCGAAGCCAAGCCCGAGGACAAGATGGATCTGATCCGCCGGGAACAGGCACAGGGCAAGTTGGTCGCCATGACAGGGGACGGCACCAACGACGCCCCCGCACTGGCACAAGCCGATGTGGGCGTTGCCATGAATACCGGCACCCAGGCGGCCAAGGAAGCCGGCAATATGGTCGATCTGGAATCCAACCCCACCAAGCTGATCGAGATCGTGGAAATCGGCAAGCAGTTGCTCATGACTCGCGGCGCGCTCACCACGTTTTCCATCGCCAATGACGTTGCCAAGTATTTCGCCATCATTCCGGCGATGTTTGCGGCGACGTTTCCGGTGCTGAACGCGCTCAACATCATGCATCTGCGCACACCGCAATCAGCGGTGTTGTCCGCCGTTATCTTCAATGCTCTGGTGATCGTCGGACTGATACCGCTGGCGCTTCGGGGCGTCGGCTACAAGGCGATGAGCGCGGAGGCGCTGTTGCGCCGCAACCTGCTCCTCTACGGAGTTGGCGGCATTGCCGTCCCATTCGTTGGGATCAAAATTATCGACATCGTTATTACAGCGATCCATCTAGCGTAAGGAAAACCATGCGTCAACTATTCGTCACTGCTGTGCTTTACACCGCCGTCACCACACTCCTGCTTGGCTTTGGCTACCCGCTACTCGTTACAGGACTGGCAAACGCCATCTTTCCCAACCAGGCGAAAGGCTCACCGATCGAGCGTGACGGTGAGCTGGTGGGCTCACGGCTGATAGGACAGCCCTTCACCGGAGCAGCCTACTTTCATGGCCGGCCTTCAGCCGCAGGTACGGGCTATGACGCCACTGCTTCAGGCGGCTCTAATCTGGCTCCGACTAGTAAGAAGCTCATCGAACGTGTGGACGAAGGTGTGCGAGCGATCTCAGGGAAGCGCGCCGGGCAGCCGGTGCCCATTGATTTGGTGACGGCCTCAGCATCAGGGCTGGATCCGGACATTACGCCGGCAGCCGCGGAGTTCCAGGTCTCTCGCGTAGCACAGGCTCGCGGGCTGACCGAAGCGCAAACGCGCGCAATTGTTGCACGTCATACGAAGTCTCGGCAGTTGGACTTCTTGGGTGAGCCTACCGTAAACGTCCTGGAACTGAACCTCGATTTAGACGCAGCAAGGAAGTAGCCATGTACCGGCTGAGCTTAGATGGATTCTCTTGAAGACCTTGACCACGTGCTCAGCGTGCACACCATGTGCATCTTGACCACGCACAAGGGATCAGTGTTTGAGTGATTTGTGCTGATTCTAAGAATCTAGGATTGGTCGGGACGGGCAGATTCGAACTGCCGACCCCTCGCACCCCAAGCGAGTGCTCTACCAGGCTGAGCCACGTCCCGACGACGTACAGGTGGGGTCTTGCTCGACTAGTGTACAGGACGCGCCAGGCACGGTGCATGCACCCGGGGCGCGAGAAATATGCGATGACGGCGTCCGCCCAGCAGCTTTCTCAGTGCGACGGGGGAACATAATCGGCAGGCAGGGCTGAACCCTCACCGAAGAAGAACTGCTGCATCTGTTCGACCAGAAACTCCTGCGCCTCGGGCGTCCAGGGCTGCAAGCGGTACTCATTGAGCAGCATCTTCTGGCGCTCGCCCCACTCCTGCCAGGACTGCTTGGAGACGCTGTGATAGATCTTGTTGCCGAAATCGGAGTCGAAGGGTGTGTCGTCGAGCCCCTCCATCTCTTTCTTGTAGCGGGAATCCTGAACCATGTGTGCCATGCGGGTCGTTCTCCTCGAAAAGCGGGCTGAAGCTCGATTGTAGCCAAAAACGGCGGCCTGGGTGCGATGGCCCGGGCGGCC
>JBPCNO010000157.1:0-5319 GCA_051001135.1 Acidobacteriaceae bacterium
GCGCACGCTCGGTTCGGGGTTCCAGCGATTCTGGCGCTGCCACTGGAAGTCGCGCGCGTAGTGCGGATGATCGGCCGGCATGGTCCAGCCGCCTTGGTCGAGGCACACGACCTTGAGCCCGCGTTCCGCCAGCACAAGGCTGGTTAGCGCGCCACTGGCGCCAGCACCGATGATTAGAACATCCGCGTGGTCATGCTTGCTCACGAGCCAAGCCTCCTCACGTATTCGAGGGCGGAAAGCTCGACGCGATCCACATCGCCCGTTTGGATCCACCGACCGCGGTGATGTTGGGGGGCGTCGCGCGCTGGGTCAAACGGCTCGATTGGATAGCCATCGGGCAACGGGGTGGTGTTGTACGTCAGCCCCATTGCGCGGATTGCCGCGATCACGGCCGGCTGTTCGTAATAGGTGAGATAGACGATCTTCAGCACGTCTGCGAACAGCGCGGGCTGCTCGGCCTCGACGCGCGCGACGACGGCCCGGCGCGCCTCGGCGTCAAAGTCGCCGAACGATTCGCCGACGGCCGCAACGACCTGCTCCAACCGACCGAGCAGCCCACCTGCTTCCAGGCGAGCCATCAACTCGAGCGCAAACCCTGCGTCGCGTGCGGATGGAAACAGCTCGTCACCGGGAAGCAGCACCTCGACAAAATCCATCATCGCGACGGAGCGCCCAGTTCCCTTGTCAATCACAGAATATCCTCGCTGCTGGAGTGTCGGGCCAGGTGGTGTCATCGGTTGTCAGAGCCGTATCTCGGTTTCCGGATCGAACAGGCAAACCCGGCCGACGGTGAGCGCCAGCGTGACTTGCTCGCCAACGGCCGGCAGGCGGTCGGGATCGGCGGTCACCCTCAGCGCCGATCCCTCGATGTCGACATCCACGTACGCAAGCGGCCCGACCGGCTCGATCAGGAACGCACGGCCCACGAGCTGCTCCGATGTCGTGCCCTGTATCACAATGTCGGTGGGGCGAATCCCGAACAGAGCCTTCCGGCCCTTGCGCAGCGGCTGCAAGTTTTCCTGCCTCATCGCGTCCTGCGGCAGCCGGACCGTCTGGCCAAGCAGATGACATGTTATGCCGTCAGCGTCGGGCTCGAGCGTCGCCTCGACGATATTCATTGCCGGCGAGCCGATGAACGAGGCAACGAAAAGATTGACCGGGTCGCGAAACACCACCATGGGCGGCCCGACCTGCTGCAGCTCTCCGGCACGCATCACCGCGATGACGTCCGACAGCACCATCGCTTCTTCCTGGTCATGAGTGACGAAGATGCAGGTGATGCCGAGCTCCCGTTGCAGCCGCTTGATCTCGGTGCGGGTCCGGACCCGGAGCCCGGCATCGAGGTTGGAGAGCGGCTCGTCCATCAGGAACACCGATGGATTGCGCACCACGGCGCGTCCAACCGCCACGCGCTGGCGCTGGCCGCCCGAAAGGTCCGCAGGCCGGCGCTCCAGCAGCGTGGTCAGCCCGAGGAACTCTGCCGCGGTTGCGACCTGACGCTCGATCGCCTCGCGCGGCGTGTGCTGCTGTCGCAGCCCAAAGCTCATGTTCTGGCGTACCGACATGTGTGGATAGAGCGCATAGTCCTGGAAGACCATCGCAACGTCGCGCTCATGCGGCTCCAGCTCGGTGATGTCACGGTCGCCGAACACGATCTGCCCGGTGGTCAGACGCTCAAGGCCAGCGATGCAGTTCAGCGCTGTACTCTTGCCGCAGCCGGACGGGCCGAGCAGCGTGAGAAACTGGCCGTCCTCGACCTCGATGTCGAGAGACTTGATCGCAACGACGGACCCGTAGGATTTCGATACGCGGCGCAGCGAGACGCTGGTCATCGTCAGCCTTTCAGCGATCCGGACAGCATACCGCTTACAAGATAGCGCTGGAAGCAGAGGGTTACCAGGACAGGCGGCAAAATGGCCAGCACGCTTGCGGCGAACATGGGTCCATAGTCATAGAAACGGAGCTGTGCCAGGAACCCGGCAATCGTCACGGGAATGGTCTGCGATTTCGGGGTCTCGGTCAGGATCAAGGCAAAGATGAACTCGTTCCAGCTCACCAAAAAGCTGAAGATCGCGGTAGCAAACAGGCCGGGGCGGGCGACCGGAAGCACGATCCGGATGATTGCGCCCAACCGTGAGCAGCCATCCACCATCGCCGCACGCTCCAGCGTCGGCGGCATCCCCTCGAAATAGCCACGCATGATCCAGGTGGAGAGCGGCAGTATCAGGCTGCAATAGGCAATCACCAGTGCCAGGCGGGTGTCGATCAGGTCAACGAAGCGGAACACGATAAAAAAAGGCAGGATGAGCGTGAGGCTTGGGGTCATGCGCGTGAGCATGAGTGCCCACAACGAACCGCGCAGGAACCGGCTGCGTCCGCCGTTGGCGAAGGCATAGCCAGCCAGTGAGCCAAGCCCCACATTGATGATCGTTACCCAGAATGCGACGACGACGCTGTTCCAGATTGCGTACGGAACCCGCTTCGCCTGGACACTCGACGCGCCAATACCAGAGGGGAAGAGCACGGAACGATAGTTCTCGAAGGTCACGGTGTGTGGCACCAGGCTCGGCGGGCTGCGCACAAGCTGCACGGAAGGGGTGAAGCTCATCACCATCAGCCAGACGAACGGGCCAACCGACCACAGGACGATGAGGGCGCAAACCGCCACCCAGACGGCTCTGGCGAGCAATCGGCGCGCCCGCACACCGAGCCAAGCGCGGTGGCGACGCGCCGGGATCGCCATCAGCTTGCCGCGCGCCATCGCCGCATGCTCGTCCGTGCGGATCAGGAGGGTCTCCGCGAGCCTCTCGCGGGCTTCGGCCGCCCCCTCTTGGCGACGCGCAGCGGCTTTGGGAAACAGGAGCAGAAGATAGAAGGCCGCCAGGATCAGGCAGACGATCGTAAGCACGTAGAGGATCGCCGCGCCCTGGCCAAACTGGAAGAACTGGAACGCATACGCGTAGCCCATCCAGGAAAACACCGTCGTCGCGCTGCCAGGTCCGCCCCGCGTCATCACCCAGAACAGATCGAATGCCATGATCGCATTGATGGTGGTGAGAATCAGAACCAGAAGCATCATCGGGCGCAGCCAGGGTAGGGTGATGTTGAGGAAGCGCTGCACGGCGCCAGCCCCGTCGATCCGCGCCGCGCGGTGAAGGTTTTCGGGCATCGACTGTAAGCCGGCCAGGAGCAACAGGCAGGTGAGCGGCGCTTGGTTCCAGATCTGCACGAGGGCCACGGCGTTGAAGGCGACCCAGCCGTTCCCGAACCAGTGGATTGGCCGCTGGATTATATGGACATCGAGCAGGAGCGCGTTCAACGGACCATAATCGCCGTTGAAGATCCAGTTCCACAGGATGCCCACGGCAACCGGCGACATCGCCCAGGGGATCAGTACGACGCTGCGTAGGATGCCGCGGCCGGCGAAGCGGGCGTTGAGCACCAGCGCCATGCCCATGCCGACAATGAGGCCGCCCAGGACTGTGACGACGGCGAAATAGGCGGTGCGGCCGAATGCGGAAAGGAACTCATTGCCGGGAAGTATCTCGATATAGTTCTCCAGCCCGACGAACACCCAGCGTTGCGTCAGCACGTTGAGGCGGTGCAGGCTCATGCCGAAGGAGAAGACGAGCGGCAGGCCGATGACGATGAACACCACGGCCAGCGCCGGCAGGGCGAGAAGCACCAGCAGCCAGCTTGCTGGCACGCGGTGCCATGCCCCTCGGCGCTGGCGAGGACCGTCAAGGACAGCGGCCGCTCTGCTCATTCGCTCCGATCCGGTGCTGCCAGATGCCCCCGGGGCTCAGCCCGGATACTGCGCCTTCACGGCTTTCACCTTGGCCTGCAATTTGTCGACCAGCCGATCGAGCGACTGGCTGCCGCGGATGTAGTCCTGCACCTCGCCCATCATAAACCAGTCCCAGTCCGGGAACCACAGCGTTTTGGAGACGTCGCGCGGCGTCGCGTTCTGCTGCTGCTGCGAGGCCACATCAAGGTTCTTCCACTGCGAGAAGGAAGCACGAATCTCCGGATCGGCGAGGACTTCCTTGTATGGCGTGCCGAGGCCGAACTGCAGCGCCCAGCGCTTGATCACGTGGTACTGCCCGTCCTTCGCCTTGCCACCAAAGAACTGCATCAGGTTCCACGCCCGTTGGTCGCTGATCGGGTGCGCGCCCATGAGGTAGAGCGAGGCCCACGAAAAGGTCGATCGCGTCGCGCCCGGCATCAGCGAGTTCTTAACCGCGCCGGCGATCTGCGACAGCTTGGGGTCGTTCAGCACTTTCTGGTCATATTCGTGGACGACCATGAAGCTGTGCTTGCCAGTGGCGAAGCTCGGCACTCCCTCCTGATCGATCGTGAAGATATCGGGCTGCACCAGCCCTTCGGCGTACATCGTCCGGTGCATTTGCAGCACCTTCCTGAACTTGTCGTCGAACACCGGGTTGTTCGAGGAATCAAAGACCTTGGCGCCTTCCGAATACCAAATCGAAAACAAGCTCCAGGACAGGCTCGCCCAGGTCCGCTGCCAGGCGCTGAGATACGGGAACTCGGCAACCTTGTCCTTCTTCAGCTTGCGGCAACTGTCGAGTACGGCCTCCCAGGTGGTGGGCGGATCGATCTTGCTCTGGTCGAGATGTTTGGCGTTGTAGACGAAGGAGTTGAATCCAGCATAATATGGCAACCCGCCGAGTTTTCCGTTTGGCAGAGACAGGTCACGAACGGCGCTCGGGAACATTCCTGCCTTTATTTGGGCGACATTTGGCTGATCCTCCACGTCGCGGACCCATTTCGCGGTCCACCAGCGGAACAGGTGGTCCTCCTCGCTGTACATCATGTCGTAGCGCTGGCCGGCGACGAGGCGAGTTTCAACCACGGCATGGTATTCGCCGGGAACCAGCTGATAGTCGACGCTCTCGTTGTAGAGTTGCTCGAAGCTCTTCACGTTGTCCGCGACGATCTGCGGATTGTACTCCCAGCCGATGAAGTGCAACGGCTGGCTCGGCGCTGCATGCGCCCGCCGCATGGCGCCGTTGGCAGCAAGCCCCAGCATTGCGCCGGCTCCAGCCTTTAGGAGTGTGCGGCGGTCCGCGAGATAGTGCTGGATCGCCCTTGCCTTGGGTTGGCCGTCGCGCGCCATGCTTTTCTCCTTCGGTTCCCGCGGATCGCTCTACTCAGACCAGCCACGATCATAGACCGCAGAGGCCACTGCACGGCAAGACCTAGAAAAGAAACAGGCACTGGCTCAGCCGTCATCGCGGTGGGGACGGCTCGCTGCCCCGCCCCGAGTACCGCGAGAAAATGACAGCTCACCCCACCCCG
>JBPCNO010000158.1:0-21880 GCA_051001135.1 Acidobacteriaceae bacterium
CGGCGGATTTTGAGTCCGCTGCGTCTGCCAGTTCCGCCATCCCGGCGCGGTCTGCTGCTTGCTGGTGAACATCCCTCTGGTTTGAAGCGCCGAACCGGAGGACGTTTGGGACTTCTCCCAGCTTTCAGGAACAGTTGGAGTATCGCACAGCCTTCAAAGTGCGTTCAACTATGCTGCACGGCAAGTGGCTGCCATCCACTCAGCGTTTGCCTTTTCCACGATCCAAGCTACATCCGCCTCTTGCCCGTTGAGCGGAGTTGTTCGCTTCGCATGGTTCAGCGAAACGTAGCAACGGGATAGCGATGGATATACTGCGCGCATGCCGCCGCCGCTCTCGCCCATCGAAGAATTGGTCTCCTATGCAATCTCGCGCATGCACGATCTTCGCGAGCAGATTGTCGCCGCCCTGGCCCGCGCGAACCAGAACGCGAGTGGCAACACCTACCCCGCACGCGACGTCGCGTGGACTCTGGAGCAGACGGAGCAGCAGGCGCAACGCGACGCCAACGAGCAGAGTACGCCACTGCTTTTGGGTCTCCCGGTTTCCCTGAAGGACTGCTTCGATCTGCAGGGCTTCATCACCAGCAGCGGTTCGCGATACTACGCCGGCCACCGAGCCCCAGCGACCACGGATTCTGCCGTTGCCGCGATGCTGAAGCGAGCGGGTGCAGTGATCACCGGCAAGACGCACATGCAGCAGCTCGCCTATGGCATCACCGGAGAGAACCGGGATTACGGCGATTGCCTCCAGCCCGCGGATCCTACCGCGCTCACCGGCGGCTCTTCCAGCGGCGGTGCAGCTTCCGTGCAGGAAGGCTCTGCTCTGGCCGCGGTCGGGACGGACACGGGTGGTTCCGTTCGTGTGCCCGCATCGTTGTGCGGTTTGGCGGGATATCGAGCTTCGCTCGGGCTGGCTGACTGGCAGGGCGTCGATCATCTTGCTCCTTCCTTTGACACCGTCGGCTGGCTCTTCCACGATCTTCGCGATGCACCGCGTCTGGCTTTAGCACTGGGCTTTCCCGCTACGCTTCCAGGTCTATCCAAGCCAGAGCCGGCTGGACGCGCTTGCTCCATCGGCTGTATTGCAGGCGCGCTGGTGGACGATTGCGATGCGCCTGTTCTTCAATCCCTGGCAGAGTGGAAAGAGCGTCTGGCGCGCGCCGGTGCCACCTTGCATGACGTAGACGGATCGAGTTGGATGGGGGCCTATGACATCTTCGCCCCGATCCAGGCGCATGAGGCCTCACAACTGCATCGCGGCCTCTATGACAACTTCGAACCGGCGATCGCAGACCGCCTCCGCTGGGGAGCTTCGCTCTCGCCGGAGGAGGTTCAGCGCTGGCACGCCAAGCAGCGAGAATTTATTGTAACTACGGCAGTGCTGTTTGGCAGCCACGACTTCATCCTGATGCCCGCCACGCCAATCGCAAAGCTGGAGGCGCACGCAGATCACTCTGCCGCACGGCCGCGCATACTCCGCTGCACCACTCCGGCCAGCGTGGCGGGGCTGCCGGCAGTCGTGCTCCCGGGTCGCCGTTCAGGCATGCAGCTCATCGGCAGACACAACGAAGATGCCAAGCTGCTCGCGTATGCGGCCCATCTCGGTCAGCTTCTGGCGTTAGAGACATAGTGCGCACCGGCATTCCCACTTCCGCGGCGCCTCAGGAAGTGGTGGGGATCACCAGGTATTGCTCCAGCTTGCCATCGGGCATCTCGTAGGTAGTCACCACCACGGTGCGTTTGGGGAACTTGGCGTGGAAGACACGGAAGGTCATGCCGCCGCGCTGCTCCTCGTTCACCTGCTTGAACTCTGTGGGCGTGCCGAGCGGCTTCAGGCTGGAGGCGAAATCGGTGATGGCCTCGGGCGAAAAGTACGCGTCGCAGTAAGGCGTCAATTGTGAGCGGTCGAGCTGTCCGTTCTGCAGACCGGTGAAGATGGCCAGCGCGCGCGCTTCTGTCTTGGCGTCGCCAGGGGCACCAACGGGGGCAAGCAGAATGCCGTCCAGGTCTTTGGCAATTGCGCCTGCTGCCGAAGAGGCATCTTCATTGGTCAACACCGTGACGGCCGCTTTGTCGTCCGGGTACACGGTATTCATGGAGACGAAGCCGGAAACTTCGCCGCTGTGCGAAATGACACGGTGACCGTTACGATCCCCGATCTCGACACCCAGGCCATAGCCGGTGCCTTTACCGTCCTTGAGCTTCACCTCGCGGAACATCTCGTCGTAGGACGCGGGCTGGAGCAGCGAGCGTTCCATGAGGCTGATGTTCCAAAGCGCCAGATCGCGCGCGGGCATGGCGAGCTCGCCGGCGGCGAACATCCAACCGAAGCCTTCGAGTGGCGAGGGGCGGAGAGGGCCGAGGGCGTGGCGGTAGTAGCCGATGGGATCGGTGGAGGGAAGGCGTGCCGCATCCTGGTTCAGCACGCCGGTCATGCCTAGAGGCTTGAACACGCGAACCGCGAGCAGATCCATCAGCTTCTGACCGCTGACCAGTTCAACGATCCGGCCGGCGATGACGTAGTTGGTATTCGAGTACTGCCAGCGGGTTCCCGGATCGAAGTCCAGCGGTTTCCTGCCCCAGACATCGAGGATGTGCTGGGCGGTGGTGGGCGCCTGCATGGAGGTCATCACGTAGTCTTCCGGCCAGAAGTCCTGGTAGCCGGAGGTGTGCGAGAGCAGCATGCGCAACGTGACCTCATTCGCGCGGGTCAGCTCCGGCAGATATTTCGAGACTGGATCGTCGAGCTTGAGCTTGCCTTGCTCCTGCATCAGCAGCATGGCCGCGGCGGTGAACTGCTTGCTCACCGAGCCGATGGAGTATTGCATGGCGGGGGTGGCGGCCAGCGGAGGATCGAGCCGCGCCTTGCCGTAGGCGTGCACGTAGACGATCTGGCCATGCCTGACCACGGCGACAGAGGCGCTGGGCACTCCGGTGGCAGCTAATTCCTTTTTAGCGGCGGCGTCGATGCGCGCCGTGACCTCTGGCGCGAGCGGTGTGGCGGTTTGTGCGGTGGCCTGGACTGCAGGGAAGATGGCAGGGAGGAAGAGCGCCAGAGCGACTGGCGCGATGCGGCGGAGCTGGAACATAGGTGGAAGCGTAGCAGGGATCAGGGATGCAGGGAACAGCGGTCAGGGAGTAGTTTACAAGCCACCTACCCCCCTCCCCCATATGGTATGGAAGTCTATCCGAATCATTCACATAGACTCGATAGTGGCGCTCCATATCCCATTCTAAAGGGTTTACATGCAAAAACTAGCAAACAAAGGACTTAGGGGTCCGCTGGATGCGCCTTGCGGCGCATGCCCACCCTTTGCGCTCCTGAATCCGTTCCCATCAAGCGTGTGCACGGCGCAAAGAATGGGGCACCCGGTAAGCGGCAGAATCAACGTTCCAACCTGGGAGATGAGCTACCCGATTTGGTTTGGATTTGGGCTGCTATTTCAAGTGTAGAGAAAAGCTGGAATCACTACGCCAAATTTGTGAAGCGATCGGAGGCGCTAATGTGCCCCAGCGGGAGCCTTGCCGGGCTTGACCTTGCGGAAGAGCCAGACCAGCAGCACGCAGAAGAAGGAGAGCAGCGCGGTCCAGCGGAAGATGTCGACGAAGGCCCAGAGGCGCGCCTGCTGTCCAAGCTGCTGGTAGATCTGGCCCTGGGCGGCGCCGGCGGCGTTAGCGGGCGCGGTCCTGGTGCCCAGCAGACCGCTGAGCACATGCATGCGCTGCTGGAACCAGTAGCCGGCCTGGGGTACGGAAGCGACGATCTGGTGCTGGTGGAAGTCGCTGCGGCGCGTCAGCTCCGTCTGGGCGAGCGAGATACCGATAGAGCCGCCGATATTGCGCAGCAGATTAAAGATACCGCTGGCGTTGCCGATCTGTTCATTGGCCAGCGTGGCATAGGCCTGCGTGGTGATGGGCACAAAGACAAAGGAGAGCGCGAAGCCGGTGATGACGATCGGCCACAGCAGGGTGAGTGGGCCGATCTCCAGGTTGACATTGCCGAAATAGAGGGAGCAGACGCCGAAGACGATGAAGCCGAAGGACAGCAGATACCGTGGATCGATCTTGTTCCCGAGATACCCGATGACCGGCATACCGATGATGGAGCCGATACCGCGCGGACCGACCACCAGTCCGGCGGTGAAGGCGGTGTATCCGAGCAGCTCCTGGTAGAAGAGCGGCAGCACCGTAATGGTGGAGTAGATGGCGCAGCCCAGCATGAAGATGAGCAGGCAGCCGATGGCGAAGTTGCGGTCCTTCAGAATCTTCAAGGCCACCAGCGGCGTCTTCTTGCGCCAGGAGTGAATGATGAACCAGGTGAGCGTGACCACGCAGACGAAGACCGCATAGCGAACCCATGTGGCGCCGAACCAGTCGTCCTCCTGACCCTTGTCCAGCGTCACCTGCAGACATCCTGTCCAAAGGGCAAGCAGTCCGAAACCAAGCCCGTCGAACCGGCTCGGCTTGGCGTTTTTGATGTAGGGCGGATCGATGACGTAGCGGTTGATGAGGAAGACAGCGAGGATACCGATGGGGATATTGATGTAGAAGGCATAACGCCAACTGTAGGTGTCGGTGAGCCAGCCCCCCAGGGTGGGGCCGACCACCGGGGCGACCACCACGCCGAAGGCAAAGAAGGCCATGGCGGCGCCGCGCTTGGCCGGAGGGAAACTTTCGAGAAGGATGGATTGCGAGAGCGGCTGCAAGGCGCCGCCGCCCGCTCCCTGCACGACGCGCGCCAGCAGCATGAGCCCGAGCGAGGGAGCGGCTCCGCAGAAGAACGAGGCGATGGTGAAGATGATGACGCAGGTGATGAGGAAGCGCTTGCGTCCGAATTTGAGGGAAAACCAGTTGGAAGCAGGCAAAAAGACAGCGTTGGCTACCAGATAGCTGGTGAGCACCCAGGTTGCTTCGTCGTTCGAGGCCGAAAGGCTGCCCGCGATGTAGGGCAGGGCGACCGAGGCGATGGCGGTGTCCAGCACCTCCATAAAGGTGGCCAGCATGACCGAAATGGCCACGATCCAGGGGTTGACGCCGGGTTTCACCACTGCGATCTGCTGTCCCGCTGCCATCTCTCCGTGTGCGCCGTCCTTTGAAGGACAGGATACAGGGGATGCAGGGACCAGGGCGGCCAGGGGTCAGGGATCGATCAGGGATCAGGATTTCAGGGATCAGGGTTCAGGGGGCCAGCGATCAGCGGGCGAGGATCAGGCGTGCAGCCCAGGGCTGGTCTCCCGCCTGGATCAGGGTTACGACCAAGGCGGCTAAGGGCAGCACGAATCAAGAAGCGGCAAGCCATGGCAATCGGTTGAGGCTGACCCCTGATCCCCGACCCCTGATCCCCGACCCCTGACCCCTAACCCCTGCCTACTGCGTGGTCAACAGACCAGCGCCGGTATCGCCATCGCAATCGCCGCCAACTACCGAATAGGCGCTGATGGTGAGCACGGTCGCATCCGCGTTGAAAGTTCCGGTGGCGGTGACGCTGGAAGTGACGCCCCCCTGCTGCTGGCTGTAAGCGGCCGAAAGAGTATTCCCCGTGACCAGGCTGTCGGTGATCGCGGGACTGGTGAAGCAGGGATTACTGGGAAAGGTTCCGTTCCCGGAGAGATGGTATTGCCCGTTGGGATCGGGAGCCGAGGTCTGGGTGAGGGTGGTGGAGACGGGAATGGTCACGCCGCCGATATCCGTAAAGCTGCCCGTATAGGTTCCGGAGATCGGGGTGTAGAACGTTCCGGCCGCGGAAGCGGTGATCACCGGGCAGGCGCCGCCGCTGATGGTAGTGGTGGAGGCGGTCAGGGTCTTGCCGTCGGCGGAGAGTTGGCCAGTAAGGCTCCAGATGGCGCCCTCGACCGGCTGCGATGTGAGGTGAAGCCGTCCCGTGGCATCGGTGGCGCCGCTCAAACTCAGATTGCTACTCACGTTGCCACCGAGGCAGGCCGGCGCGGGCGACAGGCGGAAGGTGCCGCTGAGACTTCCATCGGCCGCGCGGGTGAGGGCGCCGCTGGCGGTGGGGAGCGCGGGGACCGCCTGGCCTGATGTAGAGGCAGAAAGTTGGGGCGTGATGGCCCAGTTGCCGCTGGCTACGGCGTAGGCGCTGCCCGAGGAAGCGAAGGTGTGGGGAGTGGAAGCGCAGCCGGACAGCAGGAGAGCGAAAAGGCTGAGGCTGAGGAGGGCAGGAATCGGGTGTTTGCACATAAATGGGGCCGTTTGGAACGGGGAAACCTGCTTTGACCGTACGAGAGTGCACGGGGAGTGCGGAATCCCTCGTTCGCGGGATGCGGGAAGGCGAAATAGAGACCGCGCAGTGGTTACCGTCTGCATCTTTCTACAGTAAAACGCATCAGATATATTGACAGTAAGTCACTCAAGTGCGAAGCTGGGATCGGCAGAGCGGTCCAACAGCAGTTTTGAGAAGTGGGAGCGGAGAGAGATATGGCAAAGATTATCGGCATTGACCTGGGAACGACGAATTCGGTGGTCGCGGTGATGGAAGGCGGCGAGCCGAAGGTGATCCCCAACGAGGAGGGTGGCCGGACTACCCCTTCGATCGTGGGCTTTACCAAGGGCGGCGAGCGCCTGGTAGGGCAGACGGCGAAGCGGCAGGCGATCACCAATCCGACCAACACAATTTATTCCATCAAGCGCTTCATGGGGCGTCGCGCCAATGAAGTGAGTGACGAGATGAAGATGGTGCCCTACAAGGTTGTCCCGCAGGGCGATCATGTGGCCATCGAGGCGCAGGGCAAGCTGTATACCCCGCCTGAGATCTCGGCGATGATTCTGCAGAAGCTGAAGAAGGCGGCAGAGGACTATCTCGGCACCAGCGTGACCGAGGCTGTCATCACCGTGCCGGCCTACTTCAATGACGCGCAGCGCCAGGCGACCAAGGATGCGGGACGCATCGCGGGCCTGGATGTGAAGCGCATCGTGAACGAGCCGACGGCGGCAGCGCTGGCCTATGGGCTGGATAAGAAGAAGGACGAGACCATCGCGGTCTATGACTTCGGCGGCGGCACCTTCGATATCTCCATCCTTGAGGTGGGCGAAGGCGTGATCGAAGTGAAGTCCACTAATGGCGATACGCATCTGGGCGGCGACAACATCGACCAGCGGATCGTCGATTGGCTCATTGACGAGTTCAAGAAGGACGAGGGGCTGGACCTGCGCGCCAAGGGCAACGAGATGGCCCTGCAGCGCCTGAAAGATGCGGCGGAGAAGGCCAAGATCGAGCTTTCGACCACCATGGAGACGGAGATCAACCTGCCCTTCGTCACGGCGGATGCCTCCGGTCCGAAGCACCTGGTGAAGAAGCTGACTCGCGCCAAGCTGGAGCAACTGGTCGACGATCTGCTGCAGCGTTCGCTCGAGCCATGCAAGAAGGCACTGGCCGACGCGGGCGTGGATGCGAGCAAGATCGATGAGGTCGTGCTGGTCGGTGGGCAGACCCGCATGCCGCGCATACAGGAACTGGTGAAGCAGTTGTTCGGGAAAGAGCCGCACCGGGGTGTGAATCCCGATGAGGTGGTGGCCATCGGCGCAGCGATCCAGGCGGGCGTACTTGCCGGTGAGGTGAAGGACCTGCTGCTGCTGGATGTAACGCCGCTGACCCTGGCGATCGAAACGCTGGGCGGAGTGGCGACACCGATGATTCCACGCAACACTACCATTCCGACGAAGAAGACGGAGACCTTCTCGACGGCGGCGGATTCGCAGACCGAAGTCGAAGTGCACGTGTTGCAGGGCGAGCGCCCGATGGCAGGGCAGAACCGCACCCTGGGCAAGTTCAAGCTAAGCGGCATTCCGCCGGCTCCGCGGGGCGTGCCGCAGATCGAGGTGACCTTCGACATCGACGCGAACGGCATCCTGAACGTGACGGCGAAGGACACTGCCACGAACAAGGACCAGAAGATCACCATCACCAGCTCTTCGGGTCTGAGCAAGGAAGAGGTAGACCGCATGGCCAAGGAAGCCGATGCGCATGCCTCCGAGGACAAGGAGAAGCGGGAGGAGATCGAGGCGCGGAATGGCCTGGACAACATGGTCTACAACGTCGAGAAGATGCTGAGAGACAACGGCGACAAGGTCTCCGGCAGCGACAAGACGGACGTGGAGACTGCGCTGGCCGACGCCAAGAAGACGCTCGAAGGAAGCCCCAGCGTGTCCGATCTGAACGGGGCGCGCGAGAAGCTGACGACGGCGTCGCATAAGCTGGCGGAGGCGATGTACAAGGCAGGCGCGGCGGCCGGAGCGGGAGCGGGTGTTCCGCCGACCGATGGCGCCGAAGCTGCTGCCGGAACCACCGCAGACGGCGGCAAGAAGGACGAAGGCGTCATCGACGCGGAGTACGTCGACGTGGATGAACACAAGTAAGCCGGGTCAGGCGTAGCCAGGCGAAAGGCGCTCACCGGAAAGGTTGAGCGCCTTTTTGCACCCGGCGGTGTTTGAACAGAGAGGGTGGACTGAGCAGTGAAGAGTGGAGCGGGCAGTAATCGGGAGTTTCGTAACAGCGGGAGTAGCAGTCAGGAGGGAACAGCGATGACGGACACCATGTGGCAGTGCGAACAGTGGAGAGCGGGACAGGTGCTCAGCAAGATGCTGTTCTATACCAGGGCGGAGGCGGAGAAGTTCTGCTCGGAGATGCGCCGGGCGGAGCCGGATATCTTCTGGCGGATGGAGCCGGTGGAAGCCCGGCTGGTGTGGAACTAATGGTGCGGGGGCCGGGCAGGTTCGTGATAGAACGGAGACCGTTGCACGCGCGGCGTGATACGCTGAGCGGGTGATTCGCAGCTTCAAGAGCCGGGAAGCCGAGCGCATCTATCGACGGGAACACAGCAGGCAATTCGCGGCGGTCGAGCGCGTGATCTTCCGCAAGCTGCGGCAGATCGACAATGTGAGCCGCTTAGAGGAGTTGGATTCGCCGCCCGGCAACCGGTTGGAAGCGCTTCGTGGAGACCGGAAGGGTCAACACAGTATTCGGGTGAATGATCAGTGGCGCATCTGTTTTGTGTGGAGGACCGGAGATGCCTTCGAAGTCGAAATCGTTGACTGCCACTAAGCCGCGCACGCGTATGGCGCCGCTGCATCCCGGAGAAATGCTGCGCGAAGAGTTTATGGTTCCGCTCGGGTTGAGCAGCAACAAACTAGCGCTGGATCTGCGCGTGCCGGCGACGCGGATTTCGGAGATCGTGAATGAGCGGCGTGGTATTACGGTGGATACGGCCTTCCGGCTGTCGCGCTATTTCAACATGTCGCCGGAGTTCTGGATGCGCATGCAGGCGCAATACGAGCTGGAGATGCTGCGCGACACAGTAGGCGCACGCATCGCGCGCGAGATTCAACCGCTGCGCAAGACCGCCTCGGGCCGAAGCCTGAGAACCAAGGCCGTGGCATGAGCGGTACGTTGAAGCAACACATTGAAGGGATTGGCCATACAGGCCGAAGAAGCAAGAGAGGACCATGCCTCCGACCAAGAGCAAAGATTATTACGGCCTGCTGGGTGTAAAGAAGACGGCTACGTCGGATGAGATCCGAAAAGCGTTTCGCAAACTCGCGCGCAAATATCACCCGGATGTGAACCCGGGCGACAAGAAGGCTGAGGAGAAGTTCAAAGAGATCTCCGAGGCTAACGACATCCTGAGCGACGAGAAGAAACGGAAGATCTACGACCAGCTCGGCTTCTACTCCGACCAGATCGATCCGGCAGCGGCGGAGGCAGCGGCGCGCGGAGGCTACGGGCGTCCGGAGCACGGCGGCCGCGGCGGGCAAGGCGCCGGTCAGGGAGTCCCGTTCGATTTCAGCGGCTTCGATTTCAGCGGCTTTGAAGGGCAGGAGGGCCATGGGCCCGCTCCGGGGGGAGCCGGGAGTCAGGCCGGGTGGGGCGGCTTCCGGGACATCTTCTCCGGCATCTTCAATCAGGGCGGCGCTCGGGGGCAGCGTGGACCGGAGCCGGGAACCGATCTGGAGTACCAGGTCAATGTGGACTTTTGGACGGCGGTGCGCGGGGGCACCACCCGGCTGCAGATCACGCGCCAGGAGGTTTGCCAGACGTGCAAGGGTAAGGGCTCGACCGGCGGTGTGGCGGAGTGCCCGGAGTGCCACGGCACGGGCCAGGTAACGCAGATGGGCGGCCGGATGAAGTTCAATATCCAGTGTCCGCGCTGCGGAGGCACGGGCCGCGTGTCGACGGCATGCCCGACCTGCCATGGCGAGGGAACCATCTCGCGCACCGAGAACATCGAGTTTCGCATCAAGCCGGGAACGCGTGATGGGCAGCGCATCCGGCTGGCGGGGAAAGGCAATGCCGGCGTGAATGGCGGGCCGGCCGGCGACCTTTATCTGATCATCAAAGCGGGTCCACACCCAGTGTTTACGCGGTCCGGGGACGACATCCAGATCGACGTCCCGGTCACGGTCGCCGAGGCGGCACTGGGAGCGAAGATCGAGGTGCCGACCATCGATGGACGCGCCCAGTTGCGCATCCCTCCGGGCACGCAGAGCGGGCAGAAGCTGCGCATGCGAGAGAAGGGCGTACCCTCGGCGGCGCGCGAGGGCCAGCGCGGCGACGAGATCGTGACGGTCGAGATCATGGTGCCGCACCTGAAGGACGAACGCTCCAAGGAGATCCTGCGGGAGTTTGCCAAGCTGAACGCGGAGGACCCGCGGGAGACCATGTGGGCCAAGGTCTAGGAGAAATAGGCTACAGTTCGCGGTGCTCCACGAGGGAGGGACCGCTTCAAAGCAGGTATCGCGATGAACGAAAAGTCACCCCTGCAGCAGTTCTGGCTCAGGTGCCTCTTATCCTTGGGGTTGCTTTGGGGAATACTGCCGCTAATCACTTTGCCGTTCATCAATGGTGGTCCGATGGATACACCAATTGACGCTTGGGCGGCAATTTCAAACGGCCTCACCATACTTCCAGCTTCGCTGCTCGCATTTTGGCATCGACGTGTCGCGTGCGTGTGGCTCACAATCAACGCAGCATTGGTCGTGAGTGCAATGACATCATTCGCGCTACGCAACCATGAATACCACACCGGCAGCATCATCGGCGCCGGAGTCTCTGCGCTGCTTGCCGTTCTTCTTGATGTGACAGAATATCGACGGTGGCCGGGTGCTTTAGGTTCCGGCGAGTCGGGGCGTGAGAGCGTTTCTAGTTAGGCTAATGTCTGCCGTGTGCTCTGAACCATGTCGGTACAGATCGGTCTATGGTTATAGGGAAGTGCATGGAAACGCATGGCCGATGAAGCAAGCGCGTATTTCAGCTGGAATGCAAAGAAGGCGGCGGCCAATCTCCGAAAGCACAAGGTGTCATTCGAAGAAGCCGCCAGCGTTTTCGAAGACAGCTTGGCCGATGTTCTCGCGGACCCGGATCACTCAATGGATGAGCACCGGCTCCTCCTGCTGGGCAAGTCGCGTTTGGGAAGGGTCCTTGTCGTTGCCTTCACTGAGCGAGTAAATGTTATACGCATCATCAGCGCCCGTGTGACAACGCGTAGTGAGAGAAAAGACTATGAAGAAAACGTCTAAGACAGATCACGACGAAATGCGCCCGGAATACGATTTCAGCGGAGCGGTTCGATCGAAGTATGCGGATCGATTTGCAAGTGGAACAAACCTTGTCCTTTTGGAGCCGGACATCGCTCGAGCCTTTCCAAACGCAGCTGCCGTCAATGATGCGCTGCGAATTTTGTTGAGAGCAGGGGAACGGGTCGCAAAGGCTCGGGCTCCCCGGGCGACACCACGGAGGTCGTAACGGAGAACGAGTTGGACCATTGTTTGAGGTGCAACCGTGCCCAGCAACGGCTGTGCCGCTGCCGTTGGGGGCGTTGATTGCAAGATGGGTTAGCGGACAGATGATTTTCGGACGGAGAGAGCCGACGCTGCAGGAGCTGAACTCGGACGCGCAGGCGCTGATGAATTTCCTGATGGATGAAGCGCAGATGCGGCTCAAGACGCAGGGCGGCTTCCAGCCTTTTGGCGCTTCGTTGGCGGCGGACGGGGCGTTGTCGCTCCTGACGCACAAAGAGAATCCGGAGATACCGGCGCGTGCGATTGCAGAGCGGCTGACTGCGCAGGTGCGGGGGATGAGCGAAACGGGCGCGATGCGGGCGGCGGGGCTGGCGGCGGGGCTGGCGGCGGGGCTGGCGGCGGATGTCCGCTTCGGTAAGCAGGACACCGGCGAGTTGACAGACGCGGTCCGGTTGCACATCGAGCATCGAGATGGCTATTGTGCTGACATCTTTGTGCCGTACAAGATAAGGAGCAGCCGACGCAGGCCGGAGGCAAAGCGGCGCGTGCGCTTCAGTCATCCGGTAGCGCAGGAGAGCGATCGACGATTCTGGGTGAAGGCCGAAGACGTGAGCTAATCCATGCCAACGAAACGAAAATCGAGGGGCGCGTACATGATCTCGGCGGTGGCCGAGATGTACGAGATCCATCCGCAGACGCTGCGGCTCTATGAGCGCGAGGGGCTGCTGAAGCCATCGCGCACCGAGGGCAATACACGTCTCTACACGGATGAGGATCTGGAGCGGCTGGAGTTCATCCTGAACCTGGCGCGGGAACTGGGCGTGAATATCTCCGGCATCGCCATCATCCTGCAGATGCGCGAGCGGATGGAAGAGATGAACCGGCAGATGCAGAGCTTCGTGGACTACGTGCGGACCGAGATGTTGGAACATATGCAGGCGGGGTTCGGTGCAAGCGCGGCGGCTGCCATGGTCCCGCTGCGTAAACCAGTCGTCCCACCAGCGCCGATCAGGGGCGAGCGCAAGCGTTAGGTTCGGCTTTCTGCGCGTTTCGCGCGGGCTGCCTCTTGTCGCGCCGCATGAATCCGCAACTGCTTATTGTTGCCCTATGTCGAAGGTTTCTGACAACCACCCGCGCGCCATATCCATAGAGCATCCGTCCACTCTAGCGCGAGCGACCGCTGGATATAATCAGCATGCAAACCCGATTGCCAACAAGGGGAGCCAAAGAGGGGCATGGATGGGCTCCGGGCCTGAACACAAACCGCTGAGCGTTTCACGAAATACTGTGCTGCTTGCTTCTGGTCTGGTGTTACTCATCGTCAGAATTCTGTTTTGGTTTTACCAGACTCCTGTTCTAGGTCACGATCAGTACGGCCTGATGTGGGAGGCCAGACGATTCCTGTCCGGCGCCGAGCTGTATGGCTCGCGGCTCGCCGAGCCAAACCCGCCGTTTGTCATCTGGTTCTCCGTCGTCCCGGTGGTCCTATCCACGCTATTCCACGTTACGGAGACGACCGCCTTTCATTTGCTCGTATTCGCGATGATGGCAGCAAGCACCCTCTGGTCGACGCGGATCGCTCGACGATACAGCTCACTTTCCGACTTTAGGATCCAGGTACTCCTGGCACTTGCCATCGTTGTTGTTGAATCTCCCTTGCGAGTTCTGCTATTCGGCCAGCGCGAGAACCTGCTCGTCATCTGTGTCATTCCCTATGCACTCGCCATTGCTCTCGACGTAACGCGTACGTTGCCTCTGTACGAGCGAATAACCCTGGGGATCGTGGCGGCCTTCGGGGTTTGCTTCAAGCCGCATCAGGTGTTGGTTATCGTTGGCATAGAGATAGCCGTGCTCGCCTTCGACCGCTCAGTCCGGCGCCTGCTGTCACCCGAGCTTCTAGCCGCGATCCTTACGTGCCTGCTCTACATCGGCGCGATCGCGGTCTTCACGCCACGATACCTTACGCAGCTTCCGCTTTTGCGCGATACCTATTGGGCTCTGGGCTCCCACAGCATCCTCTATCTGGCTCTTCATCAGGTTCCGGAGATGTGCGCTGTGCTGCTGATCGGCGTAGCTGCCTTCGGCGTTCTCAAGAAGTCTCGCGACCGGCGAGCGATCGGCTGCCTTCTGTCGGCCGGTATCTTCGCATCGGTAGCCTATGACATCCAACACACCGACTGGGGGTACCATCTCTATCCCGCTATCGCCTTTATTGCGCTCGCCGCGGCGCTATTGGCGGTTCTGGCAGTTCGCTCATTCCTGACCAGCCATGATGCAGCTCCATCGCCTCTCCTATTCGGAGTTGTTGTAGTAGTTCTCTGTACATTTGTCATTTTGGAACAGAGAATTAAACCGGACCCCGCGCTCCCCAACGACGGCGGAGCATTCGCGGGCCTCACACCAGGTGCCACTGTTTACATATTCTCGACGGGAGCCGAAATGTTTCCCGTCGCTTACCGGCGGAATCTACATTGGGGCAGCCGATTTCCATGTCTTTGGCTTCTGCCCTCCCTCATCCAGAACAGCCCCGGGGGGAGAGCGCTTGCTGCGAAAGATCTTCCGTTCAAAGCGCTGAGTCCCGATAGACTTGCAGAGTTGGCAACCATGCAGCGCACAGAAATCTCAGCGGACCTGGACTACTGGAAGCCAAGTGTCGTGCTGGTACAACGATGCCCCTGCGACTTCATTTACAGCGATCGATTCGACATGCTGGAGTGGTTTAGCAGGAGTGCCGGCTTTCAGAAGTCCTGGTCTCACTACGACAAGCAGTACAGCATTCCCGGATTTGACATCTATAAGAGAACTCATTGATGGGGGTTACGGCGCGTCTGCCCTGCGTCTTGGTCGTTGCAGCGTACCGTAGCGAGTATCCGCCCAGGAGCTTTCCAAGCCGAGATCTCCCGAATGAGTTATGGTTTGCCCCGGAGGGGGAAATTTTTACCCGGAAAGCGTACTCTGATGGATAAGCTCTCCTCATTAGTACTGAAGGTTCTGTGATGCTCCATCTCCTGCTTGCGCTTGGTATCTTCGGACTGATCACCTCCACCGTGTACAGCGTACTGGTGGTGGTGGGCGTGCGCCGTTTTCTGCGCGAGCACCAGGTTCTTCGTGCGCAGCAGGTTCTTCGCGACCAACAGGTTATTAGCGACCAACGGGGTCAGAGCGCCGCCTTCTTACCGCCGGTCAGTCTGCTGAAGCCGCTGCATGGAGCCGAGCCGAACCTGGAGGCCCACCTCGAAGGCTTTTTCGAGCAGGACTACCCGAGCTATGAGGTCCTCTTCTGCGCGCGTCATGCCAAGGACGCCGGCCTGGAGATCGCCCGCGGGGTCGCTGCCCGTCATCCGCTGGTGCCGGTCCGCTTCGTAACGAGCGGCGAGCCGCTCTACCCCAATGCCAAGGTGGCCTCGCTCGAACGCATGCGCCACGTGGCGAGCCACGACATTCTGCTGGTGAGCGATAGCGACGTGCGGGTAGAGCCGCATTACCTTCGCTCAGTCGTAGCTCCCTTCGCCGCCGAGGAGGTAGGGCTGGTGACCTGCCTCTACCGCGGGGTTGCCATGTCGGCCCGCGTGCCGGAGGTGGGATCCCGCGATCTCTGGTCGCAGCTTGAGGGCGTCGGCATGTCGATCGAGATGACCTCGGGCGTCCTGGTAGCCGAGATGATGGAGGGCATGCAGTTCGCACTGGGGCCCACCATGGCGGTGCGGCGGCGCTGCGTGGACGAGATCGGCGGCTTCCAGGTGCTGGGCCAGTACTGCGCGGACGACTTTCTGCTGGGCAACCTGGTCGCCGCAAACGGGCATAAGGTGGTGCTCTCCAGCCATGTGATCGACCACATCATCCTCAACGCGGACTTTGCCGACTCCATGCAGCACCAGGTGCGCTGGATGAAGAGCACCCGGTTCTCGCGGCCCAAGGGGCACTTCGGCACCTCGCTGACCTTCAGCACGCCATTTGGGCTGCTGGCCTTGGCGGCGGCTCTGCTGCTGCATCATCCGCTGCTGGGCGCGATTGCGCTCGCCTGGAGCGTGGTGAACCGGATGCTCATGGCCGCAGTGGTGGGCGCGGGTGTGGTGGGGGAGCGGACGCTGCTGCGGACCGTGCTGCTCTACCCGTTGCGCGACCTGATGGGCTTCGGTTTCTGGCTGGCCAGCTATGGCAGCAGCCATATTCTGTGGCGTGGCGAGATGTATGAACTCGGCCCTGGCGGGCTGATGAAGAGCGTCAACGGCACGGCGTCGGGGGAAGAGAGCGAATCGGTGCTGACGGTCTAACAGCTATGAAGCAGCGGGAACGGCTGTCTTCAGAACCAAAACTTCATTTTCTGTGGCACACCAGCCAAATCGGATACAAACAAGGATGCGGCAAGCTCGCAGGTTGAGCTGCGTCCTTTCCGCCGCCTCAGCCTGGCAGGAACGAGCGACAGAACAACCGCGAGCAAGCCGGATGGTGGAGCGTTCACTCCGCCAGTGCGGAGATCCTCGATCCGATCAACGAGCCAGAAGTCATCGAGGCGGCGGGCACTTCCTGAATCTGCTGCTCTGTTGATGCGATCGTCACGCCCATATTTACCAGGTGGAGGAGGGCGGAGCGACGAACTTCGTCAGCAGTTTGCCGTCCCAGGGCTTGGTCGTTCAGCTCGCATGCCCCGGTAGCCTCCGCATCGATCGCAACGTCAAAACCTCGAACCAATGCTTCGCGAGCTGAAGTAGAGACGCACATATGCGTGTAAAAGCCGACGATGAGTACGCCGTCGGCATGGATCGAGTGCAACCATGCTTCCAGGCCGGTGCCTGTAAATGCGCCGAACACATCCTTCTCAAACAGGTGTTCCGGACCAAAACCAGGTTGGTGTCCCAGTCCGGCCGACAGCTCCGCACCCCATGTGCCGGGAACGAATGCCCGTGATTCAGTCGGTCTGTTGTAGTGGCGTACCCAGGCAATGGGTCGCCCTTGCTGGCGGGCTTGCTGCACACAAAGATGAATTCGAGCGAGAGCTTCCACGTGGCTGGGAACGGGACGGAGACCCTGGGCAGAGAACTCGTTTTGAGCATCGACGACGATGAGAGCGCGCATATTCCTTCCTCCTGTCTGGCGTAGATTAGGAGATATGCAGGCAGGCTACAATGATTTTCTAGATTGTTCAATTTGACCGAATATATTTCGGAGAATCCCAGGGAACGAATGGATCTCGATAAGAAAGATATCGCGTTGATCGATGCTTTGCAGCGGAATGCCTCTCAGCGTCTTGAAGACTTGGCGCGGATGGTGCAACTGGCGCCTTCGTCTGTCCACGACCGTCTGCGGCGGCTTGAACGTGCCGGGGTTATCAGGGGTTGGACCATCGACGTCGATGCTCCCGCGCTTGGACTGGGAGTCCTCGCTTTTGTTGGCATCCGGGCGACGCGTCCGTGCTCCGAACTGCTCGACGCGTTGAGAGCCATTCCTTGCATTGAAGAGTGTCATTCCGTGGCCGGAGGCCTCAGTCAGATTCTTAAAGTGCGTGTTGCGAGCACTGACGCACTTCTCGACCTGTCAGAACGCCTTCGCCAGATACCGGGGATCGAGCAGACGGAGACCACGATTGTTCTTAAAACACAGATAGATCGGCCGATTGCATTGCAACCGCCGGTGAAGCGGAAGAGCGACGCAGACCCCGCGCACGCTAGCTGACTGAACCTGCAATCGTGCGACGGCGGCCTCGCGAGAGACGGTGCCGGCTGCGGCGGCCAGCGAGGCTAGTGGTGCGCCGGCATCTCTAGCGGTCGGTCGGTATAGAGCGTCTTGTCGGCGACTTCCTGGATGGCGACAAGGCGTTTGCCCAGCAGCGCCTCCACGCGGTCGCGCTTGTCTCCCTGAGCGAAGAGAAATTTGCGATCTCCCTGGCCCCAGAGGTGGAGTAGCTCATGGTCATCGAGAAAGATGTGCGGGACATCGGGGTAGCAGGAGCCCCAGATCATCGACGAAGAGCGGCCATTGACGAGCAGGGCCTGCCGCTGGGTATAGAAGATGACCGAGGAGGCGTCTGCCTGATCGCCGTAGATCAGGAAGGTGGCGCGCGCCGCGCCGGCCGGGTCTTTGCCCACGTAGCCGGAGACGGCGTTGATGGTATCGGCCATGCCGCGCGACGAGAGCATGGGCGCAAAGCGGATGAGGGCCAGGTGGGCGGCGATGAGAAAGACGGCGGCGGTGAAGGCCACCGACAGGGTGGACTCGAAGTGCCACTGCCGCCGCCGCAGCAGGAAGGCGCCGATGGGGCCGATGAGCAGGGCGACGGCGGCGATGAGTGCGGGCAGGCGCAGGGCCGCGAACGAGGGCCCGGTCAAATCAAAGAAGTGCGACATCGAAAGCGAGTATCCGCCGACGCCGCGATGGGCCAGGAGCGTGCCGATATCGAGCACCCGCGGCAGGTGGCGTGAGGTCCAGAGCCCATAGGCCAGCGCCGCGGCAGCGGCAAAACCGATGACCGCAAACAGCACGTGGGCCCCCATCAACCAACGGCTGGTGCCTTCGCGGGCATCCGGATCGATGCGCTCCGCGCGCAGCTCAAAGGAGGTCAATGCGCCCGCGGTCAGCAGCAGCAGGGGAAAATACGCGGGGAAGGTGTAGTACTCCTGGTTGGTGGAGATGGCGAAGAAGATCAGAATGAAGGCGGCGTAGAGCGAGAGCAGCCAGACGGTGCGGCTGCGAAAGCGGTCCGGCGATTCGTCGAGGGCGACCTGTTTGTCGCCGCGCAGATCGCGCAGCCAGTGGGCGCGACTGCGCCAGGCGCGCCGGACCACCAGCGGCAGATAGAGGCTCCAGGGAAAGAGCCAGATCAGATGCCCGGTCCAGTAGACCCAGGCGAGCTGTTTGTTGTAGTCGTGCGGATAGCGGCGGCCGAGGAAGCGCAGAAAATGTTCGTTGACGAAGTAGAAGTAGAAGAAGCCGTGTACGTTGCCGGGAGAAGGAATGTTGCCGACCGGGTGGCCGTGGCCGGGGTTGCGCAGTCCCGCGAGAATGTGCCACGGCGCCGCGATGGCGAGGAAGAGCAACAGGCCGGTGGCGATGCGGAACTCGCGCCAGCGCCGCCATTCGCCGGTAAAGGCAAGGTACGGCAGCACAGCCGCCAGGAAGAAGACCGGCGCGACCAGTCCCTTGGCGAGCATGGCGATGGCGAGAGCAGCCCAGCAGACGTAGAAACGCCGCGGCTCGCGGTCTTCGAGGCCGGTAAGAAAGCAGAAGAGCGCGAGCGCCACGAAAAAGGTGAGCAGCACGTCCGGGATGAAGATGCGGGTGAAGAGGAAGACGCCGATGCTGGTAAGAAACGCCAGCGCGGCATAGAATGCGGCACGGTCGTTATAGGCGCGGCGCGCCCATATCCAGGCCAGGATGGCGCAGGCAAGCACGCCCAGCGCCATGGGAAGATGGGTGGCGAAGGCGTTGAAGCCGAAGGCATGGTAATCGATGGCCGCGAGCCAGTAGGGCAGCGGCGGTTTTTCCAGGTAGCGGACGCCGTCTACCTTGAGCGTGACCCAGTCGCCGGAGAGCGCCATGTGCTGGGCGGCATTGGCGTGCGTGGCGTCGGCGTCATCCAACAGGGATGGCGAAAAGAGGGCGGCGAAGTGGACAGCCAACCAAACCAGCAGGAGCAGAGCCCAGGCCTTCGGAGGAGAGAGGAAGGCGGCACGCGTGGGCCGGGACTCGACAGGGAGGACGACATGCTTCGCCATGATGCAAACAGAAGGATAACAGCCGCATGCGTGCGGCAGGAGCGCTCGCCATGGCTGCTGTAGCGGCGTCACGCGCGGTTCCGCGCGCGACCAGGACTGCGAAGAAGGACCCTGCGAGCACCGGGACAGATCCGCTGGGGCATCTGCGAAGCGTTGCGGATGCGCTCAACAAAGAGGTGGCCGCTGCGCTGGAGAAGGCGGAGGTCGAGGTGGTGCACAAGCTGCGCACCGGCACCCGGCGGGTGGAGGCGACGCTGGAGACGATTCTGCGCGAGCGCGGCGATCGCACCTTCGCCGACCAGACGCTGCCAGGAGCAGCCGAGGCATGGCTGGGCGAGCTCAAGAAACTGCGCCGCGCCGCGGGCGAGGTGCGCGATCTGGATGTGCACCGAGAGATCGTCGATGATGAGTTTTTGAAGGCCAGCAAGAACGCCAAAAGAGGTGCACAGAAAGGCGCACTGAAGGACGCACCCGCCGATGACACGACAGCGCAGCCGAGTCCGGCCACGTCCGCGCAACCTGCGCAACCATCCGATGCCAGCGCACCCCCGCAGCAGAGCGAGATGGTCTTGCGTGAGCAGGCAGAGAGTCTCGATGACTGGCTGGCCGGGCGCAGGCACAAGCGGGCGGATAAGCTGGTGCGCAAGTTGAGCAAGCTTCAGGGTGACCTTCGATCCAACGAGGATGCATTTCTGGCGGCAGCCCAGCAGGATGGGGGCCGTCAGCGCCGCGGGGCGCCCCGGAACCCTGGCCTGCTGTCGCTCGAGGACTTCCTCCGGCTGGTAGACCAGATGCCGGTGCTCGAGGCCGCCAACCTGCATGACTTCCGCAAGGGCGCAAAGAAGGCGCGCTATGTGGCGGAAGCAGGGGATGACGATCCCTGGTCGAAGGCCATCGGCAAAGCGATCAAGCAGGTGCAGGATGCGATCGGCGATTGGCACGACTGGCTGGTGCTGGGCGAGGAGGCGGAGCAGGCCCTGGGTGCGGCTGGCGCGGCCCTGCGCGAGCGCATCGCGACCGGCACGACGCTGCGGTTTACCCGGGCGATGACAATCACCGAGCGCATGCGGCGGCGGTTGCTTGGCGAGTGGCTGGCGCTTAACGAAGTGAAACGCCGCGCGCCGCGCGCAACGCAACCGGAGGCAAGCGCCCGCTACGCTTAATTTTCCATCTGCGACTATGAATTGCCGGGCGCGCGTGCTCTTTCTGGTCGCGTGCGCACGCGGCAAACGGTACACTTAGGCCGCCGGTCGGCACCGGGTTGGGACGCTGGGCAGCGCTGCCGGACCCGGCGCGAGATCTCCCGAAATTGAATTTGTTTGGCGCAAGGGGAAGAGTACATGCGGAAGAAGAGGTGGCATGGTGTTGCATTCGCTCTCACGTTCGCTGCCATCCTGCACACTGTGCCGGAGAAAGCATTCGGCCAGGAGAGTGCACGGGCCTATACTCCGGCGAGTTTGCGTGGAGACTACGCAGTGGTCGCCACCTATGGTGCAAATGTGGCGCGCGCTCTCGGTACGCAGACGATGGACGGCCACGGCTCTTTGCGGGGCGTAGCCTTCGTCAATCAGCCCGGACCTGACGACTCCCGGCAACTGTCACGTCTGAGCTTTCGCGGGATATCTTCTCTCCGAACCGATGGAACGGGCATCTTCTTTCTCGAGGTAAAGCTGCCGAACGGAAAGACGGCGGAGGTGCAGGAGGATTTCGTGATCACCAAAACCAGAGTCATCGACGGGGTACTGACGGCGACCGAAATCGTGGATGAGCAACGGGAGCCAAGTGCAGCGATCGACGGCAACGTCTTCGTTACGCATACCTACACGCGACGCGACCGTTAGACGGCGCACGCTGACTGCTTCGCTTCAGGATTGCTGCGAGCTGCGCGCCATCCTCAAAGAGAGGCCGATTGCAGTCCTCCGTACCTTTACGTGTGTTTGACCTTCCCATGCAGACTTTCGCCGCGATTGATATTGGTTCCAACTCCTGCCGGTTGAAGATAGCGCGGGTCCAGCAGCACCGGCTGAAGGTGGTGCATGAAGACCGCGAAGTCACGCGGCTGGGCGCGAGCGTCTTCGAGAGCGGCCTGATCTCGCCCGATGCCATGGCCAACACGCTGCGCGCGCTCAAGCGATTCCTGAAATCCATGCAGCAGTTCGGCGTGGATCAGGTGCGGGCGGTGGCGACCGCCGCCTTGCGCGATGCGCGCAACGGAGCCGCCTTCGTAGCCTGGGTAAAAGCCGAGACGGGATGGGATCTGGAGATCATCTCCGGACTGGAAGAGGCGCGGCTGGTCCATCGCGGCGTGATGCGTGAGCCGCAGACGCAGGGGCGCTGCGTGCTGATCGACCTGGGCGGTGGAAGCTGCGAGGTCACGCTCTCGGATCGCAAGCGCATCCTGGAAACGGTGAGCCTGC
>JBPCNO010000159.1:0-9378 GCA_051001135.1 Acidobacteriaceae bacterium
GTCTCGGCCTATGGGTGACGTTGGAGATCATCGAGAAACACCGCGGGACCATCGCGGTGCGGAGCCGTTCCGCGGAGAGCGGCGGCCGGCCCGGCGGTACCGTTTTCATGCTCTTTTTCCCGGACGGCGGCGTCCCGCCCCCGTCTCCGGATACCGAAGAGGTCTCGACCGAAATCGTCGGCGCCTGAGGGGCCCCATCGTTCGATCGCCGGACCGGAGTGGACCCGGGTGCCCCATCCTGAGCCAAGCGAAAGGGTGGGATGCCACGCGACACACGCCGCCCCATCCTTGAGCGTAACAAAGAGTGGAATCCGCCTCAGCGTGCCGGGACGGGAGCCATTCCAGCACGCCGGGTGGCCAGCGTAATCCGGATACGGTGCAGCGGTTTATAGCGGACCCGCAGTCCTCCAATGGTCGCCGGTTCAGCCCGCGGGGTCTTGGTCATGTCCACGAAGACCAGCAGCGCCGCCTGTGACGGATCGTCCTGGCTCTGGGTGACGCCGACGCCAAAGAAGGCCGGGTCGGTCATGATCTGCGACGCGTATTGATCGTGCACCGCGACCGCCGCGTTCAAGGTCGCCTGGGGCAGATGAATGCCGGGGCGCAGCGCCAGCAAACGTGGCGCAGTGCCGCTGGCCACCTGCGCAGGCGTTGCCGGGATGACGAGGGTGGGTAAGCCTTGCAGCGTCTGCGGAATGGCCGGCCTCGGCTTCGACGGATCGACGTAGACAATCACCGCCGCGCGGCCCGGCTGATCGATGCTGCGGCCGGTGGCGACCCCCAGGATGCCCCGGCTGGCATCGACCAGCGCCGATCCCGCGGTGTTGGCGATGGCGCTCGCCTTCGCCGTCGCCGCTGCCGGGACCGCCACTGCGGCGCCGGCAGTTGCGGTGTTGGCATCGTAGTTCAGGCAGGAGACAGGGTGCTTTCCGCCGCCTACCACCTGCAGTTGCAGGGCCCCATTGGCCTGGCTCTGAGTGGAGAGTTCGCTGAGCACGTCGGCAATGGGATGGGCGAAGCCCTCACCGTTGCCGGCATTGTCCACCGACCCGGCGAAGAAGAGGCCCACCGGCTCGGCGTTGCTGGCATCCACAACCAGCGCGCCCGAATCGCCGAAATCGGAGAAGTAGCTGCCCGGAATGCCGATCTGGTTGGTAAACGTCTTGGTGGTGTAGGGCTGCGTCTCCGATACATCCTTGAAGTACGAGATCTGAACGGTGTTCGCGATGGAGTCGACGGTCGAGCAGGTGAGGCCGGTAGTCCGGCCGCTCTTCACCACCTGGATGGCCGTCGCACCGCCTGACAGGTTCGTCGCCGTCAGCGGCTCGCCCGTACCGCCGGCCGGCGGCGCCGAGCCGAGCTGTGCATTCGATCCGCTGCCCGCCGTTCCCAAGCTGAGGATGCCGCCCTGCGGGTCCACCGCGCCGGAGGCTACCGTCGCCAGCGCTGCGTCCACATTGGTGGTATTTGAGATCAGCGGTACCCAGTACTTCAGCGAGGCGATGGCGCGGATTCCCGTGACGCCGGCGGACAACGGCGTGCAGCCGGTATCCACCAGCCCGGGCTGGATGATGGAATCGCCGCTATTCGCCTGGTCGGATTCCGCCAGAACGTGATTATTGCTCAGGATGTATTGATTATTGCTCTGGTCTGCCACCAGTGCGCCCAGGGTGCCGCTGGCGCAGTCCAGTATGTTGCCGTTGGCGTCCGTATCGAAGTCGTTATTGTTGCCGCCGGAGGCGCCGAGCTCGACCGTGCTGGTCTGCGAGGCCTGGTTGTTGAGCGGCGAGGTGTTGATGCCCGCGCCGTTGAGCAGCAGTTTGGCGAAACTGATGGTGCTGGTGTTCCCGTTCGCACTGGCCAGCACGTAGAGAGGCGCGGACGCCGGCACGCTGCTGGGCGCGGTGTAGGTCGCGGTACAGGTGGTCAGAAACTGCGAGGAGCGCTGGCAACTGGTGCTGCCGATGCTTCCATAGCTGCTGCCGGGATTGGTCCCGGTGCCCGCAGAATTGCTGAGGCTCCAGTTGATCGTGCCGGTGTTGAACTCATCGAGCACTCCCACAAGCTGCACCGTCGATCCGGTCGAAAGCGTGGCGTTCTCCGGAGCGATCGCCTGATTGAAACCCGGCGTGACCGTGATCACCGCCGTCGCCACGGTGTAAATGTTGCTGGTGAGGTTGGCCTGCACCTTGACCTGCACCGAATCCTGCGACAGATAAGGTGGCGGCGTGTAGACCCCGGTCGCGTCGATCGACCCCTGGCCCACACTCGGATCGTTCTGCCCGTTGAGGATGGCCCAGTTCACAGTGGCCGCTCCTCCGCTGTTGAGCGTCGCCGCGAGCTGGATCTGCCCGTTCGTGTTCAGGCTGGTGGTGGCCGGGGTTATGGTGAAGGTGCCGTTGTTGGGATTGGAGTTGTAGCTACTGCCTCCGCACCCAGCCATGACCAGCGCGCCGGCGGGAACCAAGAGTACGAGCAGTCTAAGGAAAGGTTTGAACATATACCTGCGACCATCCTGATCAACGTGATTGTACTTGCCCGGACGCTCCCTCGCGCATCCCCCTCACGGGGTACGAACGGCTTTGGCTGGAGAGTACCTGCGCAGCGATGTAGACGTATTTGCAGCGCAGAAGTTGCGTAGGGTCAGGAATGGCGCTGCGTCAGGCAAGGACTTGATACGCATCAGACCGCATTCGCCGCACGTTAGGCTTGACTGGGATCGAGCACGTCGGAAAGCGCATTCCACGCCGCTCCGCTTCGTGCTCGCAGAATCTTCCTTCGAGCACGAAGCACGTGCAGATTGTAGCGGCAGTACCAGGAAGCAGTACTAGGAATCAGTTAAGCGCCGCTCAACTAAGCCGCGGCGGTGGAACTCTGCCCGTTCCGGGCGACAGCCTCGTGCGCAGCCGCGGCCGCTGGCATGACCGCAACACCGGCCGGCAACAACGAGGCTTCGGTCGCCCGCAAACGGCGCAGCTCACGGCCGGTCAGCGGCTGCATCCGCTCCGTCGAGTAGAAGACCTGCTTGGCGCAATTCAGACATACCTTGTACGTCTGCGCATCGATGGTGAATGGGCGGGACAGATCCCGATGGCGGCAACCGAAAATAGCCTCAAAGACGAATCCAATGGCGTTGCTTATCCAGCTCATATGGCAGCTCCCCCTCTGAGAGCGGTAACCGTGCCGCTCCGCGTAGCCAAAACGCGGTATCGAGCACTCGTAAGATGCAGGCGGCTAGAAATGGTCGCCTGGGAATCGGCAAGGAAGCTGAAGGGAGTATCTGGTTTGACCACCCTGGAGCTTCCCGCCTTGCCCACGACCTCACAGTAGCAAGCCCACGGCGGCAGCGGGCAAGAAATGCACGATGCACCCATTACGCCAGCAGTCGTTGAGTGGTAACGCCGGGACGGCCGGGGTGGTTACCCCCGGTTCTGGTCAGCTTCGGTGCTGGTCACTCTGCTTGACCGCGACGACAATCTTGCCAAAATGGGCTCCGGATTCCATGCAGCGAAAGGCGTCCGGCGCTTCCTTGAAGGGATAGACCCGATCGACCACCGGCTTGAGCCTGGTCTGGGTCAGCGCCCGGTTCATCGCCAGAAAATGGGCGCGCGAACCGACATAAATACCCCGGACGTGCAGCATCCGGTGCAGGATGGGCGTGATCTGGAGCGATTGCTCCACCCCCGCCAGAACCCCGATCTGCGCGATCACGCCTCCAATCCGCGCGGCTCGTAACGATTGCTGGAAGGTGCCCGCGCCGCCGACCTCGACCACCAGGTCTACGCCGCGGCCACCGGTCTGCTCTGTCGCCCACTTGGCCCAGTCGCTCTGGGTTTTGTAGTTCACGCCGGCGTCCAGGCCCAGCTTGCCGGCCCGGTCCAGCTTCCGGTCGCTGCTGGAGGTGCCAAGTACCCGCGCCCCCAGCGCCTTCGCGAATTGGAGCGCGAAGATGGAGACGCCGCCCGTGCCCTGGATCAGCACCGTGTCTCCGGATTTGATCCGGGCGGCGGTCACTACCGCATTCCACGCAGTCACGCCGGCGCAGGGCAGGGTCGCGGCCTCTTCGAACGAGAGATGCTCAGGCACCGGCACGACGCCCTCCTCGCGTAGCACCATGGCCTCGGCGAGCGTCCCGTCGATGTCGCCGCCGAGCGCGCCCTTCTGCTTCTCCGGCGTGCCCTCGCCGTCGATCCAGTTCTGCATGAAGATGCCGGCCACCCGGTCTCCGGTCTTCACCTGCGTCACGCCCGCTCCCACCGCTTTCACGAGACCCGCGCCATCGGAGCAGGGAATCCGGTTGGGCTGCAGCCTGGGGTTGTACTGCCCCTTGACCGTCATCAGATCGCGGTAGTTCAGCGAAACCGCGTGGATCTCGACCAGCACCTCGCCTGGACCCGGTTGCGGTGTGGGAAGCTCGTCGAGCGAGAGTTTGTCGATGCCAAAAGACGGAATGCGCCATGCCTTCATATCTCGGAAAACCTCCTCTGCTTAGAGGCGGCGGAGTTCCGGAACGATGCGAGCCTTCCGGATCGCATCAAGCATTTCTTCCGTATGCAGTAGGAAGGAGGAGGTAAGTGGGCGGAGTCTGTTCTTAGAGATTTAACGAAGGTTGCACGAAACGTGATAGGGACGAGTACATAGCAACAGGAGAAATGGTCTAGCATGGGTATATGGCTAGAGGTTGGGAAAGCAAGGCAGTTGAGGAGCAGGTCGCCGAACACGATGCACCGCACGATGTAAGGCCGAAGATCGACGGCGCGCGCGAACGTAATCGCCAGGAGCTGCAGTTGCAGCGCGAGCGCGTTCTCTCCGAGCGCACCGCCAGTCCGCACCGTCGGGCGGCACTCACGGCGGCGCTCAAAGACATTGAGGGACGGCTCGGAGCGCTCTAACGATCGGCCTCTCGGCGAATAGGCGTGCTTCTACTCAGGCCTTCTTGCGCTCGATGAGCAGCGAATTGGCTTGGGCGACCGGCGTGATCAGCATGGTTGATATATTCACGTGCGCCGGGCGCGTGACCGCGTAGACGATCGCGTCGGCAATATCTTCCGGACGAAGCGGCGTGATGTCCTGGTAGACCTTGGCGGCGCGGTCCTGGTCGCCGCGGAAACGCACCTCGCTGAACTCCGTCTCCACCATACCCGGATCGACTGTGGTGACGCGGATGGGCGTGCCCCGCAGATCCTCCCGCAGCCCCTCGGTGATCGACCGCTCGGCCGCTTTGGTCGCGCAATACACGGCGCCTTTGGGATAGGTCATGTGCCCGGCGGTCGACCCCAGATTCACCACGTGACCGCTGCCGCGCGCCACCATGCCCGGCACCACCGCGCGCGAGACGTAGAGCAGACCTTTCACGTTCGTATCGATCATCTCTTCCCAGTCCTGCAGCTTACCCTCGTACAGCTTGTCGAGGCCGCGGCTGAGGCCGGCGTTGTTCACCAGGACATCGATCGTCCGCCATTCCTCGGGCAGACCGCCCAGGATCTGCTCCACTTGCCGGGCGTTCGAGACGTCGAGAGTCAGGGCATGCACCTCGACCGCGCCCGCCTGCTTCAGTGCGTCGCCGTCAGACTGCAGCCGTTCGATCCGCCGCGCCGCCAGCAGCAGGCGCGCACCCTCGGCCGCGAAGGCGTGTGCCGTGGCTTTGCCGATGCCGGAGCTGGCGCCGGTGATGAAAACCGTCTTCCCCTGTAGCTGCGTCTTTCCCTGGAGCTGATGGTTGTGTGGGTGCGAGTGAGTGGTTGCCATGATTACCTTTCGCGCTTGACCGCATCGCTTTCCGCGATGCGATATTGTCCCACGGCCCAGTCCTCGTCCTTGAAGCCGGCCTCTTCGGCGCGATGGAGCACGTCGGCGAAGTAGTCAGCCAGGCCCATGCGGGTGTTGGCATCGGCGGCGGCCTCGCGCACCAGGCGCGTATCCTTCGCGCCCAGCGCCACCGTCGCTCCGGGATGCTCCGGCGGATGCAGGATGGTCTTGCCATAGGCCTCATAGAGCGGCGACTGGAAGAGCGCACTGTTCACCGCCTGATGAAACAGCTCCGGATCGATGCCCTGCGATCGGGCGTAGACGAACGCTTCACCCAATGTCTGGTTCATAGCCGTGATCATCAGGTTGCCGCCGAGCTTGAGCGCGTGCGCCTGCCACGCCTGATCGGAGACGAAGGTGATGCCGCGGCTGATCTGCTCCAGCACCGGCCGCAGCGTTTGCAGCGCGGCCTCCGGTCCAGCCACGGCAAGCCACAGCTTACCCTGCTCGGCGATATTAGGGCGGCCGAAGACCGGCGCTCCCACGAAGTGCTGCTTCCGCTCGGCATGCGAAGCGGCGAGGTGGCGCGCCAGCCGCACGCTGATGGTGCTGAGGCTGGCGTGGATCGCGCCCGGCTGCATCGTCCCGAGTATCCCGGCGCTCGGCGTGCCTGCAGGCTTGTCCGCGCCGCTCTCGCCAAAAGCGACTGCCCGGACTGCGGCGTCGTCGGCCAGCATGGTGAAAACGATCTCGGCGCCGCGGACCGCTTCGGCCGGCGTCCTCGCAGCGGTGGCGCCTTCGCTCGTCAAGGCTTCCATCTTTTCGGCCGACCGATTCCATACCGTGAGATCGTGACCGTTCCGTTGCAGCGAGCGGGCCAGCGCCATACCCATCTTGCCCAATCCCAGAAACGCTATCTTCGCCATCGCACATAGTCCTTTCGAGATGGAAAGGGCTGCCTGGGCCGCGCAGCCCTGCGTTAGAGAAGGCAGATCCTACTGCGGCTGTGCGCCCGGAGGATTGCTGACTCCGCTGTTGGGTGGCGGCGGTTGCGTGGCAGGCTGCTGCGGCGCAACGCCCTGCGGCTGCTGATATTGCGGCGCGGTTTGGCTACCGGCCGGCGGCGGTGGAGCTTCGCCCGCGCCTGGCGCACTCTGCTGGCCTACGCCGATGGCGGCGCCCGAGACCACCAGTTGCACCCGGCGATTCTTCGCCCGGCCGGCCGCGGTGGTGTTGGGGGCCACCGGACTGGCCACGCCGTAACCGGTCGAGGTCACGTTATTGGCTGCCACCCCTTGCGACACCAGGTAATCCCGGACCGCGCCCGCGCGGTGCTCGGAGAGCTTCTGGTTATAGGCCTCCGTGCCCACATTGTCGGTGTACCCCTCCACCTGGATCTTCAGGTCAGGGTAGGCGAGCAGGATGCCCGAGACCTTGGCCAGCTTTTCGCGTGCGTCCGGCTTGAGCGTGTACTTGTTGAAGTCGAAGAGCACGTCGGAGAGATTGACGATCAGCCCGCGCGCCGTCTCCTGCGTCTGCAGCACATTGTTCAACTGCTGGCGCAGCCGCTCCCGCATCTGCTCCGTCTGCTGGTTGGCCTGCTGGGTATTGCGTTCGGCGGCCGCCTGCGCTGCCTGGGCCCGCGCTGCCTGCGCCTCCGCCTGGGCGCGCTGCGCGGCCGCCTGCGCCGCCTGCAGTTGTGACTGCTGGGCTTGCATCTGCGCCTGTTGCGCCTCCTGCTGCGCCGCCTCCTGCTTCGCGCGTTGTGCTGCAGTCTCCGCTGCCCGCTCCTCCGCCTGCATCTTGCGCAGCGTCACCAACCGGGCATCCTCGGCATCCTGCACGGCACCGCGAGCGTAGGTGATCTCCTGTTTGCGCTGGCTGTGATGGGTATCCAGGTCCTGTGCGTTCGAAAGTTCCTGCTTGGCCTTGTCCATGATGTCAGGTGAATACTTCGTCGCGCCCGCGGCCTGGGCTATCTGCACCGCGTTGATGGCCTCATAGAGTTCCAGAGGCGACTTTTCGCTGCGCGTGATCGGATCCAGTACCGCATGCTCTCCGGCGGTCTGCATATAAGCTCCGCGCGGCAGCAACGTATAGTGCACGTTCACCGTGTCGAGGATGCCCTTGGTCTTGTGCTTGATGACATCGTTTTGCAGCACCACCAGGTCGCTCGGCATGACCACGGCGAAGTACGGCTCGGCGGTCACAACCAGACCATAGGTCTGGAGATCCGTTGTCACGTCAATGGCGCCCTTGCTGCCGTCCGGCAGCACCTCGCCGAGATTCACCGGACGGCCCTCCGGGGTAATCGCCCAGAGCACGTAGGTCAGGTATTCCTGTCCAAAGCTGTTGGCCGGCACCAGATGCTCGAATCTGGCATTGATAGTCATGCGCCCGCGCCGGCTCTGCACCTGGGCCGAGCCCTTGCCATTCGGCAGCAGGCTGGTGCCCCGAAAAGCGATCTTGGTGCTGCTGCTGCGGTGGTAGTAGTTGACGGCCGGAATATCGCGGCCCACCACCTGAATACGGTAGAGCGGCACCGTTTCCGGGCTGTTCGCGGCAGGGCGTGCCTGAACCGGGCGCGCGGTGGGGCCGTAGTCCTGCGCAGACATGGCCCCGGTGGCGCTCACGACGGCCAGAACTAAGGGAAGTGCTCTCTTCATGGTGATCTCAACGGCTCCTTTGGATGGCTGATGTCTTCCGGGCGCGGCCTCAAGCGATCGCCTGCACGCGGTGAACAGGCACGATCGCAGGGCTGCCGCCCGAAACCACAATGGCGCAAGGGATTCCAACCAAGATGGATGCCGGGAACAGGCAAAAAGCCTACCCGCGGGCGACGGGAAGTGCGATGTCAACCCGAGTGTACCGGCTCGCGCGTCATCGGGTCCCATCCTGAGCAGCCGAATCGCGAAGGGTGAGAGGCGGCAACACTTCACTCCAGAATGCTTGGGATCATTCGGAGCGGAGTCGAGAAATCTGGTTTTGCTTTCGAGTGGCTCTACGCCGACGGTCCGACCAACTGGTGCGCGATGGCGAAGAGAGCCAGTTCCAGACGCGTCGATACGCCGGTCTTGTCGAAGATGTTCGAGAGATGCCGCTTCACCGTCTCTTCGCTGATGGTGAACTGCTTGGCGATATCCCGGTTGGAGCAGCCTTCGACGATGCAGCCCACCACTTCCAGCTCGCGCGGCGTGAGCCCGTAGGTCTTACGCTCCGGCACCGCCGCCTGCTGCATCAGCCCATGCAGGGCGCCCACCAGGTTCACGACACGACGGCCGTTGATCCAGTAATCCCCCTGCATCACCGAGCCGATCGCGCCCGTAAGCTGGTCAATCAGCGCGTCTTTGGTCACAATCCCGCGCGCGCCGATCTGTAGCGCTTCGATCACCTGCTGAGTGGTAATGGTGGAGGTGAGCAGCAGAATCTTGACCCGGGGCGAGCCGCTCATGATCGCCCGCATCGCTTCCAGTCCGGGCAGCCGGGGCATATAGAGATCCAGCAGCAGGATGTCCGGCAGCAGTTCCAGCGTCTGCGTGATCGCTTCGTCGCCGTCGGAGGCTTCGCCTACGACCTCGAAGTTGCCCTCTGCCTTGAGCATATTACGGAAGCCGCTGCGCACCACCGGAT
>JBPCNO010000160.1:0-14307 GCA_051001135.1 Acidobacteriaceae bacterium
CCGGTCCATGCCCAGCCTGACGGCGCGGCGCTCTACTCTTCCATCGTGAACCAGCAACACAAACGAAGAATTGGAATCGCCACGCACTGCACTCTTCGGAACGTAGGCCAACGCCTGCGGCCCTTTCGTCCCTTTGGCTTTGTCCTGCTCATCGTCCAGGAAAGCAACCTTGACACCCATATCGGGAAGAATGAAATCTTCGAGTTTGTCGAAGGTGATACGAACCTTGACCGTCGCCTTTTGCCGATCCGCGGTGGGGATTACGGTGCGAACCTTGGCGTCGAGTTCTCTGTCGGGATAAGCATCAAGAGTGGCCTTTACCCGCTGCTGTGGCATGACCCGCGCAATATAGGACTCGTTGACATCCACTTCGATTTCATTCGATTTCATGTCAACGATGGTAGCGATGCCGGTACGGGTGAAGCCGCCGCCGGCCGAGATCGGCGAGACCATCTCCCCGACCTGCGCGTCTTTGGAGACCACAATACCTCCAAACGGGGCGCGGATGGTGCAGTTATCGACCGCCTGTTGCGCTTCGCCAATGCGGGCCTCGGAGGCCGCGACCTGCTGCTTGGCGAGGGCGATCTTGGCTCTCAGGCTGTCGGTCTGCATTGCGGCGTTGTCGAGCGCTTCCTGGCTCTGAACGTTGGCCCTGCGCAATTCGCGCGCGCGGTAGAGCTCGATCTCCGCGTTCTTGAGTTGTACCTCATAATCCGCGATAGCGGCCTGCGAAGCGTTACGGTCTGCCCGCGCAGAATCGAGAGCTCGCTTCACGTCTGAATCGTCGAGAGTGGCGAGAAGCTGGCCCTGCCGAACGCGGGTGCCTTCGTCAAAAAAGACGCCGGTGACGCGCCCGGTGATCTTGGCCGCGATGGTGGCGCGGCGGCGAGGAGTAACGTATCCGCTGGCGTTCAAGAGAGTCTGGCTGCCAGCGGCTTCCGGCTTTGCCGCTGTCGCGACATCGACAGAGGGCTTTTGGACTCGGAACGAATAAGCGGCCACCACGATCCCCGCGAGGAGAATTAACGGTATGGCGGCAAAGATGACGCGCTTGCCTGTACGGGTGTTCTGGCGCTGACCCTCTGGAATCCGTAGGGAGCCGAGGTCGTGTTTTGGCGGTGTATTCAGAGGTGTCAGCATGATTGCACGGTCGAGTTTGACTGCGTGTCGTATATCAGTTCACTGAATGCGGTCTACTACTGAAGATGACTCCTGGTGCTTGCGTTGAGGGAATGTTCGGCCAGCCCGCTCGCGGCTAGACCCATGTTTCAACGGGTACTCCGCTAGTCTTCTTTGGCCATGTGAGTCGCTTATTGATCAGCCTCATAGTGGGCGCGATTTTCATCCGGGTCTTTCGGGCGTGAACAAGAATACACCCACCATGTTGCCAAGGAGTGGATTCACGAGACTCTGATTAGACCGGTCGCGGCGCAGACCAGGACCCGCAACTGCTCTCCAACCGAAACGTGCCAAGATCGTCAACATACGGACCGATCCCGTGGCTGAAAGACCACCGGCTTCGGTCTGGTGGACCCCATCCGCACCGCTGTTGTTCCCACTTCAAAACCCGGAGGCATGCTTCTCGGCATCGATTCCTGCACTTCACACGGTGGAAGTCGTAGGTTCAAATCCTGCAGCGCCCACCATAGAATCAAAAACTTAGCGTTTGACCCGGAAAATCTGGGAACATTAAGCGCGCTAACGCGCTTGTTTACATCGCCAGCCGTCTTTCCGAAGCTGCGGCGAGGATCTGGCCGGCCAGCTTCCCGTGGGCTACCCGGATGTTCTGCGGGACCGCCTGAGTATAGGTCTTCATCGTGATCCTCAGCGTGGCATGCCGGAGTGAACTCCTGAAGGGTCTTGACGTCCTCCCCGTTGGCCTTGAGCAACGTAGCGAAGCTGTGCCGGAACATGTGCCACGTCACATGCTTCTGAATGTTGCAGCGGGAGACATCTCTCATACTTGCGTGTCGTCGGGTGGGCGTGCCGTTGCTAATGATGATGCTCCTGGCCCGAGCCTCCTGCATCTTCCGTTCCGTCTGACCAACGCTGCACAGTAACCACGAACGAAGTCAGTTGCTCCACAGGGTCGTACACAGCAATGACAGGAGAACCCGGTAAATTCGCTCCCCAGGTTACGGCGTTGTTTCCCGAATAAAAAAACATGAGGTGGGAAGGCCAGTGCGGGACGCTGGCGCCGCCATATCCTTGCTTCGACATCATGTAGCACATGGCTGCGGATTCCATCGCCGGCAGTTCTTTCTTGTCGATGGCGGCGGCGATGGTCTCGTTCATCTGAGCCAGCGTGCGTCCTGCGAGGGCCAGGTCGGTCCATTTGAGGAAGTGTAGAAGGTAGGAACGCGCAGCGGCCGCATTCACACACATCGGCACTCGCACGTTCGGATTCCAAACCTCAGAATCAGGTGCGGAAGTCCACGATCGCCCCACGATGCACACGAATCCGTTTTTGCCTTTGACCGCTGTTTCGAAGCCATGACGTCCAAGCACCAGTACCTCTGCATCGCGAGCGATGGACTCCGGCGCTGCACTTCGCGCCATCGCTATCTCCGCACCCTGATCCGTCATCAGGTATCGCTCGATCGGAGCCATCTTCGCGTACGACGTCGTGGCGTCCTGGGCCATCGCCTGGTACGCCGTACCGAGCACAACCAGCAGTGCGAAGCTCTTGATTGTTGTTGCGCCAACCTTCTTTTTTTGCATTGTCTTTCCTCCTGAGGATGGGGCCTTCGATCGCAGAGCGGCCTTTGGCGCGCGGAATTCCTGTCGCCGTCATTAGGGCGTTGCGGTCGTCTATTTGTGTTATGGGTCATCGGCCCGCAGCAGCGTCGGGTGCTATCGTTCCGCTGGCGCGCGTTGCGTCACACAACTATGTTGCTTTATTCGGCCGGATTCTCAGGAACTCGCGCACCTCGACCGGCGCCCGACAGGCTTTGACGGCCTTACGTCCCCACGCCAGCGCCTCGTCCATGTCCGCGGCTTCCAGTATCCAAAAACCGCCCACGTGCTCCTTGGCCTCCAGGTACGGTCCGTCGGTGACGAGCACCTCACCCTCGGGCTGTTTCCGCAGCGACTTCGCGTGGCTTGGCGCGCTCAGGCCGCCAGCGAACTTCCTGATGCCGGCTGCGTCCATCTCTTCGTTGAGCGCGCTGATATCGCGCACCATTGCTTCGTCCTCCAGGGACGGGGTGTAGTCGTCGGGGTGGTGAATCGCAACCAAATATTGCGTCATATCTTCTCCTGTAGTGGCTTTCAGGCGGGCTGATTGCCGGGGCCTTCACTATAACGACGAACGGCGGGACCGGATTTCGACAAGTCGCCCAGAAAATTTCAGCTCTTTCCGCGCGTTGGATCATTCGTGGGCCGGAAGGGTGCCGGCAGTATGGCGGTTGGAGCAGGGAGGAAACGTCCTCCCTGGCTTTGTTATCACTTCATCGCAGGTGTTCGCACTATTCCGTGCTCAGCAAGCGGCTCAATGCAGCCCTCATCATCGTTCCGCACATCGCCCACCTTGCGGTCGACTTTCCAGGCTCTCATCGGCTCTGCCGGATAAGGCCTGAGCAGATCGACCGGCGACTGCGCCGACCGCCCGGCATAAGCCAGCGGTCATAATCCTTGAGCTCCAGAATGACCGGCATGCGGTTGTGAAACGGCTCAAGCCTATCTTGTTCAGGCTGTCTACAAGTGCATGAATCTCCTGCCGTCCGTCCAGCTTCGGGGAAGCTGTACTTCTGTCTCCGGGAAAGCTGCAGATACGATCTCCGGCACGCGTTCAGATTCGATTGCTCAAATTCTGCATTTTAAGGTGGGCTTGACACTCCGTCCGTTGGGGACGAATTCGATCGAGGGGAAAACATGAGAGGTATTCTCGTTGGACTTGCCGTATTGCTGCTGATCGGATGGGTACTTGGCTTCGCCGTCTTTCACGTCGCCGGTTTTCTCATTCACCTGATGCTGATCGTCGCGGTCATCGTATTCATCTTGCAGTTCTTCACCGGTCGATCCGCCGTGCGCTAACGTGCGGCCGAGAGAGGCTCGTCGAGGCGGCCTCGCCGGGACGGAGAGAGAGATGCTGGCGCGCTTTGAGGCTGCCTCTCTCTCCGTCGGTCGGGCGCGGCATGCTATTCGGCTTGGCTATTCGTCGTAGTGCAGCAGGCTGAAGACGTCGAACTCGGAGAAGCGCTCGCGTCCCTTTAGAAAATCCAGTTCCACGGCGAAGCCGAGTCCCGCGATGCGGCCGCCCAGTTGCCGTACCAGCTTGATGGTGGCTTCCATGGTGCCGCCGGTCGCGAGCAGATCATCGACAATGACGACATTCTGCCCGGACTCTACCGCATCCAGGTGGATCTCGAGTGAGTCGGACCCGTACTCTAGGTCATACGTGACCTTGGCCGTCTGCGCGGGCAGTTTTTTCGGCTTGCGCACCGGCACGAACCCGGCGTTGAGACGATACGCAAGAGCCGGGCCGAAGATGAAGCCCCGGGCTTCAATCGCCAGCACCAGGTCCACGTCCCGCTCCATATAGTGCGCCGCCAGCGCGTCGATCAGCGTGGCAAAGCCGATGCGGTCCTTGAGCAGTGTGGTGATGTCGTAGAACAGGATGCCCGGCTTGGGGAAGTCAGGCACGGTGCGTACCAGCCGCTTCAGCGGCTCACAGTTGATGGGTTCCATGGACATCTTGTCTACCAGGCTCCTTCAATCTCAAATGGTCCAAGGGATGCGCCCTCGCTTTCGGCCAGGTCGCGTTGTTCGATGCCGTCCACGCGGCTGCCGCGGGAACCGCGTTGCAAGGCCTTGCGCAGCTCTGCCAACTCTTCTTCAGGGCCGGAGGCGATGACTTCAACGTGACCGCTCTCGGTGTTGCGCACTGAGCCGTGCAATCCCAGGGCCGCGGCCTCGCGATGCACGAACCAGCGAAAGCCCACACCCTGCACGCGGCCTTTCACGAGATAGTAGCGGACCGGCATGGTTAAGCGCGCGACAGGTATGCGCCTTCGGCCGTATCCACGCGGATCTTCTCGCCCTCGTTGATAAACGGCGGGACCTGCACCACCAGGCCGGTCTCAAGCGTCGCCGGCTTGGTGACAGAAGAGGCGGTGGCGGACTTGAGGCCGGGCTCGGTCTGCACTACCGTCATCTCGATGGTCTGTGGCAATTCAATGCCCACGGCTACATCGTTGAAAAAGGACACGCGGATCTGCAGGTTCGGGATCAGGTACTCCACTGAATCGCCCAGCGTGTCGTGCTTCAGCACCGTCTGCTCGTAGTTCTCGGTATTCATGAAGTAGTAGTCGTCACCGTCCGAGTAGAGGAAGTCCATTGGGATCTCGTCCACCACCACGCGATCGATGGGATCGGGCGAGCGGAAGCGGTGTTCGAACATTGCGCCGGTGCGCAGGTTGCGCAGTTTGGCCTGGATGAAGGCACGCAGGTTTCCCGGGGTGCGGTGCTCCACACTGAACACGGCGTGGAGTTCGTTATTGTGCTTGATAATCATGCCCGGACGCATCTGGGTGGCGGGAATCGCCATAGAAAAGCTCCTTACAGGTGTGATGCGAAGATGGCAGCCAAACGGCCGCGCAGAGAGGGGGTCGTACCGACCCACAACCAAAGTTGAATTGTAGCGCAGCGAACAAGCTGCTACCGTGTCCCTCGAAGTGGCCGCCGGCAGGCGATTGCGGCGGCCAGGTTGACGAGCAGCCAGACAGCGTTAGGCAGATGAGGGAACAGTGACCATGATCAACCGGCGGGACTTCTTAAGTCAGGCGCTCGCGTGCTCCGCGGCGGCTGGACTCGCTGCCGCATGGCCGCGCTCCATTGCCGCATCGATCCCGGCCAGCAATCGGCCAGGAGGCACGGCGCATCGCGCGTCCGTGGCGGACTTCGGCGCCGATCCGACAGGCGTTCGCGATGTAACCGATGCGGTGCAGCGGGCCATCGCGTCGCTGGGGCTCAGCCAGGCCCGGCTCGTCTTTCCGCCGGGCAAGTACAACTTCGCCGCCTCCGATAGCTGCGCCATGTCTTTCCGCAACTACAACGGTCTGGAGGTCTTCGGCAATGGCGCGGAGCTGATCTTCAACGGCAACACGCGGCCGTTTCTGCTGAGCGCCTGCCGTAACGTGGAGATCCACGACATCAAGATCGATTGGGCGCGGCCGCCGTTTTCCCAGGGAACGGTGACGACCGTCGCGGGAGGGAACCCACCATCGTTCACCGTCGTGCTCGACCCCGACTTCCCGGCGGACGGAACGGAGAGCGTTGAATGGTTGAGCGAGTACGACGCCAAGACCGGCCTTCCAGCCGCCGGAGGACTGGATGCCAGTGGCGTGATTCGTTCCGTACGCCTCTCCGCCCCGCAGACGCTGACACTCGCGTGCTCCCAACCGCTGGCGGTCAAGCCGGGCATGCGCCTGATGTTGAGGCATCGGGTCGCGGCCGCCGCCTGCCTTCATCTGGAGGCGTGTGACACTGTGCTGCTGGAGAGCGTGGCGATCTTTGCCGGCCCGGGCAAAGGCGCGGTGCTGCATGGCTGCCGGGATGTCTCGCTCGAAGATTTCAGTGTGATGCCGCGACCGCAGTCCAGGCGCTGGCTCTCACTGTGTGGCCGCGGGGTGGAGATGGTGGGCTGCGAAGGCACTGTTGCGATCAAGCGCAGCCAGTTCAAGGGAACCGGGGATGACGCGTTCCACATCTATCAGCCCTACTGGAAGATCAGCAGCCGCGTGGATGAGACGACGGTGATGCTCGAAGGAACGGGGAAGCAGGCGCTCCCACTGTGGCAACTTCCCTCCGCCGGTACCATCCTGCAACTCACGGACGCCGCCAACCTCAGCCTGCTGGGCGAGATCGCTGTCGCCTCCTGCGAGAACACGCCCGCGGGCACGAAGCTCGCGTTCAGCGAGACGCTCTCTCCGGTCATCAAGCCGGGAACGCTGGTCTGCAGCGTGCTGAAACAGGCGCGCGCCACCATCGACCATTGCAGTTTCTCGGGCAATCGCGGCCGCGGCGTGGTGGCTCATGCTCGTACTCGCATCGTCAACAGCCGCTTCCATGGCTGCTCCGGCCCAGCCATCCAGTTCGCCGCCAATCCGGAGGCCATGGCCGGTCCGGTGGTGCAGAGCGTCAGCGTCACCGACTCCACTATCGACCTTTGCAACTACGGCGGCCAGGAAGAACGCCGCGGCGCCATTCTCGTGGGGGCCGCGCGGGATGCGCGCCTGGCTGCCGCTCCGGCGCAGCGGATCAATCAGGGCGTGACGCTGAGCCGCAATCTCATCGGCAACGTGTCCGGTCCGGCCATCGATTGTGCCGACGCCTCGTGGCTGACCATTGAGGGCAATACCTTCGGCCGATGCGATGTGTCAGCGCGTCCCGCGGACAAGCCCCGCGCCATCGTCTTGCGCAACGTCGCTCAGTCGCAGATTGATGGCAACCAGTCGAAGCTACCGCAGCAGATCGTGCTGATCGGTTGCACCGACACGGCCGTAGCCGTGAATAACGAACCCATGGTGGCGGTGAAAGCGTAGACTGCCGCGACAGAATGAGGACATTCACAAATAGCCCAGGGTTTGGCCCCTTACCTCATCGTCATCCTGAGCGCAGCATGCAGTGCGCAGTCGAAGGATCTGCGTTTGCCTGTGCTCTGGAAGGGATTATGAAATGTGCTATTGCTCCGCACCGAAGACTTTCGAAAAGAAGTGGCCCACGCCCCGGCCCACGCGATGAAAGAAGCCCCGGCTGGGGGCTGGCTTCTTCGCTGGCGACGGTGCGGGCTGTGCAAATGCCGCTACGGGTGCCGGTGCGGTGGACGGCGCCGGTGTCACGGGCTGAGCCGCTCTGGCCGGTGCCGGAGGCGTGCTCGCGGCTGCAACCGTGCTCTTTGGAGGCCCCGTCTTCGCTCCTGCATTTGCGGGCACGACAGCCTCTGGGACTCCAGGCTTCGGCGCTCCCCCTTGCGCGTTCCCTGCCGCGGGCGCATTGCCGTGGTAGACGAACGGCACAGTGACCAGGGCGTGCACCTCACCCGGCGCTGCCACCGGTGTGGTGGGCGGCGCAGGTGCCGGGGCCAGACCTTCGCTGATGCTCAAGGGGAACTCCGTGTCTGCGGGGGTGGACGAGGGCCCTCCCACCGCCTTGCCCGGCGCAGCGCTCTTCCCGGACGCAACCCCTGCCTGCGCCACGCTGATTGGAGCCGTAGGTGGGCAGCCGCAGGGCTCCTGCTCCGTATCCACCACACTGCGCAGGCTGCCGTGTTCAAAGGTGACGTGCTGGTTCGGCAGCACGCGGTAGATTCCGCCCTCCAGTTGACTGCTGACGGTGATGTAAGGCGCGTGCTCCCCGTGATTATTGACGCAGGTGTCGCCGTTATTGCTGACGCGGATGCTCAGGTCCGCCGTTCCGGGTCCGGAGATCAGAATGCGCAGGTCCGGCGTCAACAGCACATCCGAATACTTGCCCACCACGTAGTTCGCCTCGATCGCCCCTCGGTCCAGCCCCATCATCAGCGCGGTTGAATCGGGTGCATCGATGGTGCGGTCGTGCGCCAGGTGCACGCTGGTGGTGGAGCACAGGCGCAGCGCCCCGCCGCGCGTCAGTGCGATCTTCACCGGCTGATTGCCGGCGGTGACAATGCTGCCGTTCCCCAGTTGCATCTGCCCGTTACGCACGTCCACCGCGCCGGACACCTGCACCTCCCGCGCGTCGGTGTGGCCGATGGGCGTTGCCGGGCTGGCTGCGGGAGCTTGAGCGGAGGCTTGACCGGCCGCTGCTGGAGCCACGGCTTGAGCCTGAGCGATGGAGCAGGCAGCCACGGCGCATCCGGCGATCGATAGCAACAGCCAGCAAGCCGATCGAGAGTGGCGAGACAGGCAATGCGGATGCCAGCACTTCCACGAATTTGGAATGGTCAACCTCAGCAGATATGCTTCCCATTGGTATTGTATCGAGACGTACCGGCCGGGCACACACACCAGGCACACAAGGGAGAGCGCGACTTTGGCAATGCAGGCTTCACACGCAGACGAGGACCGAGGCCGCAACCCGGGCGGGCAGTACGTGCAGTTTGGCTGCGGAACCTGCGCGCCCCTCGCCTGGCGGAACTTCGATGCCGGGCCGGCCTTCTGGCTGGAGAAGAACGTGCCATGGCTCAAGCCGCTGCTGCTGCGCCGCGGCTTTCCGGACTATCCCGCGAATATCGTCTACGGTGATGTGATCAAGGGGCTGCCGCTGGAGCCGGGATCCGCCGCAGCCGTCTATTGTTCCCATGTGCTGGAGCACCTGGCGCTTAGCGATCTGCGCACCACCCTGCGCAATACCCTCAGTTATCTGCGGCCCGGCGGCACCTTTCGCTTCGTACTGCCTGACCTGGAGTGGCTGGCTACAAATTACGTGCATGCCTCTGACCCCGAGGCAGCCAGCCGCTTCATGCGCGACTCTTATCTGGGCACGGAAGACCAGCCGAAGGGTACCGCGGGACTGATGCGTATGGTCTTCGGCCGCAGCGCGCATCTCTGGATGTGGGACTTCAAGAATCTGTCGATGGAGCTCGAGCGTGCGGGGTTCACCGAGATCCGCCGCGCGCAGATCTTCGATAATCCCGATCCGCGATTTCGCGAGGTGGAAGATCCGGGCCGGTGGGAGAATTGCCTGGGCATGGAATGCCGCCGGCCCGCGTAAAGAACGACCGCTGAAGAACGACGGAAAGACGAGGAAGATCAATGGCCTATCGCATGTGCAGCAGGGGAGCCATCATCGCAGCAATGGCCACAGGAACGCTGCTTCTGCCGATCGTAGGTTGCAAGTCCGGCAAGAAGCAGCCCAACGATAAGAACTTCACCACCGCCCTGAACACCTACTACTCCAACCACAACGACTGCCTTTACTCGCAGGCGCTGAAGTTCCCCTATGAAGTTCCCAGCACAGACAAATCCGACAAGGGCCCCAAGGCCATGGATGCGCTGACCGCCGCCGGGCTGCTCACGCGCGACGAGGACAAAAGCATCAAAGTGAAGCGCTATGCGCTGACGCCCATCGGCACACGCGCCACCGGACGCTTCTGCTATGGACATCGCGAGGTCACGCAGGTTGACGGCTTTACCGAGCCCGCGACTGTGGGCGGCCATCTGCAGTCAGCCGTGAGCTACCACTACAAGATGCTGGATGTGCCCGTGTGGGCCAACACCGACGAGATGAAGCATGCCTTCCCGCTACTGGCGAAGGCTCTGAGCGATCAGGCGGAAGGCAAGACCACCCTCATGCGGACCCTTGACGATTGGGAAGTGCCCGAATAGCCCGGCCGAGCAGGTCGACGGAATAAGTTGAGGGTCGCGAGTAGGATGTCACTCCGCATCCTGCGTCTCGCATTTGGCGCAGAACAGAACCACGCCGAGATGCGCGCGCCTGCCCTCTTCCGTCGTCACCCACGGCCGCACCTCCCAGGGCGGCCGATGACGCACGTGCTGCCCGTGGCCGCAGCTTAGCTCGGCCACCCAATCGCCAATCTCGTCCAGATGAAAACCGGTGATCTTTCTTGACTGCCCTTGGTTGCGCATCGCTTGAGCGGAGCTACATCTCCAGAAAGTTCTGGATCAGGCGCTTCCCACCCTCGGTCAGCACGCTCTCCGGATGGAACTGCACGCCCTCGATCGGGTACTCGCGGTGCCGCAGGCCCATGATGATGCCGTCCGCCGTGCGCGCCGAGATCTCGAGCTCGTCCGGCAGGCCCTCTTCCGCGACGATCAGCGAGTGGTAGCGCGTGCAGGTCATGGGATTCGCGAGCCCGGCGAAGATCGATTTGCCGTCGTGCTCCACTGCGCTGGTCTTGCCATGCATCAGCTTGGGCGCGCGCACCACCGCGCCGCCGAACGCCGCGCCGATAGCCTGATGGCCCAGACAGACGCCCAGTATCGGCAGCTTGCCGGCGAAGTGGCGGATCAGCGGAATACTGATGCCGGCTTGCTGGGGTGTGCAGGGTCCAGGTGACAGCAGGATCCGCTCGGGGTGAAGCTCTTCCACCTGCTCCGGCGTCAGCTCGTCGTTCCGGCGAATGACCATCTCTGCGCCCAGTTCCCCCATGTACTGCACCAGGTTGTAGGTGAACGAGTCGTAGTTATCCAGGACAAAGATCATGAAGACGAACACGCCTCTCGAGCACTCCTTCAGTGTAAAGCTGCCGGCTGGGCAGCGCGCACTGGGGGAGCGCCGGAACAAGCGAAAACTCGGCCGGGCGAGAACCCGGACCTATCTCACCGGTATCGTGATCTGCTGGCCCGCCTGAATCTTGTCCGGATCGCCGATACCATTGGCGCTCGCGATCTCCTGATAATGGTTGGGCGAACCGTAGAACAGCTTGCTGACCTTGGAAAGATTGTTCCTGGACCGGATGGTGTACGTCTGGTCCCCGCTGCCGGTAGGTGTAATCTCGTGGCGCAGATCGGCGTACGCGGATCGACCTGCTTGATAGCATCCCACACCTGGTTGGCGACCACCTGTGAGGGAACCGTGGCCTTCAACAGCAGCTTGTCGCCGTCCAGGCTGACGTCCTCCACCTTCGCTCCCTCGGCGCTGAATTGCTCGATGGTTTGTATGACCGGCACGTACTTGGCTTTCAGTTGTTCCAGGTCCGCCATGGTTGGCTCCTTGGGAAGAGGTGATGCGTAAGCAGAGGCCAAAAATCGGCCCGGCTAGCGAGAAAGCCAGCCGGGCCGATGGGGGAAGCGGAGCGGGTTAAACGACGTTGATTGCGCCGTTCAGCCCCTGCGGGAAGAAGCCGCCACGGCTGGTACCCGGCTTGTTGCTCCCATAGAGAATCGCCAGCACTTCGCTAAGGGTGCGGGTCGGAGCCATGCCATTGGCGTTGATGGTGAACTCGTTTGTGCCGGTCGGTGGCGGCAGCACATCTTTCCAGTCGATCTTCTTGGTGGGGACGTTGTAGAGGTCGCAGAAGAGCCGCAGGTTGCCTACGTGCTCTGCCTCATCTCCCAGAATCTGCGCCGCTGCCGTTAGTATTTTCTTGCTTTGGATCAACGCTGCCGCCCCGGTGAGAAACGATTCGCAGGTTTGTTCGAATGCGCGCGCCATTACGATGAACTTTAGGTAGGTGTCGATCTTTCCCATGGCATCGAGGTTGAGGGCCGGCTTGGCGATCGCATAGCTGCCAAGCTGGCTGCGGAAAAATCTGGCATGCCGCTGCTCGTCTCCCATCAGCCCGTTCGCTGTCCGGCCGAGTGGACCGTGCAGTGGGCCGGAGGCCCCGAAGTTGATCTGGGCGCCGCCGGTGGTGGGACCATACGTACCCTTTCCGCTGAGCGGGAAACCGATCTGCTCCAGCCTCTTGCCGGTGACCACCATGGTGTAGAACTCCGCTTGCAGATATTCAACGTTCAGCGCCAAATTCAGGAGGTCGTAGTCCGTGATCTCAGCGGCTTCTACGTTGGGAACTTTTGCGCCGGGCAGCGCGTCCGCTAGCTTGCCACCAACCAGCGCCGCTCCTGCCAGGCCCATGCCCGTCAGTCCAGCACCTTTAAGGAAATTGCGGCGATCCGACGCGGACGTTGCCTGCGATACTTCTTCTTCCTTCTTCACAACGACCTCCGAACATGTTGAGAAAACATTGGAGCGAAGCGCCGGGCATGTATCTGGGAAGAACCGGAGCATGGAAAATAGGGCGAGATGGGCACAGCAATTTATGACTGCGGCTCCAAGCATCCTATTGCAGCCGGTTGGCCGCGGCCATATTCGAATACGATACGGAATCGTCTCCGAGGGTGGTCATGCTGGAAAATTAAGTTCGGATGTCCTGCTGTGGTGGCAGTCCTTTAAAAAAAGCCCGGGCAGCGATCAAGCTGTCCGGGCCGGTTGGGTAGGCGGAGTGGTTTACTGTTGGGCGGTGATGACGTTGATGGTGCCGTTCAATCCTTGCGGATAGAAGCCGCCGCGACTCGTGCCCTTGTTCTTGTTGGCATACACAATCGCCAGAACAGCGTTGGCGTCGCGGGTAGGCGCAAGACCATTGCCATTGATGGTGAACTCGTTGCTGCCGGACGGTGGTGGCAGAACATCGCGCCAGTCAATCTTCGCCGTGGGGACGTTGTAGGCGTCGCAGAAGAGCCGCAGGTTGCCCACATGCTCGGCTTCGACCGCGAGAATCTGCGCCGCCGCCGTCAGGTAGGCTTTGTTCTGGATCAATGCTGCCGCTCCGGCGTATGCGGACTCTCCCGTCTGTTCCTGGGCGCGGGCGACGACGATGAACTTCAGGTATGTGTCGACCTTTCCCAAAGCATCGAGGTTGATGGCTGGCTTGGCGACGGCATAGCTGCCAAGTGCGCTGCGAAGGAACTTGACGTGGAACTGTTCGGTCTCCATCAGCCCGTTCGCGGTGCGGCCGAGTTGACTGTGAAGTGAGCCTGCGCCCCCGAAGTTGATCTTCGCCCCGCCGGTGGTCCGCCCATAGGTGCCCTTGCCGGTGAGATTAAAGCCGGACTGCTCCAGCGTCTTGCCGGTGACGGCCATGGTGTAGAACTCGGCTTCCAGATACTCGAGATTGAGAGCGAAGTTCAGAATGTCGACGTCGTTGATCGCAGCCGCCTCGACATTGGGAACCTTTACGCCAGGCAGCACGTCACCCAATTTGCCGCCGATCAGGGCTGCACCCGCCAGGCCCATGCCCGTAAGGCCCGCGCCCCTGAGAAATTTGCGGCGATCAGCCGACCCTGCCTGTTGCACTACTTCTTCTTCCTTCTTCACAAAGACCTCCGAGCGTGGTGAGAGATGATGGAGCCTGGCGCCGGGGCGTTCCTGACGATGGGGGACCGGCGCAATAGAGAGAGTGAAGGCATGGTCACAGCAGCGCAGCCGCGTGCGCGAATCGAGCTATCGGTCCACTGTCTGGTGGCTGTGTCCACGACTACTAAGATAGCGACTTCTTATAGAAGGGTGGCCGTGCGGAAAGAGAATCTTAAGTAACTGCTTCGTGAGTTGATAGGGCAATTTATTAACAGAAATCTAAAATTGCTTCCCACTACGTACCCTTTGGATGCCTCTGAATAAAGAATTTTATCTACGAAGTTATTTCCGCAGTACGTAGATCCAAATTTATTCATCACCACGTACTACTACATTGCGTGCGCGGTAGCCCGTAGCTCGTGCGAAGTTATTGCCGCGCTCTCTCGATCGCGCGCACCAGCGCCTGTGCCTTGTTTATGCACTCTTCAAACTCCTTCTCCGCTACGGAATCCGCGACGATCCCCGCTCCAGCCTGGATGTACCCGCGACCTTCCTTGACCAGCATGC
>JBPCNO010000161.1:0-49310 GCA_051001135.1 Acidobacteriaceae bacterium
AGCCGTTCAGCTCCGACTCGGAAGACCGCTGGAGCAGCACGGTGGCGGTGGCAAAGGAGCTTGGTTTAGAGGTCCGGCCGGAGCTGGTCGTCCAATTGGATCGGGACCTTACGTCTCCGGAGTTGGGCTATCCAGTGGTGCAGCAGTTGCTCGCCTCTCATCAGAGCTTCACCGCGCTGCTCTCGTTCAACGATATGGCTGCCATTGGCGCGATTCGCGCACTGCAGGATGCGGGTCTCCGCGTGCCCCAGGATGTTTCCGTTGTGGGCTTCGACGACATCAAGGGAGCGGCGTTCAACAATCCCAGCCTCACGACCATCCGCCAGCCGCTGGAAGAGATGGGCAGGACGGCGGCGCGGATCGCTCTGAGCAGAGTGCAGGGCAAGCATGAGTTCGAGGATGAGATCGCGATCGAGCCGGAGCTGGTGATCCGCGAGTCCAGCGGCAGTGCTGCCGAGGGAGGGCAGGAGCAAAATATCGCAGAGGAAAAGGCCGGCGCGCATTCCCGTCGATCCGCGGCGCGCTCAGGTAGTGAGGCAGGCTGATGCCGCCGCCGCGAAAGGCTGGCGTATTCGGCGTGCCGCACGCGTGGGACGAGGCCGCCGGCCGCCGCTTTGGGACCATAGCGGTCTTCGCGGCCTTCACCTTTACCGGAGCCGCCCTGGTGCTGCTCGGGTGCATTCTGCCAGCGCTGGCGGCGCAGTGGCGCATGGGAGACGAGCGGCTGGGGCAACTACTGCTCGCGCTCTTTGCCGGGTCGGCATGCGGGGCATTGCTGGTGAGCCGGGCGCTCAACCGGTCGGTGGTCGCGGGCATGCTGCTGACCGCTGCAAGTGCGGCCGTGCTGGCGTTCTGGCCTGCAGGGGCGGTCGCGGTCCTCTTCTGTTACGGCCTGGGGCTGGGCTGGTCCATGACGGCGATGAGCCTGCTGGTCGGCGGCGCATTTCGCGCGCGGAGTGGAGCGGCATTGACGCTGCTGAATTTCTTCTGGAGCGCCGGGGCGACCGTGTGCCCACTGGCAACCCACACATGGCTTCGTTACGGCACCGTGCGCGGGCTGTTCCTCGCTGTCGCGGCGCTTGCCGGCGTGCTGGCGCTGGTGTTGAGCGGCGCCCTGGGTGCGCTCGATCGTGCACGCTCGTTTGCGTTCGAGGAGAGTACCCCGGCGGCTAGGGGTAGCAACGAAGCCACAGCCGGGCCGCGTGTCCTGATCTTCTTCGCTGTCTTCGCCATGCTGTATGTCGGGGTGGAGGCGTCGATGGGCGGGTGGGTGCTGAGCTACGTACACCGCATGCCGCTGGCACGGGAAGTCTACGCCTCCGCTGCCGTGTCCTGTTTCTGGCTTTCGCTGCTCGCCGGCCGCGGGCTTGCTCCCGCTATTTTGCTGCGCACGCTGGAACGGCGGTTTCTCGTCTGGTCGCTGCTGCTCGCGGGATTTGGGATTCTCCTTCTGCTCACCTCCGGCAGCGCGAGCGGCGTGCTGGTGGGGGCGTCGCTGGCGGGTTTGGGTCTTGCTCCGGTGTTTCCCGTCTGTGTCTCGATCTTTCTAACGCTCTCCGGTCAATCCACACGCACACGCTGGCTCTTTGCCATCGCGGGCGTGGGTGGCGCTGTGCTGCCGTGGCTTACCGGACATGTCTCCGCGCACACGGGCTCCCTGCATGCCGGGCTGCTGGTGCCGCTAGGCGCAGTTGTTGTCATGCTGGGTATGCTGCGCCTGGGGCAGTTCGCGTCCGTGGACAAGATCAGCCGCCGGACTGTGGAGAGGATTCCGGCACCGGGGATTTCCACAGGAGTTACTCTGTGATACCCTCCCCCCCTTCCCCATATGGTATGGAAACCTTTTGGAATCAACCATATGGCGGTGCTTGTGGCGCTCCATATAAGATTCGAAAGGGCTTACAGGTAAATATCAGGAAGCAAAGGACTTAGAACAGCGAGTCGGCGGGCGGGCGAGTCAGCAAGTCAGCCTCTATTTCCAGTGTAGCGAATTCCGCGAATTAGTACGCCAGGCAAGGGCACCCGGGTACCCGCCTGATCGAAACGGTCCAGGGTTACCGAGTCTAGGGCCGTACACCGATCTGGTAATTGAGAGCGGCAAGCGACAGCCGGTATTGGTACTGCGCGTTGGTGTTGGTGATGGCCGCCTGGGTTTGTGCAAGCTGCGCCTGGCTCAGCTCCACAATGGAGCTAAGGCCCAGTCGGTAACGGGAGGTCGCCAATTGCAAGCTCGCGTCGGCCTGTTGCTGCAATTGAGCAGTCACGGCCTCCTTCTGGTAGGAGCTGGTGGCGTCCAGCCAAGCGGTGCGCACATCCCGCACCACCTGGTCGCGCAGCGCGCGCTGCTGTTCACCTGCGCTCTGCGCCCGCAGGTCGGCCTCCTTCGCCAGAGACGAGTTCAGAAAGCCATTGAAGAGCGGTACGTTCAGATTGAGTCCGATAGCGCCATCCCAACTCGACGGGTAGTAGCGGCCGTCGCGCACCGGTGTGCCGCCGACGGTGCCGAGCGCGCTGATGGTGGGACGCCGCAGGTCGTGCTCAGCCTGGCTGTATTTCAAAGCGGACTGCTGCTCGAGGCCGGCGGCCTGCAGATCCGGACGCTGCCGCAGAGCCGCCGCCGTCAGCGCATTGATATCGACCGGAGGAGCAGCCGGCTGGGCCGAGTCATCGACCAGCGTATAGGTCACCGGGCTGTTCGAACCGGTGTCCAGGCTCGTGGCCACGCCCAACACTTCATTGAGCGCAGCCAGGGCCGCGTCGGCGTTGTTCCTGGCATCCAGCACAAGTAACTGTGCTTGTGACAGATTCACTTCGGCGAAGCTCAGGTCGAGGGTGGAGCGCAGCTTGTTCCTGGTAAGCTGGCTCACTTGTCCCTGCGTGGCCTGGCGTGTGTTCACCGTCTGCTGCGCGACCTGGAGAACTGACTGCGCCTCCAGCGCCGCGTAGAACGCCTGATCGGTCGCGAGCACGATGTCTTCCAGCGTGGCCTGCGCGTTCGACCTGGCCGCCTCCTCGCGGAGCTTGGCTGCAGCCACCAGATTGGTGGTGCGTCCGAAGTCGGTGATGAGCTGAGACAGATTCACCCCTGCGCCGGCGTGGGTCAGCAGCAGAGTGGTGCTGATGCCGAAGGAGGAAAGACGTCCTCCTTCCTTCGCCTGCTGGGCGGTGATGCCGCCGTTCAGCGTAGGCAGTTCCGCCGAGCGCGTCTCCCGCACTACCTGGTGCTGCGCCAGCGCCAGCAACTGGCTGACGCTGATGTGCGGATTGTGACGGATGGCCAGTTGTTCGGCCTGCGCGCGGGTGAGCCGGTTTTGCGCTGGAACTGAAGCCGGCGCGGGAGCGGGAGTGGAGGACTGCGCCAGCAAGAGCGATGGCGGCGGGGCGCTGGGAAGCGCCTGAAATTGCGCGAGTGCAGGCGCGTGGCTGAACGCGCCTGCGCAGAGGGTAAACAAGAATAGAGGCGCGGAGAGGCGCTTGCCGGGAAGGCTGCTCATGCCAGCACCTCCGTGTGCGCGGTTGCGACAGCCTTGTCCTCATGACGCCCATGCACCAGCAGGTAAACGGCTGGAACCAGGAAGACCGTGACGATGACCGACACGGTCAGGCCGCCGATGATGGCGCGGGCGAGCGGCGCATACTGCTCGCTACCGGCCTCCATTCCCAATGCCATGGGAATCATGCCCAGCAGCGTAGCGAGTGAGGTCATCAGGATGGGGCGCAGACGGATCCTGCACGATTCCACGATCGCCTCCCGTACATTGCGGCCGTGCGCTCGCAGGTGGCCTGCGAACTCGACTATGAGGATGGAGTTCGACACCACGATGCCGGTCATCATGATGACGCCCATCAACGACATGATGTTGAGCGTCGATCCGGTGAGCAGCAGGATCAGCACTACGCCGGCGATGCCGGGAGGAATGGCCATGAGGATGATGAGCGGATCGAGCACGGAAGCGAATTGCGCCATCAGGATGAGGTACACCAGCGTGACCGCCAGCACCAGACCGATGCCGAAGCGCTGGAAAGACTGGTTCATATTCACCACCGCGCCGCGCACGGTGATGCGAATGTTCTTCTCATGCTGGGTATGAGCCACGATGCGATCCACCTGTCTGCTGACGGTCTTCAGAGACTCTTTGGACGGCATGACGTAGACATCGATGATGCGCCGGAGCTGGTAATGATCGACTTCCGTCGGCGTGTTGATCTGCTTCAGCGCAGCCACGGATTGCAGCGGCGTGTACTTCATCGCAGCGTCGGCGCGCATCGGGATCTGCTTCAGATCCTCCATGCTCATGTTCTCGATTTTTTTGTTGAAGTACTGCACCGTCACCATGTAGTTGTTGCCGGTCTTGGGATCGATCCAGTAGCTGGGGGCGATCACGGCGTTGGAGGTGAGAGCGGTGATGACGTTATCGACGACCTGCTTGGGAGAGAGCCCGATCAGGCTGGCGCGTTCGCGATCGATATTGAGCTGCAATCCCGGATACTGCAGGTTCTGCGGAATCAGCACGTCGCTGACGGTCGAGAGCTGGCGGGTTTTGGTTGCGATCTCCTGCGCGACCTGGAAGGAATCCTTCAGATTGTTGCCGCTGATCTGGATGTCGATCGGCGCCGGCAATCCCTGGTTGACGACCGAATCCACCAGACCGCCGGCCTGGAAATAGGTCTGGAGCTGCGGCATGTCGTTCGCCAGCTTGCGGCGGACACGCTGCATGTATTTGTAGCTGCCGACGGAGTTGCCTTCCTTGAGGCTCACCTGGACGAAAGCCGTGTCCATGGAAGAGTTGCTGGTGTAGATCGCGGAGAGATCCGGAGTGATGCCGATGTTCGAGACGATCATGCCCAGGTCTTTCGGAGCCACGGTCGAGCGAATCTCCTGCTCCACCTGCGCGATGAGCTGATTGGTGACTTCCAGCCGCGAGCCGTTGGGGGCCTTGATGTTGATGACGAACTGACCGGGGTCGGTGCGCGGGAAGTAGGAGAGGCCGAGCAACGGGAACAGCAGGACGATGATGAGGGCGACGCCGCCGAGGATGGCCCCGGCTGCAAGGCCAGGCCGGCCCAGCATGCGTGTGACGGCGCGTTCGTAGGCGTCCAGCATCTTGCGGAAGGATTCGTTGAAGCGGTCTACCACGCGCTGAAAGAGACTGGGCCGGGCGCGCTCGCTTTCGCTCAGCGTGATGCGGACGAACCGGGCGCAGTAGAGCGGCACCACGGTCATGGCGAAGATGTAGGAGGCGAAGATGGAGAGCACGACGCCCAGCGCGAGGTCAGTGAAGATGTACTTGCTGACGCCGGAGAGGAAGGTGACGGGGAAGAAGACGATGGAGGTGGTGACGGTCGCGGCCAATACGGCAAGCGATACCTCCATGCCGCCCTTTTCCGCGGCCACCACAGGCGTTTCGCCTTCTTCCATGTAGCGGAAGATGTTTTCGAGCACGATCACGGTGTTGTCGATAAGGCGCGAAAATACCAGCGCGAGGCCGCCCAACAGCATGGTATTGATGGAGCCGCCGGTGGCGTTCATGATGATGAGGCAGGCCAGCGCGGAGAGCGGAATGGAGAGCAGCACGGCGATGGTGGCGCGGGGGCTGCCGAGAAAGATCAGGATCATGATGCCGGTCAGGACGAGGCCGATTCCGGCCTCATTCACCAGGCTTTTGATCGCGCTCTTCACGAAGACGGATTGATCGAACACGACTGCCGTTTTGAGCGAGGCGGGGATGTCGACCAGATGCTTCACCGCGGCGCGCATGCCGTTCACGATGGTGATGGTGTTGCTGTCGCCACCCTGCTTCAGCACCGGAACGTAGACAGACTGCTGCCCATCGATGCGCACGATGTTGGTTTGCGTGGTGCCGGAGTCCTCCGCTTTACCGATGTCACCCACCAGGATCGAGGCGTTGCCAACCGACTTCAGCGGGATCTGGTTGATCTCGTCCGGCGTTGGCACCTGGCTGTTGGCGTAGATGTTGTAGTCCTTGGTGCCGATGCGCACGTCGCCGGCGGGCAGGATGAGGTTCGACTGGTTGACGCCTTTCACCACATCCATCAGTCCGAGATTGTGAGCTTCCAGCTTCAGCGGATCGACGTACACCATGATCTGGCGGTAGCGGCCGCCGAAGGGCTGCGGCACCGATGCACCGGGCACATTCGCGATCTGATTCCGTACCTGGAACTGCGCCAGATCCTTCAGATCGGTCTCGTTCAGGCCTTCGCCTTTCAGCGTGACCAGGCAGACGGGCTGGCTGGAGGCATCCATGCTGAGGACCACCGGAGGCAGCGTACCTGGCGGCAGCCGGCGCAGGTCGGCCATGGCGAGATTGGAGATGTTACTGAGCGCCGCATTCCCGTCGGTTCCGGGCTTGAAGTAGATCTTGATGAGGCTGACGCCGGTGAGGGAGCGCGACTCGATGTGGTCGATGTTCGAGCCGAGGGTGAAGAAGCGTTCGAAGGTGTCGGTGATATCGGCTTCGATCTGCTCCGGCGGCATGCCGGAATAGAAGGTGGCGACGACAACCACGGGTATGTCGATCTTGGGGAACAGATCGACCGGCATGCGCGTGACGTTGACCACGCCCACCAGGAGCACGATGAGGCAGGCCATGATGATGAAGTAGGGATAGCGCAGCGCAAATTTAGGCATTTACTTCTTGCCTCCCTGCGCTTCGCTGCTCTGTTCCTTCTTGGTGTCGGTGGTGGGGGCAAGCTCTGTTTGCGGCCGTACCTCTTCGCCGGAGTGGTAGTTGGACTGACCTCCGTTGATGACGCGATCGCCTGCCTTCAGACCGCTCGTCACCTCCACCAGCGTGGAACCGCGCAGGCCAAGCTCCACCGGCCGTATCTCGACGTGGTTGTCCTGATCCACCACGAGCGCCGTAGACTCGGATGCGCCCTGCACCACGGCGCTATCCGGTATGACGAGAACGTTGTTCTTACGTTCGAGATCGAGCAGCACGTTGGCATACATGCCCGGCGTGATCGCCAGATCGCGATTGGGGACGTCGATCTCCGTCTCCATGGTCCCGGTCTCAAGGCTCACGTTGCGCGTGAAGCGAACGACGGTACCGGCGAACGATCGGTCGAGTGCGTCGACGCGCACGGTGACGGCTGCGCCGATATGCACGAAGCGCACATCGCTCTCCGGCACTGGGACGCGCAGCCGGAGCAGATCGCTTTGCGACAGCTTGACGATGGGCAAGGACTGGGTGTCTGAACTGGTGCCGGACTGGATCAGCGCGCCGGTATCCGCATAGCGCCAGAGAATGACGCCACTGAGCGGGGCGATGACCGTGGTGTAACTCTCCAGAGCGCCTACCCGTTCACGATCGGCGCTGGCCACGTCGGATTGTTGCTGCGCGCCAGAGAGAGAGGACTTCGCCATCTCCACCTGCGCTTCGGCGGCGAGGTCCTTGGACTGCGCATCGTCGAGTTCCTGCTCCGCGATGATGCCAGGATTCCCCGCATTCGCCTGCCGCAGGCGGATGTAGTTGGCGTGCAGCGCGGCATGGTAGGACTCTGCCCGGGTCACATCCTTGGCTGCCCGCGCAATCTCGTCCTTGCTGTGCGCGAATTCGGAGACCGCGCCCTTTAATTGCGCGTTCAGCTCCGGCACTTCGAGTGTTGCCAGCACCTCTCCGGCGTGGACCTTGTCGCCGATGTCCACGTTGATCTTGCGGATGTAGCCGGAGACCTTGGCGTGGACTTCGACCACCTGGTACGGCTCGAATTGACCGGCGAGCGAGAGGGTGTGCGCGATGGCGCCGCGCTGTACCGTGACGACGTTGGCCGCGGGCGCCTGCTGCGCCTGCACGTGCGAGTCGCCGCTGGAGCAGCCGGCGAACGTGAGGCAGAATGCCGCAATGGAAAGATGGACTGCGGAGCGAAGTGGATGCTGCTGGTAATGCATGATCGGTTCTTTCCCCATCGGTGATAGCAAGGTGCAGACTCACAGCCGCGGCGCGCACTCAAAAGTCAGAGTCGCGAGCCGCAGCGAAGCGCTATCGGGCGAGCAGGAAGAACGGGGGCGGCCGCAAGGAACGTGCGGTGCGCCAGTGTTGCAGCCGGTGGAGAAGCACCGAGGGACGGAAGAGAGAGCGCGTGTACCCAGGGCTCATCCAGATGGGCGAGCCGAGCACCCATGCCAGCAGCGCCAGCCATGGCAGCGCGGGCAGCGACGGTTGTGCCATATCGGCGGCCTGATCGGCGGCAGGCTTGACGGGATGCGCCTGTTCCTTTTGCGAGAGGAGCTTGGCGACCGGTCCATGGACCGAGTTGCTCTCCGCCGAGTGATAGAGCGAAAGCTTGTAGTGCAGACCCCAGCCGAACACCGCCATGGCGAGCACTGCGAAGACTACGAGGTCCAGCCGCAGTGAGGTTCGTCCTGGAGTGTCAGATGGCATGGTCGGGGGGTGCGCCGGAGAACCGGGCTGCGCTCTCCACGTCTATTACAGCAGCTTTGCGGAAAAACTTCTAACTGGCCGCGCTTTATTCGGGAGCCGGCCATAGAGGCCGCGAGCGCTCAGGTGCATCGCGCAGCCGCGCGCACGGCATCCTATGGTCGAATCGGCGCGCCGGAAATGGGGCGGATACAGGAGAAGTCCATGGCAGGTTTGAAGGATCACGTCGCGGTCATAACGGGATCCAGCTCGGGTATCGGGCAGGGTATCGCCAAGCGGTTTGCGGAAGAGGGCGCCCGGGTTGTGATCGACTATGTAGGACATCCCGATGGCGCGGACCAGACACTCAAGATGGTCGAGCAGGCGGGGTCGAAGGGCATCATCTGTCAGGCCGACGTGACCAAGATCGAAGACACCCGCAGGTTGGTCGATGCCGCTTACAGCGAGTTCGGTTCGCTGGACATTCTGGTGAACAACGCCGGCATGGAAAAGGAGGCGGATTTCTGGGAGGTACAGGAAGCCGACTATGACAAGGTGCTCGCGGTCAATCTGAAGGGGCCGTTCTTCCTGACGCAATATTTCGTGCAGAAGCTGCTGGCCGCCAATAAGCCTGGCCGCATCGTGAACATCAGCTCGGTGCATGAAGACATGGTCTTCCCGGGCTTCTCGACCTACTGCATCAGCAAGGGAGGCATGCGCATGTTCATGCGCGATCTCTCAGTGGAGCTTGGCCCGAAGAACATCACCATCAACAACATCGCGCCCGGCGCCATCGAGACGCCCATCAACAAGAAGCTGATGGCGAACAAGGGAGAGATGCAGGCGCTGCTCCAGAACATACCGCTGAACCGGCTGGGGACTGTTGACGATGTCGCCGCGCTGGCGGCATTCCTTGCCTCGGATGACGCCGGTTACATCACTGGATCCACGTATGTCATCGATGGCGGCCTGATGCGGAGCTATCACGAACAGTAAGCAGGAGGACGCTCACCTACATGGCGCAGATAGAAGATTATGCGCTCATCGGCGACACTGAAACCGCGGCACTGGTGGGACGGGATGGATCGATGGACTGGCTCTGCTGGCCCAACTTCGCCTCCGGCGCCTGCTTCGCCAAGCTGCTGGGGTCGGAGGACAACGGCTTCTGGCGGCTGGCTCCCGAAGGCAAGGTGACGCAGTCGGCGCGCCGCTACGAAGAGCACACGCTGATTCTGGAGACGACGCACGAGACCAGGAAGGGAGTCGTCCAGGTCATCGACTTCATGCCTCCGCGCGGGAATCAATCGGACATCGTACGCATTGTGCGCGGGCTGCGCGGGGCAGTACGGATGAGAAGCGAACTTGCCCTGCGCTACAACTACGGAGCGGCCGTTCCATGGGTCACCAAGATGGAAGGCGGCTCCTGCCTGGAGGCAGGACCGGATTCGATCGTGCTGCGTACGAGCGTCGAACTGAAGGGCGAAAACATGCGCACGGTGGGCGATTTCACCGTGGAGGAGGGGGAGTCCGTCGCCTTCGTACTCTCCTACGGCGCCTATGGGCGATATCACGCGGAAGCGCCGCATCCCGTCGATGTCGATGAGGCCTACCGGCAGACGCAGGCGTACTGGAAGGAGTGGGCGGCTCGTACTACCTACCGCGGACCGCGGCACGACGTGATCGAACGCTCGCTGCTGACCCTCAAGGCGCTTACCTACAAGCCCACCGGAGGCATCGTCGCGGCGCCCACGACATCGCTTCCGGAGCAGCTTGGAGGCCCGCGGAACTGGGACTACCGCTACTGCTGGCTGCGCGACACGACGTTCACGCTGCTGGCTCTGATGAACGGCGGCTTCCACCAGGAGGCGAAGGAATGGATGCACTGGCTGCGGCGCACCATCGCGGGCAGCCCCGACCAGGTGCAGATCATGTACGGGATCGCGGGGGAGCGCACGCTGGTGGAGTGGGAGATTCCCTGGCTGACGGGCTACGAGAATTCCAAGCCGGTGAGGGTCGGGAATGCCGCGCACGCGCAGTTGCAACTGGATATCTACGGCGAAGTGATGGATGCGTTCTTCTGGGAGTTCGACAGCCTCCAGCAGCAGCATCGCGAGGGAGAGTTCAGCATGCTGGCGCAACTGGTCGATCACCTGGAGACCATCTGGCAGGAGCCGGACAGCGGGATTTGGGAGGTGCGCGGAGGGCCCAAACACTTCACCTACTCCAAGGTGATGGCGTGGGTCGCCTTCGACCGGGCGGTGCAGCTTGCCGAGCGCGCCCACTTCGAAGCCCCGGTGGCCCGCTGGAAGAAGGTTCGTGACGCGATCCACGAGGAGGTTTGCCGGAAAGGATTCAACAAGCGGCTCAACAGCTTCGTCCAGACCTATGGCTCAAAGAATCTGGACGCTTCGCTCCTGCTCATTGCGATGGTGGGGTTTCTGCCGCCGGACGATCCGCGCATCAAGGGGACGGTGGAGGCGATCGAGAGGGACCTGACCGAAGGCGGGCTGGTGAAGCGCTATGACACTGCCCGCACCAAGGACGGCCTGAAGGGCGGCGAGGGCATGTTCCTGGCCTGCAGCTTCTGGATGGTCAGCAACCTGAAGTTCATCGGACGGGAGGGAGATGCGCACGCGCTGTTCGAGCGGCTGCTCACGCTGTGCAACGACGTGGGTCTGCTGTCTGAGGAGTACGACGTCAAGCAGCAGCGTCTGGTGGGAAATTTTCCGCAGGCCTTCTCGCATATCGCGCTGCTGGGCGCCGCCTATCATCTGTACGACCCGGGCCATAAGGCGCGCCACACCGCGGGACAGGGTGGGAAGAGTAAGCCGGCTGGCTGACGGCATGTCGAACCGATGGCCTACCGAAAGCACGCTGATGGCCTACCGGGAGCACGCTTTGCGGCTGCCCAGGGCGATTGTTTGTGATAGTGTCCTCATCGAGGATTGGAACGAATAATGGCCGTTGGCAGCCCTTCAGGACAGCAGATCCCGGTGCACTCCGATGGCGGGAGCGGGCATTACGGGAAGGCACTTGCAATCGTCACCACGTTGTTCTTCATGTGGGGATTCCTGACGAGTCTGAATGACATACTCGTTCCCCATCTCAAAGAGATCTTCGATCTGAACTACACGAAGGCCGCGCTGGTACAGTTCGCCTTTTTCTTTACCTACTTTGTCTTTGCCCTGCCTTCGGGCAAGGTGGTGGAGTGGGTGGGCTATAAGAGGACGATGGTTGTTGGCCTGTTCGTGATGGCGGGCGGCGCCTTTCTGTTCGTTCCCGCCGCCAGCGTGCCGTCGTTCCCTCTTTTTCTGGCGGCGCTGGTGGTGCTGGCCGCCGGGGTCACCATGCTCCAGGTGGCGGCCAATCCGTATGTGACGGTGCTCGGCCCTGCGCGTACCGCGTCCAGCCGGCTGAATCTGACGCAGGCGTTCAACTCCCTGGGCACTACGATCGCACCGAAGTTCGGCAGCGTTCTGATTCTGAGTGGCATTGCATACACGGCCTCGCAGATCCAGGCAATGGGCCCGCAGGCCTATAAGCAGATACAGGCCTCCTCGGTAAAACTGCCCTACATCGGCATCGGCATCGCGCTGGTCTTTCTCGCGGTGGCGATCGCCATCCTGAAGTTGCCGCGTATCCAGACCACGCGAGAGTTTCGGCCGAGCGGCGACCCGGACAAGCCGCTCGGGAGCATCTGGGAGCATCGCCATGTGTGGCTGGGCGCCATCGGTATTTTCACCTACGTGGGCGCGGAGGTAGCGATCGGCAGCTTTCTGGTGAACTACTTCAGCCAACCGAATACGGGCGCCATGAGCGTCAAGACGGCGGCCGGGCTGGTCTCCTTCTACTGGGGTGGCGCGATGGTGGGCCGCTTCATCGGTTCCGCGGTGCTGCAGCGGGTGAAGACGGGACCGATGGTTGGCATCGTGGCGATTGTGGCGTGCCTGCTGGTGGTCACATCGATGATGAGCACCGGCTATCTCGCGGTGTGGAGCATCCTGCTGGTCGGTCTCTTTAATTCCATCATGTTTCCCAGCATCTTCGCGCTGGGCCTGGTCGGCATGGGACCGCTGACGGGCAAGGCCTCGGGTCTGATGGTGATGGCAGTGGTGGGCGGCGCCATCATCCCGGAGTTGGAAGCGATATTGGCGGACCACATTGGCCTGCATCACGCCTTCGTTCTGCCGGCGCTGTGTTACATCTTTGTCGCGTACTACGGATTCCGAGGGTCGCGGCCGACCGGGGAGCAGGCTGCGCTGGTCGCGGCCGAGGCCTAGGGTGTCGTCCTAGATGCCCTCACCGGATACCCCAGCACTGGATACCCCCGGAAGGATACTCCAGCATGTGACCGGAGCCTAAGCTGCCGGGTCCATCTCTTCGTCCAGGCGAAGTTCGGCGATCTGCTCCTGAGAGAACATGTGCTTGCCGCCGGTGACGCGATCGATGAGATGCGCGGGCAAGCCAGCGCTCAGGGTACGGCGGATCGCCTTGCGATGAAAGGGAGAGCTGCTGACGAACGCGCAGATGCGTTCGAAGATCGGCTCCCATTGCCGGAATCGCGCCTTGATGACGCTGCCGGGGCCCGAGGGCTGCGCGACCACTTCCAGCACGGAGAAGCCATGACGAGAGTCGGTGCTGGGCTCGACCGGACGCAGTTGGAGTGAGTAGAGTGTGGTGTCCTGCTTCATCTTTCTTTCCTTTGAGAGAAACAAATTTCGAGCGCGTTTGCCGCAATGCTGTTGCCTGTCTCCCGGGACTTCCGGGCAGGAATACCAGCATGCGAACCTGCAAAATACCTCAAGCCGAAGTGACACGGCAAGCAAAGAACCGGCCGGTGTTCACGAAAGGTATTCCGGGCCGGGCTTCCAACTCACTGTACGATACGATGCGGTGCACGCAGAGATCGGCTCGCGAATGTGGGGTCACTTCGGAGTATCTTTCCAGGTTACTGGGTACTGAGTCGCCAGGTACCTTGAAGGCGTCTGGTACTCTCACCTCTCATATGCCTTCACGCTCTTCCATAACTTCATCAGCGATTTCATTGACAACTTCATCGACGAACGCTGCCCGATTCCGCCTGGTATTGACCACGGTCGCCACCTTAGCGCTCGCCGGCGCCTTCGCCGGCGCGCCCGCCGCACAGGCACAGGATGCCACGGAGACGTCGCACGTGCTGGCGCGGGCGATCTTTGAGCAACTGATCGAGATCAACACGACGGATTCGGTGGGCAGTGTGACGGCGGCGGCGGCTGCGATGCAGAAGCGCTTTCTCGATGCGGGATTCCCTGCCGCCGATGTGCACCTGCTGGGACCGAACGACCGCAAGCAGAACCTGGTGGTTCGGTTCAGAGGAATCAACGGCTCGGCACGCAACGGCTCGGGGAGCAGCGACTCGCAGAAGCCGATTCTGCTGATCGGTCACCTTGATGTGGTCGAGGCGCGGCGAGAGGACTGGACGACGGATCCCTTCAAATTTCTGGAGAAAGACGGTTACTTTTACGGACGCGGCACGCAGGATATGAAAGATGGCGACGCCATTCTGGTGGCTAACCTGCTGCGGCTGAAGCAGGAAGGCTACCGGCCCAACCGCGACATTGTGCTGGCGCTCACCGCGGATGAAGAGGGCGGCAAGTCGAACGGTGTCGATTGGCTGCTGCAGCACCATCGCGAGCTGATAAATGCCGAGTTCGTGCTCAATCATGATGGCGGTGGGGTGGAGACGGAGCACGGCAAGCCGGTGATCTTTGCCGTGGACGCGAGCGAGAAGATGTATGCCGACTATCAGCTCGTGGTGACCAATTCGGGCGGCCACAGTTCGCTACCGCGGCCGGACAATGCCATTTATGAGCTGACGGATGCGCTGGGACGGCTGCAGCATTTCAGCTTTCCGACGGAGCTGAATCCGGTGACCCGCGCGTACTTTGCGGCCGAGAGCAAGCTGGAAAGCGGCCAGGTGGCGGAGGACATGCGCGCCATGGCGGAACAGCCACCCGCGGCGAGCGCGGTGGAGCGGCTGTCCGCCAATCCGGAGTACAACGCGCTGCTGCGCACCACCTGCGTGGCTACGCGGCTGGATGCGGGGCACGCCAACAACGCGCTGCCGCAGCGGGCCGAGGGCAACGTGAACTGCCGCATCCTGCCGGGGCACTCCAAGGAGGAGATCCGGCAGCAACTCATCAAAGTTTTGAACCAGCCCAAGATGACGGTGCGCTACGTGGACAATGCGGGCCAGGCGTTTGATCAGGCGCCGGCGCAGCAGGCGTTGCCGGCGGCGAAGCTGCTGCCGCAGGTGATGGATCCGCTGCAGCCGATTGTCAGCCGCTTATGGCCAAACACCCCCATCGTGCCGACAATGGCAGCGGGCGCTTCCGATGGAATTTACACCAACGCCGCGGGGCTGCCCACCTATGGCATCTCCGGGGTGGCGATCGATCGCGACGATGTACGCGCGCATGGCCGGGATGAACGGGTGCCGGTTGCGTCGTTCTATCGCGGAGTGGATTTCTACTACAGCTATTTGAAGGCACTGACGGGCGGCGGGTAGCTTGACCTTTGATCCGCGCTCATTCGCTCGCCGTGGCGAGCGAACGACCCCACCCTAGCTGCGCCAGGATGGGGCACCCGCTACCGCTTACTTCGGCGGAGGGGAATGGTCTAGGATGGCGGCATGCGCATGCCCGTGTTCATTCCCGCGCTGGTCTCCGTCGCTCTGTTTGCAACCGTAACTGTTGCTGTTGCACAAACCACAATACCGCTGTGGCCCAATGGCGCTCCGAGGGACAAGAACGTCGCGGCGGGGCAGATGGAGAAGGACACGACCGCTCCTGCCGACGGGCTGATGGCGGGCGGGCGCGTGGAGCGGCTGGGGTTCGTCAGCACTCCGACGTTGACCCTCTACCAGCCGGAAGAGGGCAAGGCAAATGGGGCGGCCGTGGTGGTGCTGCCGGGGGGCGCGTACAAGTTCCTGGCCTATGACCTGGAAGGGACTGAGGTCTGCACCTGGCTGAATTCCATCGGCGTGGCCTGCGCGCTGGTGAAGTACCGGGTACCGAACGCCGGGCCCTATCCGCTGCATACGCAGGACCTGGCGGATGCGCAGCGCGCGGTGCGGATGGTGCGGGAGCATGCCGCCGAGTGGCATGTGGATGCGAAGAGGGTGGGCGTGCTGGGCTTTTCCGCGGGAGGCCATCTGGCGGCGGTGCTCGGTGCGCATCCGGCAGAGACCGTCTATCCCGCGACCGATGCCCCGGGCGATGCGACTGACCAGATCAGCGCGCGGCCGGACTTCACTCTGCTGATCTATCCGGCGTACCTGGTGCAGGAGGCCAACGATCAACGTCTGGCGCCCGAGGTGCAACCGGTGGCGCTGACTCCGCCCACGTTCCTGATTCAGGCGGAGGATGATCCGATCAAAGTGGAGAACGCGCTGTTTTACTACGAAGGCCTGAAGCAGGCGGATGTTTCGGCCGAGATGCATTTGTACGCGCATGGCGGCCACGGCTTCGGGTTGCGGCCGACCAGGTTGCCGATCACGCACTGGCCGGATCTGGCTGCGGCGTGGATGCACACGTTGGGGGTTACGCCGTAGTCTGCGGCATCCCACCCTTCGCTATGCTCAGGATGGGGCACCCGGAGATCGTGCTGGACGCAAAGCAGGTCCTTCGACTGCGCTCAGGATGACAGTGCAGGAGGGCCTACATGTTGGTGTGGCCGGAGCGCATCTCTTCGTTGAAGACGGGTTTGGTGAGCAGCAGGGCCTCCGCCATGCGCTCGCGGAAGCGATCGCCAATCGCGAGCAACTGTTCAGTGGGAGCGGCGAAGTCATCCGACAATCGCAGCAGACCGGCGGTTTGCTGGTGCAGGGCGGTGGCCTTCAGATTCTCGACCGTGGTGTTGAGATACTGGGCGTCGCGAGGGTCGGCGATCCAGACCGGCTGATTGCCGCCCAGGACACCGGAGAGCCAGTAGATTTTGAGCGCGAGGAAGTCGCGGCGGGCAGCTTCCGTGGTATCGGCGAAGATGAAGCGCTTCTGCCACCGGCTGTAGTAGCGCGTGGTCACGGGCACGGGCTGGCGATTGCCGGATTTCAACATCTCCAGTTGGCCCTGGTCCAGCGTCTTGCGGATGGCGTTGAAGATGAAGTTTTCCGCATACGGCTGTTCGGGCGCGGGCACGATTTCGGCAAAGGTCACGGTCATGCTGGCGGAGATCTTGGCGTGGAGCGGCGAGTTGCTGCCGTCCTCCAACCGCACGATGCCGTGCACGATGAAGGTATCGGCGCCGGAGGTGGAGAGATGGAAAGGCCAGTGGAAGTCCGTGAAGACAAGGGGCAGGCCGGCGAGCGTAACATGCGCATCCGGCCGGGGATTGCGCAGACGCTGCGCTGCCTCGCGCAGATAGTCGCGCAGCCCGTCGCGGAGATCGGGCCTGCCAGTGGGCGTGAAGCTGTCGCTCAACTCCAGCGCCAGGCTGCGGCCGTCGGCGGGGACTCCGCATTGGAACACAGAGGTGGGCTTGCCGGAGAAATCCGTACCCTGCCGGGTTTCGAGGATGGTGAGATGGGCCTCGCGGGCAGCGTCTTCGATGGTCTGGGTGAGCGATGCGGTGATGGTCATGGGGGCAGGGATCCTGTCCTCAATTGTACCGGCGCATCGGTGCGGTGGGTTACATTGCGTTTCAGGGAGTGGGTCCTGTACGGCTTGGCTGGAGGAGTGGCGTTGGCCGCGAAGAGCAGCGGCCCACCCTTCACTGCGTTCAGGATGGGGCACCCGGTTGGGTGCTAGGCGTGGCCGTGGGGCGCTGCGGAGGACGGGGTGGTGTGCTCCAGGCGAAAGAGGGTGCGGTTGGGGTCGAGGGCAAGGGCGCGATCGAGCAAGCGGCGCGACTGCTCCGTCTGTCCGCGCTGGCGCATGGCAACGCTCAACAGAAAGGCAGCGTCGGCGTTCCAGGGATCGATGCCGCAGACGTCGCGATAGAGCGCGGTGGCTTGAGCCAGGCGGCCGGCGCTGTGGTGTTCGGCGGCCAGGTGCAGGGTGGCGGCGACGATGTGGGTGATGGGTACCGGATGGGGGCTGGTGGCCATGACAGATATCTCCTGAAGCGCGACTTGCGGGGATTGCTTGAGAGGAAGATAGCGGTGCGGGTGGTCCGAGTCAGCAATTTATTGCCATAACTTCTGCCCTCGATCCAATCTGGGAATTGGAAGCTTTGAGAATGCCCGAAATGAGCACTCCGGCTGTGTTGCGACGCTTTTGGGTGATTGCCTGTGCGGGTATCTCCTGCTGTTATGAGGGTTCGGCGGGTGAGGTGCGTCGCGATATAGCAAATTAGTTTGACGGCCAAGCCTTGTTTGCTCCTTTCAACAACGGAACGCCTGCCATAGGATGGGGAGCGATGCGAATGCAACGAACGGGCAAGGCCCGCGCCGGTAAACCTGAAAGCGGCACGTCCGCTATCACTCCGCTCCTGCTGGCTGGTGTCCGGCGCAACCTGGAAACGACGGCCGAGGTGCGGAGTCCCTTTGACGGCCATCTGATCGCGTCGGTGTGCCAGGCCACTCCGGATGACGCGCTGGAGGCGATCCAGGCAGCGCAGGTGGCCTTTGCCGAAACGCGCGAGTTGCCGGCGTGGCGCCGCTCGGCGATCCTCAATCACATCGCCGACCGGCTCGCAGGTGAAGCGCTCGACCTGGCGCGCGGCATGGCGCTCGAGGCAGGCAAGCCGCTCCATAATGGCCGCGCCGAAGTCGCTCGTGCGATTGACACCTTCCGCATTGCGGCGGAGGAGACCAAACGCATCGGCGGCGAGATCCTACCGCTGGACTGGACCGCGGGCAACGACGGGCGCAACGGGCTGATCCGCCGCTTTCCCATCGGGCCGGTGCTGGGCATTACTCCTTTCAACTTTCCCCTCAACCTGGTGGCGCATAAGGTCGCGCCGGCCATTGCCGCGGGCAACCCGATTATCATCAAGCCCGCGCCGCAAACGCCGCTGACCGCCCTGCGCCTGGGCCAGATGGTGGTCGATGCCGGGTGGCCGGCGGGCGCTATCAGCGTGCTGCCGTGCTCGAACGAAGTGGCTGCGGGGATGATCGCGGACGATCGCATCCGCATGCTCTCCTTCACCGGGAGCGCGAAGGTGGGCTGGGCGCTGAAGGCTGCCGCGCCGCGCAAGCGCGTGACGCTGGAACTGGGCGGCAATGCGGCCATGATCGTGCATGAGGACGCGGACCTGGAACTGGCGGCGCAAGCGATCCTGCAGGGTGGCTTCAGCTATGCCGGGCAGAGCTGCATCTCCGTGCAGCGCGTCTTCGTGCACAAGATGCGCTGGCAGACGCTGGCGCAACGGCTGACCGAAGGCGTGGAGCAGATGGTGGTGGGCGATCCGCTGGATGAAGAGGTGCAGATCGGGCCGATGATTTCGGTGGCCGCGGCGGAGCGGGCTGAGGCCTGGATCGAGCGGGCGGTGGATGCGGGTGCACGTCTGCTGACGGGCGGAGAGCGCAAGGGCGCGCGGCTGCGGCCGGCGATTCTGGCCAAGGTGGCACGGACGACGGAGCTGTTTCAGGAAGAGGTCTTCGCGCCGGTGGTGTTTCTCAATCCATGCGAGAGCTTTGACGAAGCTATCGAGGCGGTGAACGATTCGCGATATGGATTGCAGGCGGCGGTCTTCACGCGGGACTGGCAACGGATTATGCAGGCGTGGAAGCAGATCGATGCGGGCGCGGTGCTGGTGAATGAGTCCACGGCATGGCGCGCGGACCACATGCCGTATGGGGGCGTCAAGGAGTCAGGCATGGGGCGCGAAGGGGTGCGGGCGGCCATCGATTCCATGATGGAGGAAAAGCTGCTGGTGGCGCGGTTTTAGAAGGATAACGTGACAAGCAGAGCCGAGCCGGACAAAATACGACCCGCGGAATACCAACGAGTCGCTCGTTGTATGGAGTGCGTTGCTATCTCTGGAGACGAGTTTTCTCGAGAACCTGAACACGGCCTTCGAGCGGCCCTACGGACTCGCGCACCTGCAAGGTGCTTTGCGCTCGCAATACCGCAAACTCCGATCGCATTTCAGCGCGAAAGGCCTCGAGCTGGGTGGTCAGGGCATTGTGCTGCGCGTCTGTGCGCTCTTGAGCGAGCTTAAAGAGTAGATCTGTTCGTTCCGTGGCGTGCTTTTGGCTTGCCTCAATCAGCTCCTGGTGTGCTTTTGGCTTGCCTCAATCAGCTCCTGGGCATGCCTGTCGTTCGCCTCAACGAGTTCTTTGAGACCTTCAAGTTTCGTGTTTGCCGCCTTCAAGTCCGGGGCCACGAGGTCCTGGATGATTTGTTGCATGGCTGTAACGACATCGATCATGTCGGTTTCTCGATGATACCTCGGCCATCCGGAGATTGAGTGATTACTTCCGTGCCTAGGAGAGCGAAGCCGCGGGTTCGATGCGGCCGCGGCATTCGCCGAAGCCGATGCGAACTGCGCCTTCCCGTTCGCAGTAGCCGCGCAGGATGAGCTCATCGCCGTCTTCCAGAAACTTGCGCGTTTCCCCATTGGGCAGCGCTACGGGGTGGTTGCCGCGCTCGGTGATTTCCAGCAGAGATCCGCGAGCGGAGTCCTCCGGCCCGGAGACCGTGCCGCTGGCGAAGAGATCGCCGGGACGCAGGTTGCAGCCATTGCTCGCGTGGTGAGTCAGCATCTGCGTGATGGTCCAGTAGAGATCGCGGAAGTTGCCGCGGCTAAGCAGGAAGGGCGGAAGCCGATGCGCGCGCATCTGCGCGGTGGCCAGCAACGCTTCGAGCGTGATGTCAAAGCCGCCGCGTTGTTGATCCTCTTTGGCAAAGAGGTGCGGTAAGGGCGCAGGATCGCCCAGGGCGCGCTCGAAGGCAGGTGCACGGAAGGGCTCGAGCGCATCGAGCGTGACCACCCAGGGAGAGAGCGTGCTGATGAAGCTCTTGGCGAGGAAGGGTCCCAGCGGCTGATACTCCCAAGCCTGGATGTCGCGCGCCGACCAGTCATTGACCAGGCAGAGTCCGAAGATATGTTCGCGCGCTTCGCCGATGGGAATGGGCTCGCCCAGCCGGTTGCCCTCGCCGACGAAAGCGCCGACCTCGAGCTCGTAGTCCAGCAGGCGGGTAGGGCCGAAGGTGGGGGCGGCGCCTTCAGGACTGGCGAGTTGGCCGAGTGGGCGGCGCACCGGCGTGCCGCTGATGGCGAGCGAGGAGGCGCGGCCGTGGTAGCCGATGGGCACGTGCTTGTAGTTCGGCAGCAGCGGGTTGTCCGGACGGAAGAGCTTGCCGACGTTGGTGGCGTGGAAGATGGAGGCGTAGAAGTCGGTGTAGTCGCCGACGTGGGCCGGCTTCATCATCTGTACCGCAGCCTGTGAGCGCAGCGCGGACTCAAGTTTGCGGCGAAAGCGGATAGTGTCGGTATTCGCCTCCTCGAGCAGCGCGCTGAGACGGCGCCGCAGGGTCTGCCAGGCTCCGCGACCCAGCGACATGAGCAGGTTGAGCGAGCTTTGGCGGCAGGCGGCGAGGACGGCGGCGGGCAGCCCATCGAGCACGCCGGCATCCGCAAGCGCGCCCAGGTCGAGCACCTGGTCGCCGATGGCGACCGCGACGTGGCCGGCGTCGGGACGGCCGGCGCCTGAGCTTGTCTCACGAAAGACGCCGAAGGGCAGATTCTGGATAGGGAAATCCGTGCCGGCGTGGTTGGCGGACGCGAGCCAACTGCGGAGTTTCGGGTCGCAGGTTCCATCGTGGTGAGTCATCGCGCGCGCTGCTCCTGAATACCTAGCTGCTCCTGCGTTCCTAGCTGCTCCTGTGCTCCTGATTGCTTCGGGATTCCTAACTGCTCCTGTGCCTCCAGCTTATACAGAGCCTCCACTTCATCCATCGGCTCGGTGAAGGAGCAGGAGCCGAAGCTGGCGGCAAAGCGCGCTCGGGTCTCCGCGAGAAGGCTGGTGGGAAACGCGACGCGTGTTCGCCAATACGCGGCACCGTCGTCGAAGCGGAAGGCGGTCGCGTCCGTCTCGTTCAGCAGTGCACGCGTGTCCGCTGCGCTTCCGCCGGAATAGACGAGCGCCGCGGCCAGGAAGACGTTGAGGAAGCCATGCATGGCGGCTTGCGCGCAGCCGGGCTCGTAGGTGAGCGGACGTACCGACCGGACCGGATGGTGCAGACCCGCCGTGGCTTTGAATGCAACTCGATGCGCTCGGCAGGCCTCGAGAAACGCCGCGACCTCTTCGGTGGGTGGGATCGTCGCAGGGGTCACGCCGCCGGTGCGTATCTTGGCGCGGGCGTCGGAGTCGGCGATCACGGGGAGCAGATTTGAGCCATCGGCGGGTGGCGCTTCGAAGTAGAGATCGAGATGCAGATCGTCGAGATGCAGATCGTCGGGGTGCAGATCGTTGACATGCAGATCGTCGCCATGCAGATGGTGGGTACGGAGCGCCCGCGCGGCATCGCGGATCTCGGCCGCACCGGCGGCCTTGATCTCCGCCGTGTCGATGGTCATGGCGCCCGCGTGGCGAGTGTTGAACCGGGCGATGGCCGGGGCATCGGCGGCGGTCGCGAGCACGCTCAGCTTCCACTCCTGCCCGGTTCGGTGGGCGTTGCGCGTTTGCTGCTGCACCGCAGCAAACTCATCGAGGCGCGCTACCGGAACGATGAAGCGGCCGAGCGCCCATGCGTGTTCGGAGACGAGATAGGTAGCGTACGCATCCACGGCCTGGGGCATGCCGAGGGAGGCGGGTGGAAACAGACCGGCGTAGTCAATGAGCCCGGCGAGCAGGGTGCGCAGACTGCTCATGGTTATTTGCCGCTTGCGCCGGGGTTGCTGGAGCCCGGGGGCGTGAAGCGCCGCTTCAGGCCCTGCCAGCATTCAAAGTAGTCCTTCTGCAGTGTTTCGCTTTCGAGCGCGTGCCTGGTGGTCTGGATGGCGAAACGGGTCTCGAACATGAATGCGAGCGTGTTGGCCAGGTACTGTGGTTTGAGCTCCGCGTTGGTGGCGCGCTCGTATGTTTCCGCGTCGGGTCCATGACCGCTCATGCAGTTGTGCAGGCTCGCGCCGCCGGGCACGAAGCCTTGGGCCTTGGCGTCGTACTGGCCGAAGACCAGGCCCATGAACTCGTTCATCACGTTGCGATGGAACCAGGGCGGACGGAAGGTGTGCTCGGCCACCAGCCAGCGCGGGGGAAAGATGACGAAGTCGATGTTCGCCGTGCCGTGAATCTCCGAAGGAGCGGTGAGCACGGTGAAGATCGATGGATCGGGATGATCGAAGCTGACGGTGTTGATGCAGTTGAAGTTCGCCAGGTCGTACTTGTATGGCGCGTAGTTGCCGTGCCAGCCCACCACATTCAGAGGAGAGTGGTCAATCTCCGAGCGCCACAGGCGGCCCTGATACTTGGCGATGACCTGGAAGTTCTCATGAATATCTTCGTAGGCGGCGACAGGGGTAAGGAAGTCGCGCGGGTTCGCCAGTCCATTGGCGCCGATTGGCCCGAGATCGGGCAGCCGGAACTGCTGGCCGTAGTTTTCGCAAATGTATCCGCGCGCTTCCTTCTCCAGCAGCTCGACGCGGAACTTCAGCCCGCGCGGAATGACGCAGATCTCGCCCGGCTTGAGCTCGATCTTGCCCATCTCCGTGAAGAACAGCAGGCGTCCAAGCTGCGGCACGATGAGCATTTCGCCATCCGCATTCCAGAAGAAGCGGCCGGGGACCGTTTTGTTACAGGCGTACACGTGGATGGCCGCGCCCGATTGCATGGCGGCATTGCCGTTGCCACCGATGGTGACCAGGCCTTCCAGCATTCCGGTCGGCTCGCTGGGAATGGGCGGGGGATTCCAGCGCAGTTGGTTCGGCGTGGCCATCGCATTCTCGCACGGCCAAGTACAGAAGCGGCTGCTGGGCATCTCCTGATAGGGCTTATGGACGGTGGATGGCCGGATGCGATAAAGCCAGGAGCGGCGATTCTGGCCCCGGGGCATGGTGAAGGGCGTCCCGCTGAACTGCTCGGCATAGAGGCCTAAGGCGTGCTTCTGCGGCGCGTTTTGCCCCTGCGGCAGCGCGTCCGGCTCCGCCTCCGTGGCAAATTCGTTGAGAAATCCAGATTGGTAGTGAAACTCGGCCATCGTGCCCTCCGGAACAGGTGTTTATACATGAAAGCACCGCCCGTTGTCCGGCACCACAGCGCAGACGCTATTCAGCGACTACGGCCTTTACCAGGTTGCGCGGCCGGTCTACGTCGATGCCCTTCAGGATAGCTAACGAGTAGGCGAGCAGTTGCAGCGGTACGACTTCGAGTATGGGAAGCAGACGGTCGCTGGCTGCGGGGACGAAGATGGTGGAGCGGCTCAATTGCTCTGCCTCCCGGTCGCCTTCATTTGCAATGGTCAGCAGGGTGGCGCCCTGGATCTTCATGTCGCTCATCAGTTGCAGCGTCTTGCGGTAGCGCAGCATGGAGTCCGGATCCTCGGGGTCGCGGGTGGCCAGCACCACCAGCGGAGAGTCGGCGTTCACCAGCGCATTGGGGCCGTGCTTGAGCTCGCCGGTGGGGTAGCCCTCGGCCTGCACATAGGCGGATTCCTTCAGCTTGAGCGCGCCCTCGCGAGCGATGGCGTAGTGGATGCCGCGTCCGAGATAGAGGAACGCCTTGGCGTTCGCCACCTCTTCTGCTACCTGGCGCACGGCTTGTTCCCAGGCGGGCAGCGCCGCTTCGAGCAGGGCAGGCAGGCGCAGCAGCTCTTCGGTGTGCGCCTCGACGGTGTGCACGGTCATGCGACCGCGGTTACGCGCGAGCGACAAGGTGAGGCAGTAGAGCACCAGGAGCTGGGTGGTGAAACTCTTAGTGGCGGGAATTGCCATTTCGATGCCGGCGTAGGTGGGGATGGAGGCGTCGGCCTCGCGCGACATGGTGGATTGCGGATTGTTGGTGATGGCAACCGTGGGTACGCCGCGCGCGGCGGCTTCTCGCAGCGCCGCGAGCGTATCGGCCGTCTCGCCCGATTGCGAGAGGACCAGCGCGCCGGGATCTTCCAGCGTATGGGTGGAGCGATAGCAATATTCGCTGGCGTACTCCACATCCACGATCAGCCCCGCCAGATCCTCGAGCATGATTTCGCCCGCCAGCCCGGCGTGGCGGCTGGAACCGCTGGCAGCGACGACGAGACGGCGGCGGCCGGCCAGCGCGGCATGCACGGGCGCGAACGCTTCGGCGTTCAGCTTGCCGTTCTGGATGTAGTGCTGTGCCGTGCGCAGCAGCGCCGCGGGCTGTTCATAGATCTCGCGCAGCATGGCATGGGGGAAGCTGCGCGGGTGGGCGGCTGGGGTGGCGGTGTCGGGTGTGCTCGTCATGATCGTTCTGCTCCAATTGGAGTGCCGAAAGGCGCGGCCGAAAGTGCGGCCTGGAGTGCGGCCGAAAGTGCGGCCTCGGGTGTGGTCCAAACTGCGGCGGGGCGGTGCTTCCGGAAGAGGGACAGTCTGCTGCAAGAAGTACGCGACCACCGCCGCGCCGTCAAGCATGGCATAGCGCGTCCAACGGGCGACCGGGAAGCCTTCGAGCGGGCGAATACGAGCCTTGCGCCGGGCGCGGAGGTTACTATGCGTTGGTAGAGAATGGTGAAGATCGCTCCGGAGGTCCCCCGATATGCGTAGCCTGCTTACCACTGCATCGCTGGTGCTCGGCGATGCGAATTTGCAACATCCGTGGTTACTTATGGAGGATGGGATCGTGACGTCGCTGGGCGCGCGTTCGGCGAACGATCTTCCGGAGCATGACATTCTGTACGATTTCCCGGATGCGATGCTGGCGCCCGCATTGCTCGATATCCACATCCACGGGGCGATCGGCCACGATGTGATGGAGGCCACCCCCGCCGCGCTTGGCGCCATCGGCCGCTTTCTGTCCAAGCACGGAACCGGCGCCTACCTGGCGACGACGGTTACGGCCCCGGTGGATGCCACGCTGCGGGCCCTGGAAGGGCTGGCCACCATGATTGAAGGTGGCGAGTCGATTGAAGGGGCGCAGCCACTCGGCATCCATCTGGAAGGCCCGTTCCTGTCGCACGCAAAACGGGGCGTGCATCCGGCGGAGCACCTGCAGCCTCCGTCGGTGGCGCTGTTCAACCGCTTCTGGGAGGCGGCCCAGGGTAAAGTGAAGCTGATCACGATTGCGCCGGAGGTGCCCGGCGCGCTCGAACTGATCCACTATGCGTCGTCGCTCGGAGTACGCGTCAGCCTGGGGCATAGCGATGGCACGGCGGCCGAGGCAAGGGCCGGCATCGAAGCGGGCGCCCGCTCCGCCACCCACACCTTCAATGCGATGCATCCGCTGGAACACCGGGAACCGGGCATCGTGGGCGCAGTGCTCGACGACGACGATCTATTCGCCGATATCATCTGCGATGGCATGCATGTCGATCCCGCGATCGTGCGCCTGTTCGCGAAGGCGAAGGGCGCCAGCCGCGGCATCCTCATCACGGACGCCCTGAGCGCGACCGGGATGCCGAACGGCCACTACACGTTGGGCGGATCAAACGGCGGCGGGTTGGATGTGGAGGTGGTGGACGGGCGCTGCGTTTCCGGTGGGGTGATCGCGGGCAGCGTTCTTACACTGGACCGGGCGGTGCGCAATTTCGCCAGCTTTACCAGGGCCGCATTGCCGACCGCCCTGCGGCTGGCGACCCGCAATCCCGCAGAGCTGCTGGGGATCGCCAGATCCCACGGATCCCTTGCTCCGGGCAGCCGCGCTGACGTTGCGGTGTTTTCCTCCTCCGGAGAGGTGCTGGCGACCTTCCTGGGAGGCAAACCGCAAAGCGTGTAGAGAGCCCGACGGCGCGTGTGCTTCACAACCGTATGAGGAGGATTCCGGTGGCACAGGCGGAGATGACCACGGCCCGCATGGAAGCGTTCTCCGATGGCGTCATTGCCATCATCGTGACCATCATGGTGCTGGAGCTCAAGGCGCCGTCGGATCTGCACCCGTCCGTGCTCTACGCGCTGTGGCCGACATTTCTCAGTTATGCGCTCAGCTATCTGACGGTAGCGGAGTACTGGGTAAACCACCACCATCTGCTGCATCACGCGCGCCGCGCGGAGAGTCGCGTGCTGTGGGCGAACATTCTCTTCCTTTTCTTTCTGTCGCTGGTTCCGTTTGCCACTGCGTATCTGGGGCAATGCCGTGGCGGATCATTCGCCGTCGCTGTTTATTCCGGAGCCTTGCTGCTATGCGGCTTGAGCTACAACGTCCTAATCCGGGCGGTCGCGCGGCAAACGCGCGGCGATGCAACGATGGAGGCGAGGCATCGGGCAGGCCGGCGAAAGGGTTTGCTCGCCCTGGCCGTCTACACCGCGGCAGTCGTGCTTGCGTTCCGTTCACCCGATATCGCGCTGCTGTTCGATCTCTTCGTCGCCATCATCTACTTCATTCCCGGCGCCTGGATTGAGCCTCGGGGCCGGGACAGTCTACGCGGGGAATCCGCAGCCTAGCGACCGGCGGAGCGTCCCGGTCAGTGTCCACGTGTGGACAGAGTTCATGGCTGGCCATCACTCGTCAGTAAGCTTGAGATAGTCCGGCTCGTCGGCGATGGTGCGGTAACGAAACGAGCGGACGATCGCCCGGTCCCGCAGGAAGAAGAGGCCGGGCATCTGATGTGCATCCTCATGGATCATGCCGAAGCCGTATTTGCGAATTACGGTCTGAAACCATGCCTTCCAGACGGCCGGCTGCAGGAAGTGGGAGAGCGGATGCGCGCGCGGCAGCGCAAAGCAGGGATGCGCGTAGAGCGATCCGTCGATATTGCTGACGCGTTCCACGTCGGCAAGCTGGTAATAATCGAAGTAGGGCTTGGCGCGTTCCGGCGTTCCCAGATGCACAAAGACGGGGCGGACGCCGCGCGCTTCCAACTCGCCGCGCAGGCCGCCCACCTGGTCCAGCGACTGACGGCAGAAGGAACAGCCGAAGTGGCGCAGAAAGATGAGCAGGATGGGCGATTGATCGAGCAGTTCGAGCAAGGTGCGGTCTGACTCGGTGCGGTAAGTGCTGAGCACGTCGGTGAGTGCGGGGCTGAGGGCGGGGCTGAGTGCGGGGCTGAGTGCGGGGGTGAGGGCGGGGGTGAGGGCGGGGGTGAGGGCGGGGAGGAGCTGAGACTCGCTGGCCTGTTCCTTCGTCGCAGAGGTTCCTTGTGGCTGCATCGCACGACTCCGGCCGCCCGGACGGTTGCAATATATCCCGTCTTCGCGGCTAAGGATGTTTTTAGTCTTCGCGATGCGGGAGACGCCAGCGGAAAGTGCGGCCAGCTCCAATGGCGCGTGCGGCCGCCGCAACATGGTAGCCTGCGAAGACAAGGTCCGTGCGGGCCTGCTGCGCGCAATCCCAGCCACACATGACTCAGAAGACCGCTATCATCATCGGCGCGGGACCCGCCGGGCTTACCGCCGCGCTCGATTTTCTGCGTAAATCCGACGTTCGCCCGATTGTTCTGGAAGCCAGCCAGGAGATCGGCGGCATCTCGCGGACCGTCCGCTACAAGGGCAACCGGATGGATATTGGCGGGCACCGCTTCTTCTCGAAATCCGACCGGGTGATGCAGTGGTGGATGGCGCTGATGCCGCCGGTGGTGAACGATGCCGGCCACGCGACCATTTCCTACCAGAACAGGCAGCATACGCTGCAGCCGGCGCCTGGGACGCCGGCTGACCCGAGCGCCGATCCCGACCTGGTGATGCTGGTGCGCCGGCGCAAGAGCCGCATCTACTTCCTGCGGCGCTTCTTCGCCTACCCCATCACGCTCACGCCGGATACGGTCGCCAAGCTGGGGCTATGGCGTACTATCCGCGTGGGGACGAGCTATCTGTACTCCAAGCTGCGGCAGCGCAGGCCGGAGAAGAGCCTGGAAGACTTTCTGATCAACCGCTTCGGCCGCCAGCTCTATCTCACGTTCTTCAAGTCCTACACGGAGAAGGTGTGGGGGGTGCGCTGCGATGAGATCAGCGCGGAATGGGGCGCGCAGCGTATCAAGGGGCTGTCCTTGTCGAGTGCCGCAGCTCACTTCGTGAAGGCGGTGTTTTCAAGACGCAAGAAGACTGATCTGGCGCAGAAGGGCACCGAGACGTCGCTCATCGAGCAATTTCTCTATCCGAAATACGGCCCTGGGCAGCTTTGGGAGCACGTCGCGGACCTGATCGAGCAGAAGGGTGGAGAGGTGCTGAAGGGCTGGCGGGTGACCGGGGTGGAGACGGACGGCAATGACCGCGTTCTGGCGGTGGAGGCGGTTGCCGGGTCTGGCTCGGGCTCAGGCTCGGAACCGGGAGAGAAGCGGCGCTTTGCCGGGGACTATTTCTTTTCCACCATGCCGGTGAAGGATCTCATTGGGGCGCTGGATCAGCCAGTGCCGCCCAATGTCACCGAGGTTGCGCAAGGTTTGATGTACCGCGATTTTGTGACAGTGGGACTGCTGGCCGGGAAGCTGGCGGTGACCGAGCCGGATGGATCGCCGCTCCAGGATACGTGGATCTACATTCAGGAGCCGGATGTGCTACTGGGACGGTTACAGATATTCAATAACTGGAGTCCCTACATGGTGGCCGAGCCGGACAGGATTCAGGGCAGGATGTGGCTGGGGCTGGAGTACTTCTGTTATGAGACGGACGAGTTGTGGCGGATGACGGATGCGCAGATCAAGGAATTTGCGATCAGGGAGATTGAGAAGATCGGGATTCTGAAGGCCAGCGATGTGCTGGATGGCCACGTGGTGCGCGTGCCGAAGACCTACCCCGCGTACTTCGGCACCTACGATCGATTCGAGGAGGTCCGCAGCTATCTGGATCGCTTTCAGAACCTGTTTCTGGTGGGGCGGAACGGCATGCACAAGTACAACAACCAGGACCATTCCATGCTGACGGCGATGACGGCGGTGGATAACATTCTGACGGGGAACTTCGACAAGTCAAGCCTGTGGGAGATCAACACCGAGCAGGAGTATCACGAAGAGAAAGACTGAATGTCGACCCAGTCTTCCGCCCCATCATCCAGAGCGAACTTGAGGGATCTGTTGTGACGACGGATTCGATCCTTATGGACGAGATGCCAGGGGGGCGCCGCAGCGCGCGCAGAAGCTGGTTTGCGCCGGCTGCGCGGCGCCGCAGCCTGGGCAGGTGACCGGCGGGGCTTGCAGCGGCAGGGGCGCGAAGGGCATCGGGGCTCCCGCCAGAATGGCGGAGGAGAGCGCCATCGCCAACTCGGCATTGAAGTTGCGCACGCGGCCGGGCATGAAGAAGCACTCGATCCAGCCGATCAGGTAGGTGATGCCGGTCCAGAAAAAGCATAGGTAGAGCACGCCCAGGCCGTTGCGGCGGAGGTAGAAGTGGTGCGCGCCGAAGCCCCCGAGAAAGAAGGCCAGCAGCACGCCGGCCAGTTCATCCTTGGCGGCCGCGCGGTAATTGGTTTCAAAGAGCGCGCGCTGCTGATCGGTCATGGATGGAAGCACAACGGTCTGTGTCATGGGGCCTACCTCTTACTCAGACAATACGCGCGATGGACCGGCCAGGTTCCCTGGGGAAACGATAGCCGTCATAAGCGAGCCAGTAGATTGCACCCGGCCCAGAGGCTACCGCATCTCATTTTGTATGAGCACAACAGCAGCGGTACACGCGAAAACGAGCGGCACATTCAAGATTGGCGGCGACCTGCCGGTACACCGGCTGGGCTATGGAGCGATGCGTCTCACGGGTGAGGGCATCTGGGGTCCGCCGAAGGACAGGGAAGAATCCAAGCGGGTATTGAAGCGCGCGGTCGAGCTGGGGGTGAACTTCATCGACACGGCGGATTCCTATGGGCCGTACGTGAGCGAGGAGTTGATTGGGGAGGCCCTGCATCCCTATGCCAAGGGAGTGGTCATCGCGACCAAGGCTGGCCTGGTGCGGATGGGCCCGAACAAATGGGAGCCGGTGGGCCGGCCGGAGTATCTGCAGCAGGAAGTGGAGATGAGCCTGCGCCGGTTGAAGCTGGAGCGCATCGACCTGTGGCAACTGCATCGCATCGACCCCAAGGTGCCGGTGGAGGAGTCGCTGGGCGTCATCAAGAAGCTGCAGGAACAGGGAAAGATCCGCCACGTCGGCCTATCCGAAGTAAAGCCGAAGGAGATTGAACAGGCGCGCAAGGTGGTGGCGATCGTCAGCGTACAGAACCAGTACAACCTGGGCGACCGCCAGCATGAGGACGTGGTGGACTACTGCGCCAAGCACAACCTGGCGTTCATTCCGTGGTTCCCCGTGGCCGCGGGTAAGCTGGCCAAGACAGGCGGTCCGCTGGACAGCACGGCGAAGCAGCATGGCGTGACGGTGTCGCAGCTTTCACTGGCGTGGCTGCTGCACCGTTCGCCGGTGATCCTGCCGATTCCCGGCACCTCTTCGGTGAAGCACCTGGAAGAGAATGTCGCGGCGGCGGATGTGAAGCTGAGTGATGCGGAGTGGAAGACGATCGAGGAAGCGGCGAAGACGGCGAAGTAGCTGCAACGGGAAAAGAGAAAGGCCGCGATTTCATTTAATCGCGGCCTTTTTTCGTTACTGCTGTGGGGGTGGAAACTACATCTCTTTCACGCCGTCCACGAAGGCTTTGAGCCGGCGGGAGCGTGAGGGGTGACGCAGCTTGCGCAGCGCCTTGGCTTCAATCTGGCGGATGCGTTCGCGGGTGACCTGGAAGCTCTGTCCAACCTCTTCGAGCGTGTGTTCGGAGCCGTCTTCGAGGCCGAAACGCATCTTGATGACGCGCTCTTCGCGCGGCGTCAGGGTGCGCAGCACCTGTGAGGTGTACTCCTTGAGATTGACGCTGATAACGGCCTCAGAGGGCGAGACTGCCTGGCGGTCTTCGATGAAGTCGCCCAGGTGCGAATCTTCCTCCTCGCCGATCGGTGTCTCGAGCGAGATGGGCTCCTGCGCGATCTTGAGCACCTTGCGGACATTGGCCACGGGAATATCCATGCGGCGGGCGATCTCTTCGCTGGTGGGCTCGCGACCGAGCTCCTGCACCAGTTGACGCGAGGTGCGGATGAGCTTGTTGATGGTCTCGATCATGTGCACCGGGATGCGGATGGTGCGGGCCTGATCGGCGATGGCGCGGGTGATGGCCTGGCGAATCCACCAGGTCGCGTAAGTTGAGAATTTGTAACCGCGGCGGTACTCGAACTTGTCCACCGCCTTCATCAGGCCGATGTTGCCTTCCTGGATGAGATCGAGGAACTGCAGACCGCGATTGGTGTACTTCTTGGCGATGGAGACGACCAGGCGCAGGTTGGCCTCGATGAGCTCGCGCTTGGCGCGCTCCGCGTCCATGTCGCCCTGGATCATCTCGCGCTGCGTGCGCTTCAGGTCGGCGATGGACACACCGATTTCAACCTCGAGGTGTTCGAGGTCAGTGCGGCAGTTCTTCTGCTGGCGGCGGTACTCCTTGCGCAGCTCCTCGCTCTTGGAGGCGTCGTGCTTCTGGTCGAGCGACTTGATCTGCCGCTCCAGCGTGCGCATGGAGTCGACGGTCTTGTTGACCTTGTCCAGCAGCCGCTTGCGCTCGTTGTTGGTGTACTTCAGCTCACGGACGATGCGCGAGACGTAGACCCGCTCGCGGCCGATCAGCCAGCGCGTCTTGCGATATTCCCTGGCCTTGGTCTTGGGGTTGAGCGTTTCCAGTTTCTCAAGCAGGACCGCGGCCTTCTTCTGATGCTTGACCAGCGTGTCGACGCGGGCGACGGTCTGCTTGACGCGCGCCTGCAGCACCTCTTCGGTGATCTCTTCCTCGTCGAAGATGACCACTTCCTTGATGTTGCGCACGCCGCGCTTGAGGTCTTCGCTGAGGCCGATGACTTCGCGGATGACGATGGAGGAACGGGAGATGGCCTTGAGCACGCGCAGTTGGCCGCGCTCGATGCGTTTGGCGATCTCCACCTCACCTTCGCGGGTGAGCAGTGGTACGGTACCCATCTCACGCAGGTACATGCGCACAGGGTCGTTGGTCTTCTCAAGCGCACCGGGCGTCAGGTCCAGCTCAACGTCTTCGCCTTCTTCGCTCTCGGTCTCGCGATCGAATTTCTCGGGTCCGAATTTCGGCTCGCCTTCGAGCACGTCAATGCCTTGGGTGCCGATGGTGGTCAGCAAGTCGTCAAGATCGTCGGCGGAGTGCATGTCACCCGGGAGGAGGTCGTTGACCTCGCCATAGGTGAGATAGCCTTTCTCTTTGCCGGCATCCATCAACTTCTGAATGTCTTCTTCGTATTTATCTTCAATTGCCAAGCGAGTTCAGTCTCCCCGCACAAAATTTGCCGCGCTCATCTTTACCACTCATGGATGAGCCTTGGAGCGGCTTGCGTTTTCCGGATCGATGCCAGTACGAATGGATGCGTGCGATGTGGGCTAATCTGCCGTATGTCCGGGCTCCCGCAGGCTGCTACCGGACGTGTAGACGCACTCCACCAGAGAAGTGTAGGATAGCACGCCGGGACGACGCCTTGCCGCCCTTGCCCGCGCTTCCAGCCTCCTGTATTTACCGATCCGCCCATGTATTAGATGTACGAGCGGCACTTTCGTTTCCAGCCGAAAGTTACTTAGGTGAATGAAGGTCGCGCAGCATGCGATCGAGCTTCAACTTCTCTCCTGTAAGGGCGACGACCCGCGGCAGGTCGCCCTGGCGCTCCGCGTCGCCAATGGCGGCACGCAGACGGCGCTGTTGACGCTCGAAAAACTGGTGCCGCAGGGTAGCCAGGGCTGCTTCCAGGTGGTGTTGTTCGACCGGCGCCTGCTCCTGCATCAGCAGTTGGGCCAGCAGGGTGCGGGCGGCGCCCCCGGTCTCTTCCACCAGGGCGTCCAAGGGGTCGGCGCAGCCGCGGCGGCATAGTAGTTGGAGCGCCGAAATCGAGCTAAGCTCCTCAAAACACTCAGGTTGCTGTTCAAAGGCGGTGGCGGCCTCACGGAAGAGGGCGCCTTCGCGCGGGGTGGCCAGCGCGCGGAGCAGTACCCGCTCACACTCGCTCAGGGCGTCAGTGAGCGGAGGGGCGATCTGCTCACGCCGGCGGGACGCTGCCATCTTGAGCTCTTCGCGGACCAGGGCGGAGTCGATGCCCAGCTTCTGGGCGGCGTCGGCGGCAAATTCGTCGCGGGCGATGCTCGATGGCATGCGGCGGATATGGGGCAGCAAGTAGTTGACGGCGGCGATCTTGGCCTCGGGGTTGCGCGGGGGGAAGAGCTTGCGGGCGCGCTCGATCAGGTATTCGGAGTGGCGGACTGCGCCGCGCAGGGCCTCGGCATACGCTTTCACGCCGTGTTCGCGCAGAAAGCGGTCGGGGTCGAGACCGTTCTCCAGGGTGACCACACGCACTTCAAAGCCCTCTTCGGTGAGCAGGGAGATGGACTTTTCGGCGGCGTTCGCGCCGGCGGTATCGGGGTCGAAGTTGACGACAATGCGGGTGGTGTAGCGGCGCAGTAGCCGCGCCTGGTGCTCGGTGAAAGCGGTGCCGCTGGTGGCCAGCACGTTAGGGATGCCGGCGGCGAAGACGGAGATGCAGTCCATCTGGCCCTCCACCAGCAGGGCGAAGTTGCCCTGCCGGATGGGTTGCCGGGCCTTGTCGAGATTGAAGAGCACCTGGCCCTTGGAGTAAAGCGGCGTCTCGGGGGAGTTGAGGTACTTGGGTCCAGCCTTGCCGTTGGCCTCGGCGGCGGCGTCCAGGGCGCGGGCGGTGAAGGCGATGACCCGCCCGGCCTCGTTCGCGATCGGGAAGGTAACGCGCTTGCGGAAGCGGTCGTAAAGGCGCGGCTGCCCCCCGCCGGAGGCAGCCCCGTCCGGCTGCTCCTTGAAGCCGAAGAGGCCGGAGAGGCGCAGCAGATCGGGCGAGGCGGCATCGGCCAGGCGCTCGCGCAGGCCGTTGTAGCTGTCGGGAGCGTAGCCGATGCGGAACTTCTGGATGGTGTCCTGGGTGAGCCCGCGGCCGGTCAGGTACTCGCGTGCGCGGGCACCCTCGGGGGAACGAAGCTGGTCTTCAAACCAGGCGGTTGCCTGCTCGTGCAGATCGAGCAGACGGGCGCGCTGGCGGCTCTCCGCGGCCTCCTCTTCGGAGTGGAACTCGCGTTTGGGCAGCGGGATGCCGCATTTCTGCGCTACTACCCGAACCGCCTCAGGAAAGCTGACCTTGTCCAGCTCCTGCACAAACTTGAAGACGTCGCCGGAGACGCCGCAGCCGAAGCAGTGATAGAACTGGCGGACGGCATGGACGGAGAAGGACGGCGTCTTCTCCCCGTGGAAGGGGCAGAGGCCGGAGTAGTTCTGCGCGCCGGACTTCTTGAGCTTGATGTACTCGCCGATGATGCGGACGATGTCCGCCTGCTGCTTTACGGATTGGGCGAAATCGGAGGGCATGGGAGTGGAGTCAGCCTTATTCTCTCTCGATTTCGACGCCAGTGCCGTTGCCGGATTTTGCGCAGGGAGCAGTTTTTCGATACCCCATAAGCCTGCGATGGTCCGTGTTCTGCACGCTGATTTAACAATTCTTTTCCGGATCACAAGCATCCAACCCGCGTAGTAATATTCACAGCCATCCTGTGTAATGGGCAGAAGGCACCGCAGAATTCCTCGCCCGGCGCGCGGCCGGAGATATCGACAGGGAATCAAGCAGCGACGGGAGTGACGGCAGATGCAGGATCCACAAGCGTTCGGCTGGCAGGCGGAGATGGAACTTCCATCTCCGCGCATGGAAGCGAAGCAGCAGGAAGCGGGCACGCGAATCAGCTTCCACCATGTGTTGGAGTATCAAGGGCGGCTGGACAAGTTTCCAGCCTTCATTGAAAGTGTGATCGAAGCACGACGCCCGGCCACGGTGTGGGAGATTGGCGCCGGGGCAAACCCCGCCTTGACCAGGGAATTCGTCGAAACGCACGGCATCGACTACACGGCTCTCGATGCGGAAGCGTCCGAGATGGACAAGGCCGAATACAAGCCAAAGCTTGTAGCGCGCGATATCTGCAACGCAAACGATCTGCCCGAGAGTGTGGCGGACCTGGTTTTTAGTCGCATGGCTTGCGAGCATTTTTGCGACGGAGCCGCGGCGCACCGGAATGTCTGCCGCATACTGAAGCCCGGCGGAATCGCAGTCCACTGCTTTCCGACCATGTACGCGCTGCCCTTCATGTTGAACCGTCTCGTCTCCGAGAGGTTTTCGCGGTTCCTGCTCAACTTGTTTCTGCCGCGCGACTACTACCACCATGACAAGTTTCCGGCGCGCTATGAGCTTTGCCGCGGACCCATCCCTTCGCAGATTAAGACGCTGGAGGAATTGGGATTCGAGGTCTGCGAGTACCGAGCCTTCTTTGGCCACCGGTATTACCTCAACGGCCACCTCAAGCCGTTGCACTGGCTGGAGGAGCGCAAGACCCGGATGCTGCTCAAGTCGCCGAATCCCTACCTGACGGCCTACGCAACGGTGATCTTGCGCAAGCGCGCCCCGGAGGCGAACGGCGAGCGCCCGGGAAAGCCGGTATCCGCTGCCGCTTAGAGCCGCGCATAACGCAACAGCGACCGCCGTTACTCCTCCCGCAAGACTTGCATGGGATCGACGGCGGCGGCGCGGCGCGCGGGTAGAACGGCGGCCAGCAAAGCAGCGGTAAGCAAGAGGGCGATGCTGGCGAAGAGCGTCAGCGGATCCGCGAGCTGGGTTTGATAGAGCAGGCTCTCGATCCAGCGGGTGGCGATGAACGCAGCGACCAGGCCGGCGACCAAACCGCCGACGACGGGATACGCCGCCTGACCCAGGACGACCCGCATCAGTGCTGTTTTCCCGGAACCTAACGCCAGGCGAATGCCGAATTCATGCCGGCGGAGCGATACGGAGTAGGCAAGCACGCCATACACGCCGAGGGTGGCGAGCAGCAAGGCCGCGGCGCCGAAGCTCGATAGGAGCAGGGTCTGGAAGCGATCGGTCGCTACCGACTCGTCCACCTGATCGTCCATGGATTTCAGCAGCGGAATCGGCACCTGGGGATCGATGCTCCAGATGGTGCGGCGGATGCTGTCCGCAAGCGTTGCGGTGGGATACGAACTCCGGACGAGGAAGAAGACGGTCCACGGCGCCTGCTGCCAATAGGGTACGTAGACCATGTTGGCGGTGCGTTTCAGGTTGTTGATGCGCGCATCGGCGACTACGCCGACGACGGTGAGGGGGGTGTCGCCAGACTTGAAGGTTCTGCCAACGGGATCTTCGCCGGGCCATCCAGCGCGCGCCATCTGCTCTGAGATCAGCACGCGATCCGGATGTTCCTTGTCGGACGGTTGTAGCATGCGCCCCTTCAGCAGAGGGATGCGTAAGGTGCTGGCGTACTCCGGGCTCACCCAGCGCATATTCGCGGTCGGTGTATGCCAGGGTGGAAGGGGATGGTCCGGACGGTGGATGGAGTTGACCCAGGTCTCGCCGGCCATGGGCATTTCGCTGGTCATGGCGGCGCTGCTGACGCCGGGTATCCGCGCGAGCCCATCGAGCGCGCGATCAATGAAGGCGGCCTTCCTGGTTTGCGAGTCGGGGCGCGTGTCTCCGTAGGCCGGATTGTCGAGATCGACTTCGGTGAGCACCACGTGGTCCGCGTCGAAGGCACGCTGCTGCGAGAGCAGGTGCTCAAAGCTACGCACCACCAGCCCGGTCACGATCAACAGGATCACGGTGCAGGCGACCTCCGCGGCCACCAGCAGACTGCGAGTACGCCCTCCCTCGCGGCTGGCCGACATGCGATTCAGATTGGTCTGCATGGCCGCATGGGGATCGACGCGCATTGATCTCAGGGCGGGCAGGGTCCCGAAGAGCAACGCAGTCACGATGGAGAGCGCCGCGGCAAAGAGCAGCACCGCCCAGCTTACGTGGACCTCATGCAGGCGAGGCAGGCCGGCGGGCGCGGCTGCGACAAAGGCCCAGACCCCGGCAAACGATAGCAGGATGCCGAGCAGGCCGCCAAAGAGCGCGAGCAGCAGGCTCTCCATGAGCGCGGACTGAAGCAGCCGTCCCTGCGACGCACCCAGGGCGGCGCGCACGGCCATCTCACGCTCCCGCGCCACGGCCCGCGCCAGTTGCAGGTTGGCGAGATTGACGCAGGCGATCAACAGCACAGCCCCGACGGCGGCCAGCAGCAGCCACAACCCGGTGCTGACGCTCCCCGTCACCTCCTGCGACAGCGGTTCAACCACGATGCCCAGGTGCTCCGGCAGATGCGCCGCGCCCATGAATGCCTGCTGCAAACCTGCCAGCTCGCTCTGGGCCTGAGCGACGGTGACGTTCGGCTTCAGCCGCGCCAGCACCACAAAGTCGAAGTCGCCAATGTCGCCCATCTGGTTGGGACTGGGTACGAACGGTGCGAAGATCTCGTACGGCTGCGCCTGTCCGGGAGAGCCCGCCGACGGCATGACTTCGAAGTGCGGGACCCTGAAGCTTCTGGGCAGGATGCCGACAACGGTATACGGCTCGCCGCCGACGCGGAGCGTGCGGCCGACCGCGTCCGCATCCCCATGAAAGTAGCGTTGCCATGCAGCCCAGGTGAGAATCAGCTCATGGCCATGGCCGCTCACCGCTTCTTCGGGACGGAAACTGCGTCCGCGATCCGGTCCGGCGCCCAGGACGGAGAAGAAGTCCGGCGAGACCAGGAGCCCATGCACGATCTGGGGGTGATCGCTCCCGGCGCCTACGCTGAAGCTGTCCGGACGCAGGATCGCCGCAGCCTGCAGCGTTTTGGACTGGGCTTGCCAGTTGAGATAGTGCTTGTAGTTGTCGGGCAAGGGAGCGCCGTTGCCCAACTCCTGCAGGGTCTCACGCAAAACCACCAGCCGCTCCGGGTGCGGGAAGGCAAAGGGCTTGAGCAGGATGGAGTCAACGACGCTGAAGACGGAGGTGACGGAGCCGATGCCGAGCGCGAGGGTGAGAATGGCGGTGCAGGTGAAGCCCAGCGACTGACGGAGTTGGCGAAGACTGAGCCGCACATCTTGCAAGAGCGTCTGCATGAAAGGCCTCTCGAAGGTGGAACAGTGCCATGATGCAAGCATATTTACCGCCAAAGAGTGAGGGACGCGCAATGGCTCGATTCAGCCGAATACATTTGACGCTCGATTCTCGGGCTTGTGCTACACACGCTCGGCGGCTGTCCATTCATAGAATCGGGTGTTCGGTAGCGGACACTCTCAGGCGGAGAAGGTGGACCGGATCTGTTCGGGAGTTGCGCCGCTCTCGCGCAAGGCGCGCAGGCTGAGGGCGTTGGTGCGCTTGGCCAGCCGATGGCCGCCGGTGTCCAGCATGAGATCGCAGTGGCGCCAGGCTGGTGGCTCGAATCCGAGCGCGCGGTAGAGCAGAAGCTGGCGGGCGGTGGAGCGGAGCAGGTCAGCGCCACGGACCACTTCGGTAATGGCCATGGCGGCATCGTCTACCACGACAGCAAGCTGATAGGCGGGCACATCGTCGCGCCGCCACACGAGGAAGTCGCCGAAGTCACGGCCGGCGATGGCCTGCTGCGGCCCGAAATGGCTGTCAGTGAAGGCGAGGATCTCGCCGTCCGGGACACGGAAGCGCCAGTTGATGCCGCCGGGCTCTGCGGCGTCGGCAACCCAGCCGGGGCTGGGGCGGCAGGTACCGGGATAGAGCGGTTCGCCGGATGGCTCGGAGCCGTGGGGTTCAGCGTGACGCTCCGTTCTGACATGGGGGAATGGATCTTCATGAGGCGCCTGCGCGGCCAGCGCCAGCTCGCGGCGGGAACAGCGGCAGGGATAGATCCATCCCCCGGCGCGCAGACGCTCCCAGGCGGCGCGGTAGAGGGCATAGCGCTGGCTCTGCCGGTAGGGCGCGTAAGGGCCGCCGACGTCCGGCCCTTCCTGCCAGCGGATGCCGAGCCAGCGGAGGTCCTCGAGCATGGACGCGGCGTACTCCGGCCGCGAGCGCTGCGGGTCCAGGTCTTCGTTGCGCAGGATGAGGGTGCCGCCAACGGCGAGGGCGCGCTGGCAGGCGATCCAGAAGGTGCGGGCATGGCCGAGGTGCAGCAGGCCAGTGGGCGAGGGCGCGAGGCGGCCGCGGTAGAGTTTCTTCATCGTGGGCGAGTGTAGCTGAGCGCACCGCGGGGAAGACCCTGGCGCTTTCCAGACGGGTCAGGTTTTCTCGGGTGGCAGCAGTTAAGCTCACAGAGAGGCATCATGCTCCATCCGCTGACTATTCGGTCTCTCGCTCCCACTGACTTCGTCCAATGGCAGCCGCTCTGGGAAGGCTATAACCGCTTTTATGGGCGCGACGCGCTTGCGGCTGAGATAACTGAGATGACCTGGTCGCGTTTCTTCGACGCCTATGAACCCGTCTATGCACTAGTTGCTGAGAGGGAAGGGCAGCTTGTGGGCCTCGCGCATTATCTCTTTCATCGGAGCACCATTCAAATTCAACCGGTCTGTTATTTGCAGGACCTGTTTACGAATGAGGCGGCACGGGGCCAAGGGATTGGCCGCGCACTGATCGAAGCGGTCTATGAGCGGGCAAGGATCGCCGGATCTCCACGTGTTTACTGGCAGACACACGAGAGCAACACGACGGCGATGAAGCTTTATGACAAGGTGGCAGATCGATCGGGATTCGTCGTCTATCGCAAGCAGCTTTGATCATTTTGCAGGCCGAGTAGGCTTCAGGAGCCGAACTGGCGAAGGTGATGGTCAGCGTGAGCAAAGCCCCAGCGCAGCCACTCGGCGCGAGTGAGCGGGCCGAAGATCGGATGGAGCGTGCCCTCCAGAGCTGTTGAGTTGCAAAAGCGGTCGAAGATCGAGAGCAGCCGGTCGTGGTCCGCTGCGAAGCTCGTCGGCTGGGTACCGCCGGACTCCTGGGCGATCTCCGGCCGGGTAGAAAAGCCTTTGATCCAGGGCAGGGGGGTGTGGAGCGCCACGAACTTTACGAGGGTGCGCTGGAGCGGTCCGGTCGCGGGATTCGCGATCTTTTCACCCAGCGCGACGCCGTATGAGTCGGCGAGATGGCAGAGCATGCCGTGCGCGGACATGCGTCCCCATCGGCGTTCTGCCTCGGGTGTGACGCGGCACAGGCGCGCTCGAAGGGCAGTGCGGTCGATTGGATCCGAGAGGCTGTGCATGGAGCTCATGGTAGGGCGTTCGAGTGCAGCAACTGAGCAGAATTTCGCAAGGCCAAGCTGGGGATCAAGGTCAGGCCGCCCGCACTCGGCATTTCGAGAACAAATCGCAGTTCAGAACAGATCGGGGATGCTGGTGAAGGCGATGCGAGTGGCGGCGGCGGCGCCCGCGGGCAGCATGCTGGCGAAGCAGAGGGTGGAGGTGCCGTACTTGGCGTTCACGCGGTCCATGGTGGAGGAGAGGCGGGTGCGCCGCGCCTCCATCTCGAGGCCGGCGAAGAGGCTGAGGGTATGGAGATGGTCCGGCACCAGGTTGCCGAGCGTGACGCCGACGAAGAAGGGTTTCTGGTGGGCGGCCTTGTCCGGACGAAGGGCCCAGAGCTTCTTCAGGCCTTCGGTGAGCGTCTGGTTGTCCTGGCATTCGATCAGCGGAGTGCTCTGGGACCAGGCGGACTGGGGGATGCCGGAGGTATGCTGCCGGGAGGCGGCCTCGCGGGGCACGGCGAACTTCAAGGTAAGGCGCAGGTTGGCGGCCCAAAGGCGGCCGGCGCGAAGGCGCATGGCGGTCTTGTGCAGCAGCTTGCTGGCGACGGCATAGGCGCCTTCGGGCGTGCGCAGCTCGGGCGGCAGCACGTGCGAGTTGCCGATGGATTTGGCGTGCTCCAGTTCCGGGTCGTCGAAGTCCTCGCCGCGCAGCCAGTGCCAGAGTTTTTCCCCGCTCATCCCGTTCCAGAGCTGGTTGAGCTGCTCCCGCGAGAGGGCGTAGAGCTGCTCCATGGTACGGATGCCGCCGGCGTGCAGGCGGGCTTCCATGCGCGCGCCGATGCCGGGCAGGTCGCGCGGGGTGAGGCGAAGCAGGGCGTCCTTGAGGATGTCCGGGGTGAGGGCGACCAGGCCGTCGGGCTTTTCCATATCGGAGGCGACCTTGGCCAGGTAGCGGTTAGGGGCGAGGCCGATGGAGCAGCGCAGGGTTGCGCCAACGTCGTTCTGGATAGCGCTCTTGACCTGACGGGCCAGAGCGAGCGCCGCCAGCAGCGGCTGCTCCCGGCCGATGAGCCGACAGGCCATTTCGTCGATAGAGAGCACGGAGGCGACGGGAACGGAGCGCTCGACGGCGGCGACGATGCGGTGGTGGTAGTCGACGTAGATCTCGTGCCGGGCCTCCACGAACTCGATGCCGGGGCACATGCGCCGGGCTTCGCCGACCTGTGTGCCGGTGCGCACACCGAAGGTCTTGGCCTCGTAGCTGGCGGCGATGCAGCAGGTCGTGTCGGCCATGACCGGAACGACGGCGACGGGACGGCCACGCAGGGCAGGCTGGAGCTCCTGTTCGACGGAGGCGAAGTAGGAGTTGAGATCGACGAAGAGCCAGCGCAGGCGGGGTTCCGCGGACCTGGTCGCAGGCAACGATTTGTCGGTCGCCGGCGCGGAAACCTGCGTGATAACAGGGACATTTTCCGAATTGGGAAAGGCGGAAGACAAGCAGCTCAATTCTGCTCTTCCCCGTGTAGGCTCGCAACCGTTACTCTGGTCTGCGCATGTTTAGGGAGCGCTGCTTCCACCTTCTGGGGATGTTGTCAAGTAGCAGCCGAGGTATTTTGAAGAAGGCAGCAAACCAAGTGGCATGGTTTAACGCTCTTATGAACTGTGGAGTGGGTCTAATATGTTTTCCACGCATTTCGCCTTCATCGCACACTGGTTCTTCCTCTTCGAGAGCTATGTGCCGGCTATCGTGATCACCGTTGGGGCAGCGCTGTTGCTGGGTTCGGGAGTGAGCGCCCTTTGCTCGCCATGTAAAGAGAAGGACGAGATCTTCCACCGCCACGTCGTCTAGAACTGCTCTCCTAGAACTGCTCTTCGCCACGACGGGGCGACGCATCCGTGCATGGGCAGGCACGCGCGCTCTATAATTTCGCTCGATGAGCGATACACGCGCGGTGCCTCTGCCCCCGGCAGCACCTCCAACATTCGATTCACACTCTCCTGCTTCGCACCCACCTGCGTCTCAGCACCCCCCACATTCGCCCTCGCACGCCACTCTGATCGAAGAGTTGGAGCGCCGCCACGCGCTGGCCGAAGAAGCGGGCGGCGAGGAGCGGCGCGAACGCCAGCATGCGGCGGGCAAGCTCTCCGCGCGGGAGCGCATCGCGCTGCTGCTGGATGAAGGCACGTTCGAAGAGACCGATAAATTTGTAACCCATCGCGCGACGGATTTCGGCCTGGACAAGCAGCGGATTCCGGGCGATGGGTTCATCACCGGATACGGCCGGATCGAAGGCCGTACGATGTTCGTCTTTGCGCAGGACTTTACCGTCTTCGGCGGCTCGCTCTCCGAAACGAATGCCGCCAAGATCGTGAAGCTGATGGAGACGGCGATGAAGGTGGGCGCACCCATCATCGGACTGAACGATTCGGGCGGCGCGCGCATTCAGGAGGGCGTGGTCTCGCTGGCGGGCTATGCGGACATCTTCCTGCGCAATACGCTGGCGAGCGGAGTGGTGCCGCAGATCTCGGCCGTAATGGGTCCCTGCGCGGGGGGCGCCGTGTATTCACCCGCCATCACCGACTTCATCATCATGGTCGATAAGACCTCGCACATGTTCGTGACCGGGCCGGATGTAATCAAGACGGTTACACATGAGGACGTGAGCAAGGAGCAGCTAGGCGGGGCGGCGACGCACAACGAGATCTCCGGCGTCGCGCACTTTCTGGCGCATGACGATGCCGAGTGTCTGGCGCTGCTGCGCGAGCTGCTGAGCTTCCTGCCTTCGAATAATCTGGATGCCGCACCGCGCAAGGCGACCGACGACAGCATCGACCGTGAAGACCGGGCGCTCGATACCGTGGTGCCGGCTGATCCATCCCAGCCCTACGACATCAAGGAAGTGGTCACGTCCATTGTGGACGACGGCTACTTCTTCGAGGTGTACGAGCATTTCGCGCGCAATATCGTGGTCGGCTTCACGCGGATGAACGGGCGTCCGGTGGGGATCGTCGCCAATCAGCCGGCATTTCTGGCGGGCGTGCTCGATATCGATGCCAGCGTGAAGGCGGCGCGGTTCGTGCGCTTCTGCGATGCCTTCAACATTCCGCTGATTACGCTGGAGGATGTGCCGGGATTCCTTCCGGGGACGGAGCAGGAGTACGGCGGCATCATTCGTCAGGGCGCGAAGCTGCTCTTCGCCTATGCCGAGGCGACCGTACCCAAGCTGCTGGTGATCACGCGCAAGGCGTACGGTGGCGCGTACTGCGTCATGAGCTCAAAGCATATCCGGACGGATGTGAACTTTGCGTGGCCAACGGCGGAGATCGCGGTGATGGGCGCGGAGGGCGCGGTGAATATCGTATATGGGCGCGATCTGCAGCGCATGCTGGAGGAGACCGAGGCGCAGGAAGGGCCGCTCAGCCCGGAGCGCCGGGACGAGGTGATGGCTGCGGCGCGCAAGGAGAAGGTGAACGAATTCCGCCAGCGCTTTGCGAATCCGTACATTGCCGCAGAGCGCGGCTATGTGGATGCCGTGATCCTGCCGCGGGAGACGCGGCGCAGGCTGATCCGCGCGCTGGAGATGCTGGACGGCAAGCGGGACAAGAATCCCGCGAAGAAGCACGGGAATATTCCGCTCTAGCACCCGCCGCTTGGTGAAGGCGCATCGATCCAGCATGGACGTTTAGTTTTAAGCATGGGCGTTTAGCTTTAAGAAGGAGCAATTCATGTCCCCCGACTCTCCCAAGCAAGTACGCATGACTCCGATTCCCGATAGCGAACACCAACGGCCGCAGCAGGGCAAGGCCATGGGTCCGACGCCCGCCAACCAGGAGATCACGGTCACGGTGGTGCTCAAGCGGAGGCAGCCGCTGAACGTCGCCGCACTGGGCGGGCGGCAGATGAGCCGTCAGGAGTATCTCGATCAATACGGCGCGACCGAAGGGGCGATTGAGCAAATCCGCGCGTTTGCCGCCCGGCATGGGCTGACCGTGGTGGAAACAAACCGCGCGCGGCGGCGGGTATTTCTGCGGGGAACGGCGCAGCAACTGCAGGCGGCCTTCGGCGTGACGCTGCAGGATTATGAACATGCCGGCGGCCGCTTCCACGCGCTCACGGGGATGATCTCCGTGCCGGAGACGGAGCTGGCGGTGGTGGAGACGGTGCTGGGGCTGGACACGCGTCCGGTCGCGCGACCGCACATCCGTTATCTGCGCGAGATCGTCAACACGAATCCGAACGCGGCGGCGGCGAGCTTTACCTCTCCGCAGATCGCCAAGGTGTATGACTTCCCGACCGGCGTGAACGGCGCTGGGGAGTGCATTGCGCTGATCGAGCTGGGCGGGGGGTTCACGGCGAGCGATATCCAGACCTACTTCCTGCAACTGGGCCTTACGCCACCCGCGGTGGTGGCGGTGCCGGTCGACGGCGGGAGCAATGCGCCGGGCGATCCGAGCGGCGCGGACGGCGAGGTGGCGCTGGATATCCAGGTGGCGGGTGGCATCGCGCCGGGAGCGCGGATCGCGGTGTACTTTGCGCCGAATACGAATCAGGGTTTTCAAGATGCGATCTCGGCGGCGATTCACGACACGACCAACAAGCCGTCGGTGATCTCAATCTCCTGGGGCGGCCCGGAGTCGTCGTGGCCCCAGAACGCGCTTACCAGCTTCGACAACACCATGCAGACAGCCGCAGCGCTGGGCGTCACGATCACGGTGGCCTCGGGGGATAGCGGGTCGTCCGATGGGGTGAGCGACGGCGCGAACCATGTGGACTTTCCGGCATCCAGCCCGCATGTGCTGGCCTGCGGCGGCACGGACCTGACGGTGAGCGGCGCCAAGCGGCAGAGTGAGACGGTGTGGAACGATATGGCGCAGGGCGGCGGCGCGACCGGCGGCGGGGTGAGTGGCTTTTTTGCCCGGCCAACCTGGCAATCCGGCGTGAATGTGCCCGCGCCGGCGGGTGGGGCGGGCGGCCGCGGTACGCCGGACGTGGCGGGCGACGCGGCCCCGGCGAGCGGCTATCAGATATTGGTCGATGGACAGAGCGAGACCGTGGGCGGCACCAGCGCGGTTGCGCCGCTGTGGGCCGCGCTGATCGCGCTGTCGAACCAGAAGGCGGGAAAGCCGGCGGGCTTCATCAACCCGGCGCTCTATGCGGCGGGGGAGAGCGGGTTCTTCGACGTAACGAAAGGGAGCAATGGAAGCTTCAGCGCGGGGACGGGATGGGACCCGTGCACCGGGCTGGGCAGCCCCGATGGCGCGAAGATTGTTGGGATTCTGGGCTCGGGCGGATGAGGCTGCTCCCGCCGGCCGGAGGAGCTACACGCGTTGTGGCTTCCGGTGCAGCACCGGCTTGCCCTTCTCGTTGAGCGCGATGTAGCCCATGGGCGAGTGATGGTCGTGGGTGAAGAGCACCAGCCACTGCTCGGGAATAGCGCGGCTGTAGAAGCGCTGGCGCTCGGCGATGCAGCGGACAGGGTCGAGGTCGTAGCCCATCACCCAGGTGATATCCAGGTGCGCGCTGGTGGGGAGAAGGTCTGAGATGTAGCAGGCCTTCTGCCCGGCGGATTCGAGCAGGATGCCCATGAGCTGATCGGTGTGGCCGGGGAAGGTCTCGACGGAGACGCCGGGCACAATCTCCAGCGTCTGGCCGGGCGCGACATCGAGCAGCGTCATCTGTCCGCTTTCGACCAGCGGATCGTAGTTCGCGCTGATGTAGCTGACCGCGTCCCGCTCCAGTTGCAGATGACCGTGCTCCACCTCGCCGCGATGCGCGAAGTAGCGCGCGTTGGGAAAGGTGGGGACGATCGCGCCATCGTCGGTGAGTGTCGTGTTCCAGCCGCAATGGTCGAAGTGCAGGTGCGAATTGATGACGATATCGACCTCTGCGGGATCGATACCGGCCGCTCGAAAGCTGTCCGGGAGGCACTGCTTGGCGTCATGGATGGCGCGTAGCTTCTCCGGCAGCTTGTTGCCGATGCCGGTCTCGATGACGACGGTGTGCTGCCCGGTACGCACAACCACGGTATTGGTGCCGAGCAGAATGCGATTGAGGGCATCGGCCGGAGCGCGCTTCTCCCACAGAGGCTTGGGCACCACACCGAACATGGCGCCGCCGTCGAGGTAGTAGGTGCCATCGGTCAATACGGTGAGCTCGAAGTCACCCAGAGTGGTGCGGGCGCGGATGAGGTCGCCGGTAGTTTCGTTCGCCGACGGATGCGGAGAGGACACAGCGCTCATTGCACGCCTCCGGATTTCTCTTCGGCATTTTGTGCGGCCGGCATCAGGTAAGTCTCGAACTGCGCCAGGATGCGCGTGTAGAGATGGGTGCGCGCGGTCTTGCCGGCGATCGAATGTGTCTTGCGGGGATAGAGCTGCAGGTCGTACGGAAGATCAGCATCGATGAGCTTCTGGATGAACTGGATGGAGTTTTCCATGTGCACGTTGTCATCGCCGGTGCCCTGCGCCAGCAGAAGGCGGCCGTGCAGCTTATCCGCTGTCGTGACGGCGGAGTCGTCACGGTACGCTTCGCGGTTCTGCGTGGGCAGGCCCATGTAGCGCTCGGTATAGATGGAGTCGTAGTTGCGCCAGTCGGTGACCGGGGCCACGGCGACACCGGCACGGAAGCGGTCCGAATGGGTGAGTGCATTGAGGGTGAAGCTGCCGCCCCAGCTCCATCCCCACCAGCCGAGCCTTTGCGGGTCCAGTTGCGGATACTGCGCCAGCACCTGATCGATCGCGGCGAGCTGGTCTTGAAGCTGAATCGGGCCGAGGTTGTGGTACGCAGCCTGGGCGAAGGCGCGGCCGCGGCCGCCCATGCCGCGGTTGTCCACGTGGAGAACGGCGAAGCCATGTTGCGCAAGCAGTTCGTCGAACAGAAGGCCACGGCCGCTCCACCGGTCCGCGACGGTCTGCACGTGCGGGCCGCCGTAGGGATTATTGATGAGCGGTGCGCTCTTGTTTGCCTCATGACCAGCGGGAAGAAGAAGCGAGGCATAGAGCGTGGCGCCGTCGCCGGCCCTCAGTTCAAGCTGTTTCGGCTCCGTAAGACCGTAGCGGTCGAGCGATGGCGCCTGCCAGAAGGTGCGGCATTCACGGGGATTGCTGCACATGCTGATGTGCGGCGGCGTAATGGCAGTGCTGCTGGTATCGATGAAGTACTTGGCGTTGGGTGAGAAGACAGGGTCGTGGAAGCCGGGGGCATCGCTGATCTTTTGCTTGCCGGTGCCGTCCAGGTGCACGGACCAGATCTGTTGCTGGCGGGGGTCGCCCTCATTCGAGAGGTAGTAGACGATACCGGCGGCAGCATCCACGCCCTTGATCGCGGCGACCTCTCCGTCCCCGCTGGTGAGCTGCCGCTCCAGTCTGGCTTCGCTGGCCATGGGACGCGCTTCATCGTAGCTGTAGGAGTAGATCTGAGTGTGGCCGTCGCGCCAACTGGTCAGAAGGATGTGCGGCCCCGAGATCGTGATGTCGTAGCTCTCGTCGAAGAACTTGTCGTCAGTCTGGTCGATGGCGAGGCGTGTGGCGCCAGTAGAGGCATCGGCGAAGTAGATCCGCAGATGTTTGTGGTCGCGGGTCAGCGTCTCCACCCAGAGCGTCTTGTGATTGAGCCAGCCGAAGCGGGGAATGTAGTCCTGACTGCTCTCCAGCGGCACCTTCGTCCAGACGGTTTTGCCATTCCCGACGGAAACCACGCCGACGCGCACGGCGGGATTGGGATCTCCTGGTTGCGGATAGCGTTGTTGCTCGACAGTCGCGTGCGTGGGAATCCAGTCGACGATCGGATACTGAGGAACGGACGCCTCGTTCATCTGCAGGTAGGCGATGCTCTTGGAATCGGGCGACCAGAAGTAGTTGCTGCGGACATCGAGCTCTTCCAGATAGACCCAGTCCACCTCGCCGTTCAGCATCGTGTCCTCGCGGGTATTGGTCAGGCGAAGCGGGGTCTGCGTATCCGGCAGCTTGCGCAGATACAGGTTGTGCTCGCGGATGTAGGAGACGGAGCTGCCGTCCGGTGCGAACTTGGGGTCGTCGCCACTGCCGGAACCGGTCTGGGCGATCCCGACACCGGCACCCATCCGGAGCGAATAGAGCCAGAGCTGACCGTTGACGTCGAACAGAAGATGCTGCGAATCCGGACCCCAGATGTAGCTGGCCTCGTGGTAGCGCGCTCGGTGATCGCGATCCTGCTCGGTGACATCCGGTCCGGTAAAGCTGCTGATCTTGCCGTGGGGGACCAGGATGCTGCTCTGTCCGGTGGCGCCGGTGACGGCGACGATGTCTCCGGCCTCGGAGCGATAGGTGAGGCGCGTGCCATCCGGCGCCCAGAGAGCGCCCGCGGGAGGCTCGGCGTTGAGCGCCGGATCGGCGAAGATCTGTTCGACCGTGAGCGGCTTGACTGCAGAGGAGGACTGCGCTGCGAGGGGCGCCGCAAGGGTAACGAGAGGCGCGGCGGCAAAGAGAGCACGAGCAAAGCAGCGCAGTGATAAAGCACAATGCACGAAGGTAACTCCAGGGGGCGTGGGTGCCTGTTCCAACCGCAAAGTGTACAGGATGGCGGCGCTGCCACGAGACCGGCCGCATGCTAGACTCCGACCAAGACATGGATACCGCAATGGAACAGGTGATGCGTCTGCAGCAACTGGATGAAGAGATACGCCAGTTGACCGCATCGATAGCGGCGCTGCCGCGGCATCTGGAGCAGATCGCAGCCAAGCTGACGGTCGCGAAGGCGCGCGTGACCGCGGCGGAAGGAAAGTTGCGGGAGGAAGAGGCGCAGCGGGACCGCCGTGAGAGCGACCCGCAGAACAAGCAGCAAAAAGGCGAGGAAGTCCG
>JBPCNO010000162.1:0-8653 GCA_051001135.1 Acidobacteriaceae bacterium
GCCTATAACCCGCTCAAAGCCTACCTGATCACCACCAGCAATCCGGAGAAGAGTACCGCGGAGTTCCTAGCGCCTGTCCTCATGCAGTATTGGCCCGCCACCGCCACGCTCGGCGCGGACGAGCAACAGCTTGCCCGCGCACAGATGGACTTCTATGCCGGCGAGTTGAAGCGCGCGAACCCCTATTCCATTGCCGCCGATTCCTCAGCCGTTAGCCACGCCCGGGCGTACCTCTCGAAGTTTGGCGGCATCGATCGCGTCTATCAGGGAATGCTCGCGGCCGCCGGCAAGTCCAATCCTCCCATCGAGTTCAACCGCCTCTTTCCCGGCTCAAGCGAGGTGGTCGTCGACGCGCACATCGTTCCCGGCGCGTTTACCCGCGGCGGATTCTCGTTCATGCAGGACGCTCTCCAGCATCCCGACCGCTACTTCCATGGCGAGACCTGGGTGCTGGGCGACGCCGCCGCTCCCTCGCTCGACCGGGCCAGCACCACGCAGCAACTTACCAGCCGCTACACCGCCGACTACCTCAAGGAATGGCATGCCTTCCTGAACGCCGCGCATGTAAACGGATATCGCAACCTGGCGGATGCGGCGAGCAAGCTGAACGTTCTCGCCAGCCCCACGTCGCCCCTGCTGGCGCTCTTCTCCACCGTGTCGCATAACACCGGCGTCGCCAATCCGGACATCGCCCGTGTCTTTCAGCCAACCCAGGTGCTCGTCCCGCCCGACAGCCACGACCGCTTCATCGGTCCGGGGAATACTGGCTATGTCAACGCCCTGCTCGCGCTCCAGGGCAACCTCGCCCAGGTGGCACAGAATCCCGCGGGCGCTACCGATCCCGCCGCCGCCACGCCCATCGTCGGAGCAGCCACTGCTGCGCACATCGCCGCGCGTCAATCAGCCCAGGCCTTCACCATCGATCCGCAGGCGCATACCGAAGGCACCGTGCTGGCGCTGATGGAAGCCCCCATCAAATCAGCCGAAGGACTGGTTCGCGGCATTGGACCGGCCGCCGCCAACGCGGGTGGGCGCACCTTCTGCGGTTCCTTTGACGCGCTCATGTCCAAGTTCCCCTTCTCCTCCGCCTCACCCACGCCGGCTTCACTCGCAGAGGTCAACGCGATCCTCGCTCCCGAGACCGGCGCACTCTGGCAGTACTACAACAACAGTCTCAAGACCCTGCTGGCGCCGCAGGGAACGCAATACGTTCCGGCGCCCGGCGCGCCGCTGCAGGTCACGCCATCCTTCCTTCGCTTCTTCAATCGTGCCGCCGCTCTCTCGTCCACGCTGTTTCCGGCGGGAGCCAAGTCCCCGGCCCTCACCTTCAGCCTGCGGGACGTGCCCAGCAAGGGGGTGCAGAACGCCACCCTTTCCGTGGATGGCCAGCGCATCAGCAGCACCAACGCCGTCCAGCAGTTCACCTGGAACGCACAATCGGCCGGAAGTGCGCAGTTGACCGCCAGCTATCTGGACGCGAAGGATCTGCCGCTGTTGCAGTTCCAGGGCACCTGGGCGCTCTTTGCCCTGCTCGATAAGGCGCACGCGCAGCGAACCAGCACCGGCGCGGAGCTCGATTTCCCGCTCGAAATCTCCAACAGCCCCATCAAGCTGCCCGACGGCACCCCGCTGGTGGTGCGTTTCGATCTCTCCGGCAGCGGCGCCCAGGTGCTCACCCCCGGCGCCTTGAACGGCTTCCGCTGCGTCTCCCAGGTCGCCCACTAGGTCGCCGGCTCGACCGGCCGTTGGATCAGTAACGCCGAATGCGTTGTCCCGGGCTCTCCTGGCGTTCTACGATCGGCTCTGGCGGAGGTTTCGGAGGTTTGGGATGAAGCACGCTGCTCTGGGCCTTCGTGCTCACTCGGGATGGACCGCCCTCGTAGCGCTGTCGCTGGACCCCAGTTCTCCAGACGGCGGCTCTCCAGACCCCAGCTCTCCAGACGGCGGCTCTCCAGACGAGGGCTCTCCTCGGGTTCTCTTGCGCCGGCGTCCGCACCTGGTCGAAACCTTCACCTATGCATTTCGCCAGCCGTATCACACTGCGAAGAAGAGCCCGCTGGCCGAGGCCCGCACCTTCATTGCGCGGGTACAGACCGAAGCACGACATCTCGCGTACCAATCCATCCACTCCGTTCTCACCGATCTTCGGAAGCAAGGCTATGAACTCAAGCACTGCGGCCTTCTGCTTGCATCCGGAAAGCCGCTTCCGGAGCTCGCGCAAATTCTGGCCTCTCACGCTCTCATCCACACCGCCGATGGGGAACTCTTCCGCGAAGCACTGCACCACGCGACCGAACGCTGCGGCCTTGCGGCGTTCACCGCCAGGGAGAGCGAGCTGATGGAAATCGCCTCGCACACTCTTCACCAGCAGCCCGATAAGCTTGCTCGCCGTCTCGCCGATCTCGGTCATCCGTTTGGTGCTCCGTGGACGCAGGACGAAAAGCTTGCTGCGCTGGTCGCCTGGCTTTCGCTCTTGTAGCGCACGTGGCTTTCTCTTTAGCCTAAGAGCGGTCCAACCCTCACGGGGCCGCGACCATCGCCGGAGACGCAGCGCGATCAGGCGGCGGGAACGCGCTCGGAGACGTGCGCAGCGGGCCGAATGATCCGCAGGATGAGAACGGTAATGTTATCGGCCCCGCCCCGTTCCCGAGCCAGCGCGATCAAGGAGGCGCATAGCGCCTCGGTGGTCTCGCCACTGGCCAGCATAGCGCCAATCTCTTCATCGGATACATGCCGGGTGAGCCCATCGCTGGTGAGCAGCACCATGTCCGCCTCCTGTACCTCGGCCGCGAAGAGGTCCGGTTCCACAGCATCCGCAACGCCCACCGCGCGCGTGATCACCGATTGCATATCCGACGCCGCGGCCATCTCCGGCGTGATGAGTCCGTCCCTGAGCTGTTCCGCCACCAGAGAGTGGTCCTGCGTAACCTGGAAGCACTGTCCCCCGCGCAGAAAATAGGCACGGCTGTCGCCCACGTTCCCGACGATGATCCGGCTGGCGTCCAGGCAGGCGCACACCAGTGTCGTACCCATGCCGCGCAGGCGCTCGCTCAGCACGGCCGATTCGTGTACTGAACGATTGGCCGCGTGAATGGCGTTGCGAAGACGCGTCTCCGCCGGCGTGTGCACAGACGCCGCGCTCTCCTCGTCGAAGGACTTCAGCAGCTTGCGCACAGCCGTGGCGCTGGCCACCTCCCCGGCGGCCATGCCTCCCATGCCGTCACACACCACATAGATCTGGCGCGCCAGGTCGTAGCCGAAGCTGTCTTCGTTGTTCGTGCGTTTGCAGCCGAGGTCCGTGCCCGCAGCGAATTCGATTCCCAACGCCGCCGCTTCACTCATGATGACTGGCTCTTCTCATCCCACCCGCGCCATGGGCGAGAACGCTCTCCGGATGGCGCTCTCGATCGCTCTCACGCAAAATACCACAAGCCGGCGGTGGATGGATGAACGGCCGGCCGACCCCCGGAACATAGCTCCCGGTCCTTACCGGAACGGCGAGAAGGGCGCGGCGGGAAGAAAGTACAGGAAGTGCTTGAGGCGGAGCGCGCTCCCGCCTATGCTTGCTTGGCGCATCCACTGTGCCATTCAGCCGTGGCGTACGGCGTGAGTCTGGTTAGGCCGGTCAGGAGAATCTCGCTTTGAAATTGCTAATTAAATTCAACCTCGTCCTCTTGATCGTCTTTGGCATCGGCATGTACCTCATCGCGCGCAACGCGTACAGCTTCCTTATCGGCAACGCCAAACAGCAGGTTTTGCAGCAGGCGGAGCTGTTGAGCACCAGTGCGAGTGCGACCAAGGACTACACCGAACAGCAGATAAGCCCGGTGCTGGAGGTGACGCCGGAGCACGCCGGCACCTTCCTGCCGCAGACCATTCCCTTCTATGCGGCGACCACCACCTTCCAGAACATGCGCAAGACCTATCCCGACTACACCCTGCGCGAAGCCGCGCTGAATCCCACTAATCTGAGCGATCGCGCCACGGAATGGGAGGCGGACCTGATCAACTATTTCCGCAACAACCCATCCAAGACGCAGGTGATCGGCCAGCGTGCCACCCCTACAGGCGAGTCGCTGTACGTCGCGTATCCCATCGTCGCCGCCGGAGGCTGCCTGCAATGCCATAGCCAGCCCAGCGTCGCGCCCACATCCATGGTGGCGCGCTACGGCAGCCAGAACGGCTTCGGCTGGCAGCCGAATGAGATCGTCGCCTCGCAGATCATCTCCGTGCCCATGTCCGTGCCGATCAAGCTGGCCCAGGACGGCTTCCGCAACCTGCTCATCAGTCTCGGCATCATCTTTCTCGCGACCATCGCCATGATCGATATCGCCATGTATTTTCTGGTGATCCGGCCGCTGCGCCGCGTCTCGCAGTCCGCCGACCGCATCAGCAAAGGCGAGGTGGACCTGCCACCCCTGACCGTCAAAGGCAACGATGAGATCTCGGAGGTGACCGCCTCTTTCAATCGCATGCACACCAGCCTCATCAAAGCCTTCGAGATGCTGAACGGATAGAACGGGAGTCAATCGTCCGTGCCGTCATTCTGAGCGCAGCGAAGAATCCATGCCATCCCAATCGATCTAGCAGAACCTATTGAATCTGCGCTTCGTCACCAGGCAGCCCGCCTACCGCTTGCGCGAACGCAGGAACTTCTGCCGGTCGGCCTCCGACGGAATCTGCTTGGCGGCCTTTGCGTAGAGCTGGTCCATGTCGTCGCATTCAGCCGCCAGCTTCTTCACCACGAACTTGGCTACCGGCCCGATAAATACCGCGAGCTGCTTGGTCAAGGTATCCAGCGGCAGCGACTCCAGCCCACCCGAGGAGGGCGGCCGCTGCACCATCCCGGACGTGATCGGCCGTATCAGGCTGGGAATCGGAATGGTCTCGCCTCTCGCGTCGATCCCCCGTCCAATTTCTCTTGTCCGATCTGGATCGTATCCATAGCCGTGCTCATGCCTGGAGGGCACCGCCTGCAGGGCAGCGTTGAAGTCACTGGCGTTGGCAAACCGTTGCAGCGGATCCTTCGCCAGCGCCCGCATGATGGCGTGCGAAACAGCCAGCGGGATACTGGGATTGATCTCGACCGGGGCGATCGGCGTGCGCTGCAAGTGGCCGGTCATGATCTCGTAATTGGTGGCGCCGGTGATCGGCAGCCTGCCGGTCAGCACCTCGTACAGCGTCACCGCGACCGAGTAGATATCCGAGCGCGCCGTCGCCTTGCCGCCGCTCACCTGTTCCGGAGACATGTAGTTGAGCGAGCCCACCAGAAAGCCCGGGTTCGTCAACTCCGTCGAACGATCGCTGATGGCGATGCCGAAGTCCAGCAACTTCACAATGTTCGCCGGGGTGATCATCACGTTGGAGGGCTTGATGTCGCGGTGAACCACGCCTGCCTGATGCGCGAATGCGAGTGCTGAAAGTATCTGGGACGCATAACTCAGTACGACCGGCAGAGGGATCGGCGCCCGCCCGCTCCTGTCGCGCAGCGTCTCGCCATGGATCAACTCCATCACCATGACCAGTTGATCGTTGTAGTAGAAGGCGTTGTGCAGCGCGGCGATATTCACATGGTTCAGCGTTGCCAGCAACTGCACCTCGCGGCGAAAGCGCTCGGCCATCTCGGCTGTGCCGATCTGGTTGGGCAGCAGCACCTTCATCGCCTCGGCCCGCTGCGAGATCAGGTGCCGCACCTCGTAGACCATGCCGAGTCCACCGGCGCCCAGCTTGCCCGTGATCTCGTAATCGCCGATCTTCTGCCCGACTTCGATGCCCATGCTATCGCCCAATCCATGCGCTCCCTGACCTCTCCCGCGAGTCCGGAGTGGTGACTTTGCACTTAGCTCAACCTGTCACTCTCAGCTCAAGGATGACACCTGATTCCACTATATCGTTCACCGCCTCGCTACCCTTCTTTAGCGCGCGAGCTTTACCGTGCGCCGCCCCGTCTCAAAATACTCTTCAATCTCTTCGAGGGTCTTACCTTTAGTCTCCGGCAGGAAGAATGTCACGGTAATGAGGTACACCACGGTAAAGCTGGCGAAGAGAAAGAACATGGTCGAATATCCATACTTGCTGACCACCGGCAGAAAAATTCCCGCCAGTGTAGTCGACACCAACTGGTTGATCACCAGCGCGATACTCATGCCATTCGACCGGATGCGCGTCGGCATCAGCTCTGACAGCGCCAGCCAAACGCATACTCCTGGCCCGATCGCATAGAAGGCCATAAACATATACAGGCCTGCTGCCACCAGCCAGCCATGTCCCGCGCTGGGCACCCGTCCGATGTACGCCCGGTCGATCTTCAGCGGCGCCGAGCGCGCGGCGTCCAGGTTGGCGAAAGGATTCTTGAAGAACGCCTCCACCCGGCCCCGTGGAACGCAACTCTCCCGCGTAATCTGAATCGCCGGACTGCCCTTGGAGTCGGAGCGGACGAAGTTGGTCGCTGCCGTGAAATCGCCGTAGGAGTAAATCACCGCCAGCGATGCGCGATTTGCATCAATCCCCGTTTGCCGATCGCCAGTCGCCGCCAGAAGCTTCTGCGCCTCCGCTTCATCGAAGTGCAGAGTGAGCGCCTGGTCTGCCCCCACCATCGCCTGAATGGTGCCGCGAACGTCCACGTTCAGCTTCTCCGTCCGCAGAAACAGTCCACCCACGCTGACCAGCGAGATCGTGATGCCCACGGTGCCCAGGATGAACAGGAACTTTCTGCCCTTGCGATCCACCAGCGCCATGCCGCCAATGGTCATCAGGAAGTTCACCAGGGTGAACACCACATAGCCCCAGTGCGCGCGCACATCCGAGAGCCCACTCTGCAGCAGAATGCTGGTGTTGTACCCAATGAGCGAATTGACGCCCGTAGCCGTGTTGCAGAACAGGATGACGCACGCCAGCAGGAAGGGGATCACATACTTCCGGCGTAACAGTGAATCCTTCAGTGCTTTTCCGGAAGCCGATGTCGCCTTCGCGGGCAGCGCCGTGTGCTCCATCTCCTGCAGTTCCAGCTTCGCTTGTTCCACGCCGCGGGAACGCAGCAGCGCGGCATAGGCCAGTTCCTTCTTGCCTCGCCGGAACAGCCATCGCGGAGACTCGGCTACGAACAGGCTGCCCAGCACAAACAGCACGCCCGGCGGCAGCGACACCCAGAAGATGCGGCGCCATGCCTGGTCCTTGAACAGGAACACCATCGCCGGGTCCGCCAGTCGTTCGACCGCCGCCACGCGATAGCTGTAGTAGATCCCGATGAGCGCGGCCGAGACGATGCCCAGCGTGAGCAGCCACTGGAAGATCGCCGTCCCCTTGCCGCGATGTGCAGCAGTCAGGCACTCCGCAAGATACAGCGGAACCACCACCCCGATCAGGCCGCCGCTGATCCCTTGCAACAGCCGGCCGAAGAAAAGTGCCCCGTAGCCGTGCGAAAGCGCGATCACCGGGATGCTCAGAACAAAGGTGAACCCGCTTAGAGTCATCAGCGGTTTGCGGCCCATCCAGTCGGCCAGCAGTCCGGCGAAGAGCGTCGAGATCACGCTGCCCAGCAGCACCGCGGCGACGATGATCGAAAGTTGGCCCGCGTTCAGCCGTGAGGTGGCCTCCAGATACGGCAGCGCCCCGCCAATGATGCCGACATCGACCCCATATAGCAGGCCGCCCAGCCCCGCGACGAGCAGAAGGAAGCGATGATAACTCCGATGGCTGCGGGGGTTTCCGCTGGCAGCGGACGATGGAAACGTGGGTGCCGGAGGCATATGTGCCATAGGGAGTGAAAGCCAGATCCGGGCGAACGATACCGCCCAACCAATTCCGATTTCGATTCCAGAGAATCATATATGGAGCTCCCAGGCGCAACGCGCTCCATAGCTATCTACGCTGCGTTGTCCGCCAACAGATCCGGCTGGAGAGCCACTCGGCGGCGCAACCAATGTTCGCGCCCGCAGAATGGCCGAACCTTTCTGCCACCCTCGGAATCCAACCATAAGTCTTAGTTCCTTCACTTACTCGGAGAAAATAAATGGCGTATACGCCCGACGCACTGGAAAGCCTGAAGCGCGCACCCGCGTCCGGCTTGCTTGACGTTATCCTGCACCGTTGGAGCCCACGCTCCTTTTCCGACCGCGACGTCTCCGCGGACGATCTGAAGAAGGTCTTCGAAGCAGCGCGATGGTCCGCGTCCTCCTTCAATGAGCAGCCATGGCGCTTCTTCGTCGGCCGCCGTGGCGATGCCACGTACACCCGGATCTTCGAATCGCTCGTCACCCCCAACCAGGCCTGGGCCAAGACTGCGCCGGTGCTCATCCTCAGCGTGGCGCGCAAGCACTTCTCCCACAACGGCGATCGCAACGCGCATGCGTGGCATGACGTCGGCCAGGCCACCGCCAACCTTGCGCTGCAGGCCACCGCACTGGGCCTGCATACGCATTCCATGGCCGGCTTCGACCATGCCAAAGCGCAGCAGGCCTTCCGTCTTCCGGAGGACTACGAGACCGTTTCCGTCACCGCTCTCGGTTATGTTGGCGATCCATCCGTGCTGCCGGACCACCTGCGCAAGATGGAGGAATCCCCGCGCCAGCGTAAGGAGCTCAAGGATCTGGTCTTCGCCGATTGGGAACAGCCAGCCCGATTTTGAACCGGCGAATCACTCGCCGGCTTGGGC
>JBPCNO010000163.1:0-29184 GCA_051001135.1 Acidobacteriaceae bacterium
CTTGGGTGGTGCGGCGACGCCGGAGTTTGTGGGGCGCAAAGAATGGGGCACCCAGATCCCCTGCTTCGCTTCACTCAGGATGGGGCACCCACGATGCTCAGGCGGGGAGTTGCGCGAGGTCGAGAGTAATGGGCCGGCCGGGGACGGAGAGCACGGCGGTGGCCTTCCACTCACGGAAGTTGCCGGAGGTGCAGAGGTAGCCCATGCGATCCCGCGGGTCGACGATCCAGATGTGAGGTATGCCGAAGGCCAGGTAATCCTCGATACGCTCGCGCACCCGGGCGAAGGTATCTTCGGGGGAGAGGATCTCGATGACGATCAAGGGTGGATGGGTGATGACCTGCTCGTCGGGGGCATCGGCTTCGAGCACGGTGATGTCCGGCACGCGATAGCGGGTAGGCGAGACCTGGGTACGGAGCTCGGGATAGACGGAGATTCGAGCCTGATCCTCAATTCCGGCGAAGAAGAGCAGGAGCAGCTTCTGCAAGCGGGCGTGATCTTTTTCTCCCACCGTCCTCTCCCTCACCTCACCATCGACGAAATCGCAGTCTGGATGGTAAGTGCTGTGAAGATAGGTTTCGACGGGTATGGTGGTGGCGGTTGCCATGGCGCATCTCCATTGCTCCTAAAATACCACTCGCGTGAAGGCTGCATTGCGGCGAAGGAATAGACGCAGATCCTTCGACTGCGTACTTCGTGCTCCGCTCAGGATGACGATGGTTTGACAAAGCGGTGCGCCTGGCGGCGCATACCCACCCTTTGCACTTTAGGAGATGTGAAGGACGCCGGTTTTGCAGGGGCGCAAAGAATGGGGCACCCGGTTACGTCTCTTCCCACCCTTCACTTCGTTCAGGATGGGGCACCCAATTCCCGTCTCTTCCCACCCTTCACATCCCGCCTTCCCACCCTTCACTTCGTTCAGAATGGGGCACCCGGATGCTGCCTTCCGTTGCACTCAGGATGGGGCGACCGCGACGTGGCGGTAGGTGGGGGTGAAGCCGAGGTGGCGGGCGTAGCCGAGGATGCGGTCGAAGTCGAGGGAGATGGTGGCGCCGGCGGTCTGGGTGACCTCATCTTCGATGGGCAGGTCGAAGTCGTCGGCACCGTAGCGCAGGCCGTCGAGCGCGCGCTCGTTCTGGGTGAGCACGGAGGTGCGGATGCGCGGGATGTTGTCCAGGTATATGCGCGATAGCGCGAGGTGGCGCAGGTATTCGGCGGGGGTGATCTCGATCGATCCGAGGGCCTCGCCGAGCGGCGTGAAGTACGGCTTGAAGGTCCAGCAGAGAAAGCTCTGGAGACCGCCGCCCAGGTGGGCTACTTCATCTTGAAAGCGGCGGGTACGCTCCAGGTGTTCGAGGCGCTCGTCGAGCGATTCGTCGAAGCCGATGACCATGGTGGCGGTGGTCTTGAGCCCCGCTTCAAGGATGGCGCGCTGCGCCTCGAAGTACGCGGCGACGGTGTACTTGAACTTCGAGTGCCGAGCGCGAAAGTCTTCGGTGAGGATCTCGGAGCCGCCGCCGGTGATCCAGCGGACGCCGGCTTCTTTGAGGTGTGCGGCGGCCTCGGCGAAGGGGAGCTTCGCGTGGTCGGCGAGATACATGAACTCGGCGATGGTGAGGGCATAGAACTCAAGCCGGTTGCCGTAGCGGGCGCGGATGGCGGCGAAGAGGTCGCAGTAGTAGGCGAGCGGCAGGTGCGGGTTGAAGCCGCCGTTGAAGGCCGCGAGGTCGCCGCCCAGGGCGAGCAGTTCGTCCAGCTTGGCGAAGACCGCTTCCTGCGGGAGCACGTAGCCGCCCTCCTGCCCGGGCAGGCGATAGAAGGCGCAGTAGTCGCACTGGGCGACGCAGACGTTGGTGTAGTTGATGATGCGCATCACCATGTAGGTGGCGGCGCCGGCTGGATGAAAGCGGGAACGGACCTGGGTTGCGAGGGTGCGCAATTCAACGTCGGAGGCGTTGTTCCAGAGCCAGCGAGCATCCTCGGTGGAGATGCGGGCGCCGGCGGTGAGCCGGGCGGCGATGTCCGTGTAGGTGGCCGAGGTGGCGAGGGTGCTCACGTGATTATTGTAGTGGTAGCAGGAGTCATGCAGGTGCGCCTGCCGGCGCATGAGGCCCACCCTTTGCGCTTAAATGAGCCGGAGGACGCCGGGTTTAGTGAAGCGCAAAGAATGGGGCACCCGCGTTCCGTCTGTTCCCCACCCTTCCCCTTCGACTACGCTTAGGGTCAGGATGGGGCACCCGCGTTACTGCGGCGGAGGCGTGTTGGCGTGCTGCAGATCGCTATCCGCCTTGTCCTGATGCCTTTGTGCGCTCTCAGCGTTCTTGGCAGCCTTGTCCTGATTTTTCTGAGTGTTCTCAGCACTTTTGGCAGCCTTGTCCCGATTCTTCATTGCATGGTCAGTGCTGCTGGTGGCTTTCTTCTTCTCTTTCGCAGCATTCTTGTTGTCCTTCGCCCGCTGCTTTGCCTGTTTGCTTTCCTGCTGGTCGGCCTTCATCTGGTCCGAACTCTGTACCGGTGCGCCTTGTGCGTCGGTCTGGGTCTGCGGGGGTGCCAGAGCGAATGCCGGAATTGCGGGAACGCTGAGCAGCAGGGTGACAAGCGCGAGTGGCGCGACGGTGCGGGTTCGCAGCTTCGTTTTCGTGGCCATGCATCTATCCAGAGGGTGAATTTGGTTCCGCTGGTGAGATGCAATTAAGACCACGGGGGGTTGAGGGGCGCCCGGGCGACGGCTTGAGGCTGGGGCGGCTGAGAAGGGGCCTGCTTCAGCTTCTGGAGGTCGGCGGGAAGGCTCTTCCACTGCGCCCTCTTCAGTTTGAGGGTACCGGGCGTGGCGCGCTCGAAATAGTGCAGCAGATCGGCCCGGGCGGCCGGCGGAAGCGGCTTTTCGGGGTGTTGCGCGACCGCCTGCAGGTAGCGCGCGTAGGTCTGGTCGGCGAGGGAGTATTCGCCCGGCGCGGTGGGCTTGCCGGTGTCCAGATCGACCTGGCTCAAGGTGAGCGAGGGTGAGTCCGGCGGCTCCCGCTTCAGCACGTCCAGCTCTTTTTGGTAGCGATCGACCACGGTGTTCATGCCGTCCAGGAACTGCTTTTGCGTGGCCGGATCGGGAATGCGCAGGGAGAGATCCTTAAGCGGGCCGATCTTGGGCAGGAGGCGGAGAAAGGCGCCCACAAAGCGCGCGCCGAAGCCGGGCTTCTGGTAGTTGTCGTCCCAATCCTTCTTGTAGTCGGCCTTGTTCAGGCGATAGATCAGGTGCTTGGGGACGTAGGTGGGCTCGGTTTGCTGGATCTGCTTGTGGAAATCGGCGTAGGCGACCCGGGTCATTTTGGGAAGCAGCGTGCTGATGGTCTTGCGATAGGTGCCGATGGCCAGATCTTCGTGGGTCAGGACCTGGTTGAGATCGAGTCCATAGGTGTCGAGGAAGGCGCGTTCAAAGACCGGCTTGGCGACCTGGAAGCCGATGAAATCGTGGTACGCCTCGGGGGCGTAGCGTTGCTGCGCGACTTCGAGGACGTCGAAGCCGAACTCCGTCTGCAGGTGGGCGACAGGATTTTCAGCATAGGTGACGGTGGGTCCGAAGCGGCGCTCCAGCTTGGGGTATTCGCGGGCCGTGGCCTGATTGACGGCGGGATGGCCGTAGGTATCCGAGGTGTAGTGGGCCAGGGCGCCGAGCGCGAAGGCGTACTCGTCGGGGCTGGTGGACTCGCGAATGAGATTGGAGACGAAGGCGCCGGAGCGCACGTAGTGGAGCATGTCACTGAGTTGATGGCTGCCGAAGGGGTAGTAGCCGATGTCCTGGATGATGGCGCCGCCGTAGGCGTAGGCGTGCGCCTCCTTGATCTGGTCGGGCGTGAGATTGGGAAAGCGGGCCTGGAGCAATGGAATGATGTGCGTCTTCCAGGCCAGGTCGACCACCTGCTCATGCGAAAGCACCGAATAGGCGGAGGCGGGCTGCGTGAAGAATAGCAGCGCAAGCAGGAGCGTGGCGGCGAGTTGACGAAAGAATGGCATGCGGGCGGATTGAGCCATAGCGCAATGAGAGTGTTGCACAGTTACGCACGCCGCGCGCCTTACCGAAGTCACCGGAAGGGTATCAGGCGGAAAGCGTTTTGGGCGAAGGGGCGGCGGACGGTATGCTGGATTCAAGCGCCCACGTTGCCGCTGAAATCAATGATTCGAGGAGATCGATGACCAACGAACAGCGCAACTTTCTGGTGCTTCGGTATGACGAACTTGAAGAGCTGAACCTGAAGGCAAAGGAAGAGCGACGGAACCGGGTAGCCGCGGACATGGTGCGCGAGGAGCGGCTGAAGTATCTGACGGATGAGAAAAGAATCAAGGCGGTGACAGTGCTCTTCAGCGACCTGGAGGGGCGGCTGCACATGCTGGACTATGACAAGAAATTTCTGGTGAAGAGCTGGGACAACCTGACCTTCGATGGCTCGTCGATCCGCGGGTTTACGGCGCAGCGGGAGAGCGATCTGCGGCTGTTGCTGGACTGGGGCGCGTTCTACTGGACGCCGGAGGACATCTTCGGTCCGGGCAAGGTGCTGGTGTTCGCGGAGGTGATCGACAAGGGCGGCGCACCGTATGCGGCGGATGTGCGCGGGCTGCTGAAAAACTTTGCCACCGAGCAGCACGAGCGCGCGGGCTATACGCTGAACGCGGCCAACGAGATCGAAGGCTTTCTCTTCCAGGGCATCGACGCGGAGCAGCGCTTCAACCAGACGGGGCGCTTCGAGTACGTGAATACCGGCGGGTACTATCATTCGCTGCCGGGCGATCCGCTGCGCCTGTTCATCGATACCGCGGCCGAGGTGCAGCGGGCGATGGGCTTCGAGAATGAGAAGGACCATCCGGAGGTTGCGCCTTCGCAGTTCGAGATCAACTACGGCTACGGCGAGGTGGTGAACGCGGCGGACCAGATCCAGCTTTATAAGCTGATCTGCCGGCAGGTGGCGCACAAGATGGGTTTGACGGCTTCGTTTCTGCCCAAGCCGGTGGTGGGCGTGAACGGCAGCGGCATGCACACCAACCTGTCGATCAGCCAGAACGGCAGGAACCTGATGTGGGATCCGCAGGGGGAGGAGAAGCTGAGCTCGTTTGCCTGGTCGTTTATCGATCGCGTGCTGACGCACGGCAACGATCTCTGCCTGCTGTTGAATGCGAGCGTGAATGCCTACCGGCGGCTGGACCCGCACTTCGAAGCGCCCAACCAGATCAAGGCTTCGGCGACCGATCGGGGATCGATGGTGCGGGTGCCCATCGGGAACGAGAAGAGCGCGCGCATCGAGGTGCGGTCGGTGAGCCCGGACGCGAATCCGTACCTGGTGCTGTTTTCCATCTTCAAGACCGGCCTGGAAGGGGACACGTCGAAGATCGCCAACCTGCGGCAGGCCAAGCGCTATCTGCCGGACAACGTGTACACGGCGATCGACAACTTCACCAAGGCGCCGTGGACGACCAAGCTGCTGGGCGAGGATGTGAAGCAGCGCTACGCCGAGCTGAAGCGGGCTTCGGCCGATCGCTGTCCGCGGCTGCTGGGAACGTTCGTGAAGACGCCCGAGGTGCAATATCACCACGACGTCTACAACCAGTTCTTGTGGAATCAGTTTTAATCAGGGATCAGGGATCAGGGATCAGGGATCAGGGATCAGGGATCAGGGATCAGGGGTCAGGGCGCAGGGGTCAGGGGTCAGGGGTCAGACGAAGCGGGTGCCCCATTCTTTGCGCCTCGGCATCGCTGGGTCGCCAGTAAAGTTAGGGCGCAAAGGGTGGGTCTCTGCGCGAGAGCGCAGACCGGTTTCATTTCGTATCTGTAAATCGTCCCGATGAGGAGAGCGGATGCGCCTTACGGCGCATGACCCACCCTTTGCGCTTGGATGGGGTGGCCGACGCCGGCTCTGGTGCAGCGCAAAGAATGGGGCCCCCGGATTTGTGGCTGGGACGGAGAAGGCCGCTCACTCGTTTTCGAAGGAGCGGTTCCAGGCGGAGATGACGCGGGTGTCGCGTTCGAAGCCGAGGCGGCTGACGGAGCCGGTGCCGAGGGCGAAGAGGCGTCCCCCGTCCGGAGGCAGGCCGAGCCAGCAGGCGGTGAGGATGCGCAGGATGTGTCCGTGGGCGAAGAGTGCGACGGGGCCGCCGGCCGCAACGCTGCGGTCGATGACGCGGCGGGCGCGCACGGCCACCTGATCGATGGTCTCGCCGTGGGGGACGGGGCCCTTCCAGATATCCCAGTCCGGATAGGTCTTGCGGATCTCGGTGGTGGTCTTGCCCTCGAAGTCGCCGTAGTTCCACTCCGCCAGATCGGGATCGATCTGGGCCTGATCGGCGTAGCCGGCGATGCGGCAGGTCTCCTGCGCGCGTTTGCGCGGACTGACCAGCACCAGCGCGAAGGGGCGGTGGCGCAGATAGTCGCGGACGCCGGCGGCGCGCTCTTCGCCGCGCGCGGTGAGCGGGATATCGCTGATGCCGGTGTGCGCGCCGGAGACGCTCCACTCGGTCTCGCCGTGACGAATCAGCCACAACTCGGTTGTCTTGTCCATGGGTTATCGTCTCCTGCTGCCTGATGGTACGGGAGGAGCGGCGCGCACGGAAGTGGCCTAAGGCTGCTGCCGCGAAGAATGCTTGCCAAGACAAGCCGCGGGGTCTTATGCTGCGCGCGTTCGATTAAAACGATTGAAAGGCGCTCTCCATGAGAAAAGGCCCTTCCCTCCACCTCTCGCTCTTCTTCGCAGGCTTGATCGCAATGGCCGCATTCCAGGCACCGGCATCGGCTCAGCAGCATAAGTTCCAGCCTGACAAACAGGGCAAGATTCTGGCGGGGTGGTTCGAAGAGTGGAGCGTCTACTACGCGAACTACAACCTGGCGAATCTGGAGAGCAACGGATCGGCGGCGAAGCTGTCGCACCTGATCTATGCCTTCGGCAATGTGTCGGCGAGCGCCTCTGACCCCTCCTCCGACACTTGCGTCATTGCGGACGCATGGGCGGACTTTGAAAACAACAATCTTCCACCGGTGGGCGGCATTGCGAGTAGTTGGCCGCTGTTCGGCAACTTCGCCGAGATCCTCAAGCTGAAGCAGCTTCATCCTAACCTGAAGACCGTGATTTCTCTCGGCGGGGCCAACGCCAGCGCCACGCAGGCGTTTTCCGTCGCTGCCGGCACGCAGGCGGGCCGCCATGCCCTGGCCGCGTCCTGCATCAACATGTTCGTGGTGGGCAATGTGGGCAGCGACTGGAACGGAAATATCACGGCGCCGGGGCTGTTCGATGGGTTCAACCTCGACTGGGAGTTCCCCGCGGCCGCGGACAAGCAGAACTTCACGCTGCTGCTCAAGGAGTTCCGCACGCAGTTGAACGCCTTGAGCGCGCAGACGGGGAAGACGTACTCGCTGAGCTTCGATGGACCGGCGGGCTCGCAGAACTACGTCAACATCGATCTCAAGAATGCCGCCAAGCAGGTCGATTTTATTACCATCGACGGTTACAATTATGCGGGCTCATGGGACACGACGACCAACCACGCCTCGCCGTTATTCGACTCCCGCCAGGATCCGAATTTCGGGCAGGGGCTGGATATTGAAGATACGGTCAGCGCGTATCTGAAGGCCGGGGTGCCTCCGCACAAATACCTGATGGGTGTGCCTCTCTACGGTGCGGGCTGGACGGGCGTTCGCAATGTCAACCATGGCCTCTACCAGAGCTCAACCGGGCCGTCGCCGGTGCTGCTAGCGAATGGCGCGGGACTGTGCACCGACCTGAGCGGCAACACGCCTGGATGCGACACGCTGTTGACCCCGGGTGTCGCGACCTATTCGACGCTGGCCAACCTGAACGGGAATGGCTACACGCGCTCCTTCGATACGCGACGGATTGCGGTGTCGCTCTACAATTCCATCACCCAGACGTTTTATACCTACGACAATCCGGAGACGGCGTTCCTGAAGGCGATCTACGTCGATTTCCGGGTGCCGGGAGGGCTGGGCGGCGCATACGTGTGGGCTCTGAAAGACGATGATGCAAATGGCACGATGGTGAAGACGCTGGCGTCGGGGTTGGGACGCTAAGCAGTTGCACCAAATGGCCCGGCTGATTAAATTGGGCCGGGCCATTTCTTTTGCCCGAGAGAAACCATCCCTCAGCGGCTAGAGCCGCATGCACTTAGCCAGGGATGTACGGGCTGAGCCCGTACCATACAGATTAAGGCTCTGAGGATCGGTGAGGTCGGAGTACGGCACAGCTTCCGGCTTGTCAGCCCAATCGGGGCTGAGGAAGCGGCCCTGATTGGCGGAGTAGTAGAGCGCGCCCAGGTACTGCAGGCCGGACTCGTAGTCGGTCTGCTGACCGGTGAAGGTGAGCACCTCGTTGTAACCGCTGTTGAACAGATCCTGGCCGAAGGGGGCGTAGTCCCAGGCCGCGCCGGCGAGGATGTTGGCGGCCGGAATGAGCTGCCGGGTAGAGCCCAGATTGTCGGTGTGGTAGTAGTAGAGTCCGGCAGGCCCATTCTTGGCCAGCAGCTTGCCGTCCGCCTGGATGTAGTCCGTCCAGCCGCCGCTCTGGTCCTTCTGCGCCAGCAGCGCACCCCCAAGTAGATCGACTCCAGACAGCCGGAGCCGGTGCTCGACCGCACCCTCTGGCCGTCCGCGTCGTAGACGTAGCGGCCATGCTGCCGGAGTAGGCAGCTCACAAATTCCATAATCAGGCACATACTTAATTCGTCCAACCACGAGAGCTGTGTGCGTCAACGTGAGAGCAAGCATACAATCCAATAAATAGTGAAGAGTGCTATTGCTAGATACGTCCGAGGCGTCATCCGGTAAGGGCGTCCCGCAGCCTCCTTTCTGAAGCTCATGAAAATAATGACATTTGCGCCAAGAAATATCCCACCGGCAATCATAACAAATGTTTGTAATGGAAAGCTGCGGGGAATCACAAAAGCAGATAGTACGATTCCCAAGACAACAGCGCATTCAATAATCGCGATGTTTCTCGTCCTCATGAGCTTTTGGCAAGTCCTCTCTTAGACTGCTGCCTACTTTGGAACAGATGGTGCTGCTGCAGGGAGCGGTGGCTGCACAAAATATCCGCTGATCGTACTTGTGACCGTAGTAGCCAAAGCTTTCGCGGAATCGATTGCGCCACCAATGCTGTTGGCGGCTTCGGCGGGGTTTTTGATCCCATTCCCCGAAGCAACTCCTTTGATCGCGGCACCGAAAGTGGCCGCATCTGCTGCCATCGGTCCATTCGCCGCCGAATTGGTAACGAGCGCTGCTCCCCCGGCAATCGGGTTGGTGACATTGGTAACCATATTAGTTGCTGCATCCGTGTTCGTATTCGTGGCAACCCCGACAAGTTGTGTTCACGGTGTTAACAGCAGTTCCGACGATAGATACAGCTGCTGCTCCGGCAAGGAGACCCGCTCCGACACTTGTGGCTCCTGCGCTACCCGCCCCTACCTCTGGAGCTGCAACAACTACTGCTGCTGCTCCCAGAGCTATCTTGGTATAGGGCGACCTAGCCACGTTTTGTAATCCGATTCCGAAGGCAATGGGGGCACCAGCTAATGCATATGTAGATTCGTTACAGCAGTGGCCATCCGCATCGGTCTTGCTCAGCGGGTTATTCCTGACATACCCATACAGATTAAGGCTCTGCGGATCGGTGAGATCGGAGTAGGGCACCGCCTCGGGTTTGTCGGCCCAGTCGGGGCTGAGGAAGCGGCCCTGGTTGGCGGAGTAGTAGCGCGCGCCGAAGTACTGCAGCCCGGATTCGTAGTCGGTCTGATGACCAGTGAAGGTCAGCACTTCGGGGTAGCCGCTGTTGTACAGGTCCTGGCCGAACGGGGCGTAGTCCCAGGCAGCGCCGGCCAGGATGTTCGCGGCGGGGATGAGCTGCCGCGTGGAGCCAAGATTGTCGGTGTGGTAGTAGTAGAGCCCGGCGGCCCCGTTCTTGGCGATCAGCTTGCCATCGGCCTGGAGGTAGTCCGTCCAGCCGCCCGTCTGGTCCTTTTGCGCTACCAACTCCCCGCCCATATAGATCGACTCCAGGCAGCTGGAACCGGTAGTAGAGCGCACCCGCTGCCCGTCTGCGTCGTAGACGTAGCTGGCCGCAGCCGGAGTCTACTGCCGTGATCCGGTTCGCCGCATTTGCGGCCTGATTAACTGTAATACTCACATTGGAAGCTGCACCTTGTCCAAGAGGTTGAAACGGATCTCGCATATTCATATTGAGATTTAGAGTGACATTGCCGTTGCTGTCTTGTGATGGCGTCACGGTCGGCAAGGTAGGTCCAGTAGAGTACCTCGTAACCTCGTCAAAGTGAACGTGGTTGTGCCCACATTGACCTTAGGCCCTTCAGAAAACCAGCAGCGAAAAGCCAGGAGACAGCAGCCGGAGCCAGCAGCCAGGAGCCAGCACCCAGAAAACCAGCAGCGTATACGCCTGAGAAAAGCCAGTTGCTTCCGCCGGGGCCGAGGGCGTTGCTTTGAAGCTGGCCGCTGCTGTATAGGTCGCACAGTGGGAGGGAGTTCTGCGCCCGCAGGGGAGACGGGATGCGGCGGTGGCGACAGGTGGCGGGCGTAGTGGTGTGCGTGGCGCTTGCGCCGGGCAGCTTCGGGCAGGCGCATAGCGCTGCGTCGCCGCCGCCGCCGGGGGCGCACACGCAGGTGTGCAGCGGCCGCACCATCCCACAGTTCACGGATGTGACCAAGCGCGCCGGTATCGACTTCGTGCATCTTTCGGCGCCGGAGAAGAAGTACATCGTCGAGTCGATGAGCGGCGGGGTGATCGTGATCGACTACGACCGCGATGGCTGGCCGGACCTCTACTTTCCGAATGCGCCGACGGTGGCCATGGCGCTCAAGGGCGAGCGGGCGCCGAGCGCGCTCTACCACAACAATCACGATAGCACCTTCACCAACGTGACGGAGAAGGCGGGCGTGAAGTATCCCTGCTTCGCCATGGGCGGGGCGGTGGGCGACTACAACAACGACGGCTGGCCGGACATTTACGTGACCTGCCTGGGCGGCAACGTGCTCTACCGCAACAACGGCGATGGGACCTTTACGGACGTGACCAAACAGGCCGGGGTGGCGGATGGCCGCTGGTCTACGGGTGCGGCCTTCGGGGACTACGACGGCGATGGATTCGTCGATCTGATGGTTACGAATTATGTGGACTTCAAGCTGGATGACCTGCCGGGCTTCGGCAAAGGGCCGACCTGCAAGTATCGGGGACTGGATGTGCAGTGCGGGCCGCGGGGCCTCAAGGGCGCGGGCGATTCGCTCTTCCACAACAATGGCGATGGCACCTTCACCGATGTGTCGAAGGCCGCCGGGGTCAGCGATAAGGACGGCTACTACGGGCTGGGCGTGGTGTGGTCGGACTTCAACAATACAGGCCGGCCGGACATCTACGTGGCGAATGACTCGACCCCGAACTACCTCTATCGCAACGACGGCAATGGGAAGTTCACCGACCTCAGCTACGAATCGGGCGCGGCAGTGAGCGACGACGGGTCGGAGCAGGGGTCGATGGGGGTGGCTATCGGCGACTACAACCATACCGGCCGCTTCTCCATTTACGTAACCAACTTCGCGGACGAGTACAACGCGCTTTACGAGAATCTGGGCAAGTGGAACTTCCGCGACGTCTCCTATGACGCGGGAGAGGCGCTGGCCACGCTGCCGTGGGTGAAGTGGGGCGACGCCTTTGTGGACCTGGACAACGATGGATGGGAGGACATCATCGCGGCCAACGGGCAGGTGTATCCGCAGGTGGACTCGCTGCCCTCCGGCGCCCGCTACCGGCAGCCGAAGAATCTGTTCATGAACCTGGGCAACGGATCCTTCTGCGATGCGAGCGCGCAGGGCGGCGCGGCGCTGACGGAGCCGCGCGTGAGCCGGGGCCTGGCGGTCGCCGATCTCGACAACGACGGCAATATGGACATTGTGGTGGGCGATGTGGACGGCTCACCGGCGATCCTACACAACAATGGTGTAAGCGACAGGGGGGTGAGCGACACGGGCGGCAGCGGCCGGCATTGGGTGGGCTTCGAGCTGGCGGGCGCCATGCCCGGCCCGACCGTGCCCGGCCCGACCGTGCCGGGAAAGACCCCCGCCGGTGAAAAGCGGAGCAACCGGCTGGGTCTGGGCGCGCGCGTGACCATCACGGCGGCGGGAGTGACGCAGACGGATGAGGTCCGCAGCGGCGGAAGCTACCTGTCCCAGAGCGACCTGCGGGTGCACTTCGGCCTGGGGGCGGGAAAGAAGATTGATACGGTGGAGGTGCGGTGGCCTTCCGGGCATGTGGACAGGATGGTCAACCTCGAAGCCGACCGGTACTACCCGGTGCTTGAAGGGGTGGGCGTCACCGATGGGAGAGTCGTCCGCCCAACTGCAAGAAGATAGGGAAGTTTCCATCCGGTGAACAGACCTCCCCGGCCCCGCTTCGTGAGCTAAAAAAGCGCCCGTTTTTGAGCGCCGGACCGGGCCCCCGAACAATCAAGGTAACTCGTTTGTTTAAATCGATTCGTTTCTTCTGGACAGCTTTTATTTCATTCATGTATACACCGGCAGACGCAATCTTTTTGAAAAGAGATGCGCCGAGGATTCGGAACCGGGTTTGCCGGGGAAAACGGGCCAGCGTTCGGTTGATGAAGTAGCAGTGGGGCCGAGGGCATGCGAGGTCGAGGGGGGCGCCGGGCGCAAGATTCCGGGCCGTTCCGCGACGGCACCCCTGGTTCCGACAAGCAAAGAGAACTCACACGTAGAACATGCAGCATTTTTGAGGGAGACCAAAATGATACGCACACGCTATTGGCTGCTCATCCTGTGGTGCGCAGTGTGTCTGTCGCTCACGCCGATGTATGCCCAGCAGACGTCGGGACAGGTTATCGGACTTGTGACCGACTCATCCGGCGCGGCAGTGGCAGATGTTCCAGTCACCATCAGCCAGCCTTCCACCGGCTTCACGCGAACGGTTCAGACGAATGGCAGCGGCGAATACACGGTGCCCGACGTGCCGCCGGGCACGTACCAGATGTCGGTGTCGGCGCCGAACTTCAAACAGTTCACAACGCAAAACATTGTGGTGAACGTAGCCACGACCAATACCGTCAACGCGCAACTGCAGGTGGGCTCGCAGGCGCAGGAGGTGACGGTCCAGGACAGCAACGTCCAGGTGCAAACGGACAATGCGACGCTGGGCGAGGTGGTGGATGGCAACCAGGTGAAGGAGTTGCCGCTGAACGGCCGCAGCTTTGTGGAACTGACGCTGATGAACCCGGGCGTCTCTCCAGCAAACAACTTCGATACCAAGAACAAGGGCCTGCAGGGCGGCGTGGACATGTCGGTCAACGGCAACCCGACCACCAACAACCTGTTCCTGATCGATGGCGTGAACAACAACGACACCGGGTCGAACCGCACCATCCTGATCTATCCGTCGAACGAGGCGATCGCCGAGTTCAAGATGCTGACCAACAGCATGAGCGCGCAGTACGGTCAGGCTTCGGGCGCCATCATCAGCATCATCACCCGCAGCGGCACCAACGCATTCCACGGCAGCGCGTTCTATGACGGCCGCAACGATGCGCTGAACAGCTACAACTACTTCGCTACACAGAACGCAGGCAAGGGCCTGCCGGAGAACGGCAAGGACAAGCTGCGCCGCAATGACTGGGGCTACTCCATCGGCGGCCCGATCAAGAAGGACAAGCTGTTCTTCTTCTTCAGCGAAGAGTGGAACCATGAGATCCGCGGCCGTACGCTCAGCGCCTGCGTGCCCACGGCGGCGGAAGAGGCGGGTGATTTTTCCACTACCAGCCTTAACTCGACGGTGAGCTGTCAACAGCAAACGCCAACCATTCCCGCGCAGTTCCAGGCGCCAGGAAACAAACTGGCCCTGGCCGCCGTCGACCCCGCCGCCGCGACACTGATGAAGATGTTCCCCCTGCCCACGCGTGCAACCCTGGACGCCAACGGTAATAACTGGTCGCAGTCACTGTCGACCGGCCTCTACTGGCGCGAAGAGAACGTGCGTGTCGACTACAACATAACGCCGCGCAACGTGATCAGCGGACGGTACACGCAGGATAGCTGGACCAATCCGGCCTTCAACGCCGGTTACTGGGGCGATACACCGTTCCCCGCGCTGGACAGCAGCTGGGCACAGCCCTCGAAGTCGATCATGGGACGCTGGACCTCGACCATCAGCAACTCCATGGTGAACGATGTAGCGTTTCAATACTCCAACAACCGCATCATCATCACGCCTGGCGGCACCAACCCCGGCTTGCTGGGGCAGATCACCTCCGCTATTCCTACCCTCTACTCCGAATCACTCAAGAACTCCAAGCAGGGCGTTCCGCAGGTAACCGTCTATGGAACGCAGACCGCGTTGATCGCGCCGTGGCAGAACCAGTTGGATCTGTATAGCGCGCAGGACGATCTCTCGAAGGTCTGGGGGCGCCACACGCTGAGGTTCGGCACCAGCCTGGATTGGGACGGCAAGAATGAAGATACCGGTCCGGCAGCATCCGAGCGGCCGACCCTCACCCCGAGCGACGGAAGTGTAGCCACCGGTGGCGCGAGGACCGGCAATACACTGGCGAACATCCTCGTTCCGGGAAATCCGCTGCTGATCAGCGAAACCTCCACCAACGTCAGAGCGCAACTGCGCTGGCGCGACTACGAATTCTATGCAATGGATACGGTCAAGCTGACGCCGCGGTTGACGCTGAACGCCGGCCTGCGCTACTCCATCATGCCGCCAACCTTCCAGCCAAACAACCAGATCACGAGCTTCCAGCCGCAGCTCTACAATCCCGCGCTCCCGGCAACGGATGCCTGCAACGGCCTTTGGGTCGCGCCGGGCAAGGATCCGTGCGGAGCGGCCAACGCGCAGTTCGGCACTAACTTCAGCCATGGCGTCCCGGGACCAAACAAATATCTGGTGAACGTGAATTACCACCAGTTCGCTCCGCGCGTCGGCGTGGTGTACGACCTGTTGGGCAACGGCAGGACGGTGCTGAGCGCGGGCGGTGGCCAGTTCTTCCAACGTGAGCGTGTGTCCCGGTACACCCTGGTTGCGAATGCCCCGTTTGCGATCAACACCTCAAACTACGCGCGCTCGCTCGGGGGAGCCACGCCGGCGTCTCTGCAGGGTGGCACCACCAGTCCGGCCGGCGGTATCGAGCCTCGCGCCATTCTGCCGAATTCGTGGCAGTGGAATGTCTCGTTGCAGCAGCAACTGAATCCGAACACGCTGTTCCAGATCAGCTACGTCGGCAACCGGGGCATCCACCTGACGTCCACTGAGGACATCAACCAAATTCCCCAGCAGAACTGGCTGGCCGCCTCCTTCGTCAACGGTGGAGCGCAGACGGCCCTACGTCCGTTCTCCAACTACAACACCCTGACGTATTGGACTCACGCCGGCAACTCCTATTACGCGGGCCTGCAAACCCTGGTCAAGACACGGCTGAAGGCGCTGCAGTTGCAGGGCGCCTACACCTGGTCGCATGCCATTGCCAACATCGTAACGGACGATTCGGGTGGAGGTCTCGGCCAACAGACCTTCACCTACTATCCGGATCAAGGGCTCGACCGCGGCAATAGCAACACCAACCGTCCCAACATCTTTATCGCCAACGCCATTTACTTTCTGCCACAGCTCACCGGACACAATACGCTGATGAGAGGAACGCTGGGCGGCTGGGAGCTGAGCGGCATTGTCAGTGCCGCAAACGGAAACAGCTTCACCATCTTCCAGGGAGCATCGGAGAACACCGCGCTTGTGCAGACGGTGCTCAATCCAGCCACCGGCCTGATGGAATTGCCTCCGGGCGCGGGTTCACTGAACGCGCTGGCGCAGACGGGATTTACTTCGCCCCAGCGTCCGTTGCGGGTGCCCGGCCAAAGCTGCGTATCGGGCCGGAAGGGTTCGCAGGTCATCAACCCCAACGCCTTCACCCTGGTCGGGTATCCGATTGGCACGATCCCGAGCAACGTGGCCCCACGGGGCTACTGTGGAGGTCCGAATTTCAACAATACGGACTTCTCCGTCGACAAGAACTGGAAGGTGAAGGAGCGCGTGACGCTTCAGTTCCGCATGGACTTCTTCGACGTCTTCAACCATGCTAACTTCAATGCCAGCAGCGGTAGTTTCACTCCTGTCAGCGGCGTCAACTGCGGCGCGCCCAACCAGAATAGTCTCTACAGCCCCTGCTCCCCAACCAACAATGTGATCACTCTTGCGCCGATCAAGACTGGATTCGGTACATCGAACGCCACCATCGGCAACGCGGCGCGGCAGCTTCAATACACGCTGCACATCAACTTCTAACCCTAACCCGCACTACCCATACGGCAGGACCTGGCTCTTCGCAGGTCCTGCCGTTTATCATTTGGGCATCTTTCCCGTGGGCATCTCTCGATTCAGCATTTCTGATTTCAGGAGCAGTGTGGACATCCAGCTCCGAAGGCGACGGCAACGTTCCGCCAGCAGTCTTCCTGTCTACGGCTCTTTTCTTTGCGGCCTGCTTCTCGCCCTGAGTGCCAGCACGTCAGCCGCGTCGCAAACCACGGCGACCCATGGGCAGCCGGCGAGGCATGCTATCGCCCCTCCAACGTCTACCACCAGCGCTTCCAGTGTCGCGGCCGCGCGCGAGCTTGAGCAGCGGCTGGAGGCGCAACGCGTGGCGACGCAGAGTGGCGATGCCGCCGCCGTGGTGAGCGCAAGCCGCGGTCTGCTGGCGGTGGGTCTGCGGCAGATGGGTGAGGTGCGCGCTTCGCAAGGGGAGTGGGAGGAGGCGATCAAGCTCGACCGCGGATCGCTGACACTGGAAGATGCGGTTGCAACGCGTCTGGATCTGGCGGCGGCTTTGCTAGGCGTCGTCAAGGCAGAAAACAAGTCGGAGGACAAGTCGGAGGACAGGGCAGGGCAGGCCAGGCGCGAGATTGACGCGGTGCTGGCGAAGGAGCCGCACAATGCGCGGGCACTGCGGCTGCGGGAGGACGCCATCCTCCATCCGGATCGCGTGCAGCGGCAGCCGACGTTATCGCCGGCGCAGCGCAAGGCCAATGAGGCGCGCGAGGGGAAGCTGCGCGCGGCGCTGGCGAAGGGCTATAGCGATTGGGGAACGGCCGACGCGCGGCAGGGCAAATTCGACGAAGCGATCGGGCTCTTCGGGCAGGCCGAGCACTGGGATCCGACGACACCGGGGCTGATGCGCAACCTGGGACTGGCGGCATTTCGAGTGGGGAACTACAGCGAGAGTGCGCGCGCGCTGGACCTGGCGTTGGCGAGCGAACCGGACAGTGTCGATGACCCCAATGGGCGCCAGTTGCGCGTGCTGCTGGGGCTGTCGCTCTTCTCCGTGCAGCGATTCGCGGAGGCGGTGAAGGCCTTCGATCCGCTGGGCGACGCGGTGCTCGACAACTCGCGTGCCGCGTACGCCGACGCCTTTTCGCTGGCGCGCGCGGGCGATCCGCAGCGAGCCAACGCGCTGCTGGACAAGCTTTCCGCGAAGCGCCTGCCGGCGGACGAGCTGGCGATGGTGTGCCAGGTCTACGACCAGACGGAAAACTACGAACACGCCGTGAGCTGCTTCCGCAAGGTGGCCGCGGAGGACCCCTCGGCCAGGCAGGCGCACTACCAGATAGGGGTCGCGCTCATCCATCTGGACCGGCCGAGCGAGGCGATTCCGGAGCTGCGGCAGGAGTTGAAGCTCGGCGGCCCGGCGCCGGAGGTGCAGTTCTACCTGGCGTATGCGCTGCTCGAGACATCGCAGAAGCCGGAGGCGGAAACGCTGCTGAAGACGGTGGTGGCCGAACAGCCGGAGAACGCGCAGGCGCAGTATCAACTGGGCAAGATGCAGTTGGAGCAGGGGCTGGTGAAGGACGCAATCGCGCACCTGGAAGCAGCGGCGCGCGCGCAGCCCGAGGATTATTACGTGCACTATCAGTTGCAGACGGCCTATCGGCGGGACGGGCGCACGGCGGATGCGGACCGCGAGTTGGCGATCTATCGCGAGATCAAGGCGAAGCGGCGCGAGATCGGTCCGCCGCATGAGACGGAGTCGCCGTAGCGGGATTGGCGTACCCACCCTTCGCTACGCTCAGGATGGGGCACCCGGCCGGGTTTGCGCGGATGCGACAATAGTTGTGGATACCTCCTTATATGCTGCAACTCTCTTCTGCCGGAAAGCGCTTCGGTCCCCGCGTGCTGTTCGAGGGGGCGAACTGGCTGGTGACGCCGGGCGAGCGAACGGCGCTGGTGGGCGCTAACGGTACGGGCAAATCGACGCTGATGAAGACGCTGGCCGGCCTCGAGTCGCTGGACTACGGCACGCTTGACCGGGCCAGGAATGTCACCATCGGCTACCTGCCGCAGGACGGGCTGGCGCTCTCCGGACGGAGTGTGTTCGAGGAATGCCTGGCGGTCTTCGATGAGCTGCGCGGCATGGAGCAGGAGCTGGAGACGCTCTCCACCCGGCTGGCGGAGTTCGATCCCGCGAGCGCGGAATACGCTGCCGCGGCCAACCGCTTCTCGCACCTGGATGGGCGCTTCCGCGCGGGCGATGGCTATGCGCTGGATGCGCAGGTGGGTGCGGTGCTGGATGGCCTGGGATTCTCGAAGGAGGACTGGTCGCGGCAGACGCAGGAGTTCTCCGGCGGCTGGCAGATGCGCATTGCGCTAGCCCGGCTGCTGCTGGCCAAGCCCAGCCTGCTGCTGCTGGATGAGCCCACGAACCACCTCGATCTCGAAACGCGCAACTGGCTGGAGCAGTATCTGCACGGCTATCCCAACGGCTACATCCTGATCTCGCACGACCGTTATTTTCTGGATGTGACGGTGACGAAGATCGTCGAGATCTGGAACAAGGGCATTCATTTCTACGCCGGGAATTATGAGAAGTACATGCAGCAGAAGGGCGAGCGGCGGGCGCAACTGGAGTCGGCATATCGTAACCAACGCGAGCACATAGAGCACCTGGAGACGTTCATCAACCGCTTCCGCGCGCAGGCGACGAAGGCGAAGCAGGTGCAGAGCCGCATCAAGGAGCTGGAGAAGATCGAGCGCATCGAGATACCGGAGGAGGAGAAGGCGATCCACTTCACCTTTCCGCAGCCGCCGGCGAGCGGCCGCACGGTGGTCGAGGTAAGGGACCTGACCAAGAGCTACGGCGCGAAGCAGGTACTGACCGGAGTGGACTTCACCATCGAGCGCGGTGACCGCATCGCGCTGGTGGGCGCGAATGGCGCGGGCAAATCGACGCTCATCCGCATGCTCTCCGGCAGTGAAGGGCCGACCGGCGGGATGCTGAAGCTGGGACACAATGTAACGGCGGAGTACTTCGCGCAGGATCAATACAAGGTGCTGAACGGAGACGCGCGCATGCTGGAGGACCTGAGCTCGATTGCGCCGCGCGTGCCGACCACCGACCTCCGCAGTCTGCTGGGATGCTTCCTCTTCTCCGGCGATGACGCGTTCAAGCCGCTGGGCGTGCTCTCCGGCGGCGAGCGCAATCGCTATGCGCTGGCGCGGATCCTGGTGAGTCCGGCGAATTTTCTGCTGCTGGATGAGCCGACGAACCACCTCGACCTGCGCGCCAAGGATGTGCTGCTGGAAGCGGTGCGCAACTTCAGCGGCACGGTGATCTTTGTCTCGCACGATCGCTACTTCATCGATGGCTTGGCCACGCGGGTCTTCGAGGTCGAGGGCGGCAAGGTGCACGTCTACCCCGGCAACTACGACGATTTTCTGCGCAGCAAGGCGGGTCCGGTTGCTCCGGCAACGGCGAACGGTTCGGCGCGCGCAAATGGCAGCGTGGTCGCGACACCGGATACGGCAACCAAGCTTGGCGCGGCGATGAGTGAGCAGAATGGGGACGCGCCCCGGGGCCGCCGGCTGAATCCGATCAAGATCAAGCAGATGCGGGAGCGGCTGCACTTTGTGGAGGAGGAGATTCCGCGCCTGGAGGCGGGCATCGCCGATGCCGAGCAGGCGTTGGGCATCTTCGTCAGCGTGGACGAGACGCAGCAGCGCACTGACGAGTTGGCGCGCTTGCGCGCGGAGCACGACAGCCTGATAGCGGAGTGGGAGGAGTTGCTGATGCTGCTGGAGGAGCAGGCGAGCGTTTAAGTTCGGCGAGGGTGATTCTTGCAGCCGGAGAAGCAGATCCTTCGACTCTCCACCCCAAAAACCAAAAACGGGCTTTTTGGGGACGCCGGTTCGCTCAGAATGACAGTCACAGCCCCACCCTCGCTTCCCACCCCGAGCTGCCGGTGTTGTTTCTGCATCCCTGCTAAGAGCTATGGGCAAAAAGATAGAAGCGATCGATCTGGTTGGGCCTCTGCGCATCTACCGGACACCGTGGAAGGGTGAACTGGTGCTGGCGTGCAGGAAGTGCCAGAAGAGGATGAAGAAGCATGGCGGCGGCGGTGGCTTGAGTAAGATCAAGCGATGGTTTAAACGGCGCACAAAGACCGATGCGGAGGCGCCTGTCGTTCACGTGATCGATGTGCCCTGCGTCAAGCTCTGTCCAAGGGGCGGTGTGACGATCTTCAGCCAGCGCCAGCTCGAGCATCATCCTCCGGCCGTGTGCATCGCGCGGACAGTAGAGGATCTGGAGGCGTTCTACCGGCAACTGCATCCGGAGTCCGAGTAAGAGCAAAACGCAGGTCCTTCGACTGCGACGAGCGCGCGCATGGCGCGCACTCGTCTTCGCTCAGGATGACAGCCCTGTGAGATGTCCGAAGGCGATGACTGCGTTAGGTTCCGAAGATGTGGGTGACGCTGTCGTGGGAGAGGTCTGCGTTGGGAATGGAGTAGTCCTTTCCATCTTCAAGATGCCGCCGCAGTTGCTTCAGGGCTTCGATCTCGATGCCGCTGTCGCGGAAGCCGCGCATCACGTCGTCGACCGTGCGGTAGACGGTTTGCTCTTCAGCGTCCTGTCCCACCAGCTTGGCGGTGACCAGGAAGCCGTGCTTATTGTGAGCGACGTGGATGTTGTACGGCATGCTCGGTTTAGATGCGGATAGACGGAGCGGCGGAGATGAAGCAAGGCTCTGAATGAGCGTGCATCGGGTCAGCTTTCCTTCACCTGGGTGGCTTTGCCGTTGGCAAAGGTGACGGCGACATGGCGGGTCTTGTCCGGCTGCTCGATGGTGTAGATCACGGTGCGGTTGCCGTAGTCAGTCGAGTCGGATTGCTGCGCGTTTCCCAAAGCCATGGCGGCCTGGATCTCGTTCATGCCCGGCTTGGCCTGGTGCTGATCGACGGCCTGCCAGATGTCCGCGGGCCAGAAGTGATAGAGCTGGCGCGGATCCTGGTAGAAGAAGATCTGGTCGCAGTACCAGGTGGTATCGGCGGCGGCATCGGCTCCGCCGAGCGTGGCGATGGGCGCGGCGTATTCGCCGTCATGGCCGGGTTCGGTGAAGACGGCGAAGGCGTTCTTCGCGCCGCGCGGGATGCGGCTCTGCCAGGTGGAGGGCGCGGTCTGCTCGATCACGTCCTTGATATCGAGTTGCTGGGCTGCGGGAAGCGTGCCGGCGGTATGGGCAAAGTCGATGCGGTGGGCGCGATAGGGATAGTAGGCGACGGTGTAGCCCACCTGCATCCAGACGGGCTTGCCGTTGAGCGCCTTGGCGGACTGCAGGCTGTCGATGAACATCTTCTTGGGCGTAACCAACTGGTCGTCCGAGAGTGGATGTTCGACGTAGCGCGACGTGGTGGCGACGGGGGCGTTGCGCGCCTTCTCGTAGAGGTGAATGCGCCATGCGGCGACTAACAGGACCAGCAGCGTGAATCCACCGATGATGTGCCAGGGTTTCATGCAATCTCCTTGAACCTACGGTCTACATTACCGGTTCCTGCGAGGACTGAGCCTCTTCGCCCAGCAGCAGTTCGTCGGCGGTGAGACGGTCCGCGTTGCGCAGGGTGGGGAAGAAGACGCTCCACAGCCCCGTGACCATCATGGAGCCGATGCCTCCCAGCACGACGGCGCGCACCGGGCCGAGCCACTGCGCGGTCAGCCCGCTTTCGTACTCGCCCAGTTCGTTGGATGCACCGAGGAAGAGGGAGTTGACGGCGCTGACCCGGCCGCGCATAGCGATGGGAGTGGCAAGCTGCAGCAGGGAGGAGCGCACGACGACGCTGACCATGTCCGATGCGCCGAGCACGACGAGAGAGGCGAGCGAGAGCGGCAGACTGCGCGAGAGGCCGAAGACGATGGTGGATGCGCCGAAGATGGCCACGCAGATGAGCATCTTTTTTCCCGCCTGGCTGGCGATGGGCCGGAAGGAGAGCAGGATGGAGATGGTGAGCGCGCCGATCGCCGGAGCGGCGCGCAGCATGCCCAGGCCGGAGGCGCCGACATGCAGAATGTTTTCCGCGAAGATGGGCATGAGCGCGGTGGCGCCGCCCAGCAGCACCACGAATAGATCGAGCGTAATGGAGCCGAGCAGCAGCCGGGCGCGCATCATGTAGCGAAAGCCTTCGAGCAGCACGTCGACACTGGCCGCGCGATGCTCCTGCCGGCCCGGCCGCACATGGAGTGAGCCGACCAGCAGCAGGAACGCGATGACAGTGGCGAGGGTGAAGAGGAAGACGATGGGCGCGCCGGAAAAGTGGGCGAGCCGCCAATGCACCAGCCGCACACGCGCGAGCGGCAGGGTGAAGAGCAGGCCGCCCACGGCGGGTCCGGCGATATTGGCGGTCTGAAAGACGGTGGCGCCCCAGGTGACGGCGTTCACGAAGTGCTCCGTTGGCACCAGGTGCGGCACCAGTGCGGAACTGGCTGGACCGCTGAAGGCGCGGCCGCTGCCGATGAGGAAGAGGACGGTGTAGATGGGCAGCAGATGATGCATGCCACCCCAGGCGAAGAGGAAGAGCAGGGAGGTGGCGATGCATTGCAGGGCGTAGCAGACCAGCACCACCTGGCGGCGGTCGAAGCGGTCGGCCACATGCCCGGCGGGCAGCATGAACAGCAATCCGGGCAGGAAGAGCGCGAGACCGGTGTAGCCCAGGTCGATGGCGCGGTGGGTGATCTGGTAGACCTGCCAGGCGACCGCAACCGACTGCGCCTCCGCTCCCATGATGACCAGCATGCGCGCAAGCTGATAGCGTCTGAAGTCGCGGAAGGCGAAGGCGGCGGCGCCGGATCGTCGAGGTCCCTGTGTGGCTGCGTCTGCCATGTGTCTGCTGAGATTGTCTCAGTTCACGGTCGAGCCGGGCTAAAGTAGTCTTGGGAATTGCGCGATGAGAGTTTTCGGTACGACTGCCGATTGCAGGTCAAGGCGCAGGAAGGCGGACAGCGCGTGCTGAAAGACGGCGTCAGTGGGGGCTCAATTCGCGATTCCGGGCTGACGGAGGTGATCGCTCCGGTGCCTCTGGTGGGTGCGGTAGCGACGGCGCGCCATCCTCTCCATCCGCTCTCGGGCGTAGCGGCGGTCTTCCTGTGCGGGATGTTCGCGTTCATCGATCTATACGCGACGCAGCCGATCCTGCCGCTGCTGGAGTCGCTCTATCACTCTTCCAAGGCGGCGGTAGGGCTGACCATCAGCGCATCCACTCTGGGAGTCGCCGTATCCGCGCCCATACTGGGGGTGCTGACAGAACGGCTGAATCGCAAGTGGGTGATCGTGTGGGCGGTGGTAGCGCTTACCGTGCCCACGCTGCTGGCAGCGTCTTCCTCGGGGTTGCACTCGCTGATCTTCTGGCGCCTGCTGCAGGGACTGGTGACGCCCGGCATCTTTGCCACCACCATCGCCTACATCACGGAGCAGTGGCCACCGACGGCGGTGGCGCCGGTGATGAGCATTTACGTGAGCGGCACGGCGCTGGGCGGCTTCCTGGGCCGCACCATCATGGGTCTGCTGGCGGGACAACTGGGGTGGCGGGGATCGTTTCTGGTGCTCGGCGTGATGACCGGGGTGGGCGCACTGGTGATCACCAAGCTGCTGCCATCTGCGCCGTACGCGCCTGCGGTGCGCGTCACCACGGACGTGGGCGTGACCAGCTTGCGGGAGCATCTTGCTCTCATGCTGCGGCATTTCTGCAATCCGCGGCTGCTGGCCACCTATGCGATCGGCTTCAATGTGCTGTTTTCGCTGGTGGGCGTGTTCACCTACATCACGTTCTATCTCGCGGCGCCGCCCTTCTCGCTGTCAACGGAGTGGCTCAGCCTGCTGTTTGTGGTGTATCTGGTCGGCCTGGTCGCGACGCCGCTGGCCGGAGCGCTGCTGCCGCGCATCGGTTTGCGGCGGGGCATCGCCGGCTCGGTATCGCTTTCGCTGGCGGGCGTACTGATTACATTGAGCCATTCGTTGCCGGTGGTGATTGCGGGTCTGGCGCTGTGCTGCACCGGAGTATTTATCTCGCAGGCGTGCGCTACGAGTTTTTTGCGGGTGGCTGCGCCGCCGGACGCCAGGGCCGCCGCCGTGGGCCTGTATGTGATGTGCTATTACATCGGCGGCACGGTAGCCGGCGTCTTCCCCAGCTATCTGTGGAAGTGGGGGAGGTGGCCGGCGTGCGTGGCCTTGATCGCGCTGGTGGATGTGGCGTCGATCGTGATCGCGACGCGCGGGTGGCGGATGCCCAAGGAAGTGGTTTCGGAGACTGCGTAAGACCCACCCTTTGCGCTCGGAGGGTCGTTCGGTTGAAAACGCATGTGCAGCGCAAAGAATGGGGCACCCGGATTCCGGCCAGCGCGGACGACAGCCGAGGCGTTAGCGGCCGTGGAGATAGGCGCGGTATTGGGTGTCGACGATGCCGAGATTGCGGGCCAGGCCGAGCTTGGCCTGATTGTAGGTGAGGGTGTCGTTGATGAGCGTGGACTGCGCGCCGGCCAGCGTGGCCTGCGCCTGGACCACGGCCAGATTCGTATCCACGCCAGCTACGAATCGATCGTTGGCCTGCTCAACTTCGCTGGTCGCCAGGGCAACGTTGTTCTGGGCTACGCGGACCAGCTCCTGCGAGCTCTGGATGTCAAGGATGCTGTCGCGCAGTTGCTGATCGATCTGGCTGCGCAGGTTGGCAAGCTGCTGCTCGACCGAGTTGCGCTGCGCGGTGGCGACCTGCGCGTCTCCGCGAAACTGGGCTTCCTTGAAGATGGGCACCCGCAGCGTGCCTTCGGCGAGAAAGGTTCCGTGATAGAGCCCGTGGGTCTCGCCGGTGACGCCATAGTTGCCGTCGGCGCTCAGGGTGGGCAGGCGCTCGTACTTCGCGGCCTTGCGGCTCAGATAGGCCGCCAGTAGCTGCTGCTGCATTCCCAGATAATCCTGGCGCTGGGTGTAGGCCTGGCGCTTGGCGTCTTCGATGCGCATGGTCTCGAGATCGGCATAGGGGGCGGCATCGGTGAGCTGGATGGGCTGCTCGACAGGGACGCCAATCTCCCGTTTGAGGAGGATGAGGGCCTTGTCGTAGAGGTTTTGGGCGGCGATGACGCGCTGCTGCTGCGCCTGGAACTGCACGCGCGCGCGCAGCTCATCGAGATTGGCGGCGGTGCCGGCTTCGTGTTCGGCCGAGGCCTGCTGCAGCAAGACGTCGTCGGCGTGCATGAGCGCGGTGGCGCTATCGACCTGCGCGCCATCGGCCAGCGCCTGCAGATAGGCGTTGCCCACATTCAGGACCACCAGTCCGCGGGAGGACTGCATGCTGTAGAAGGCGGACCTGGTGCCCACCCTGGCGGCGCGGTAGCGCTCGATGGCCGAGAGGTCGAAGAACGTCTGGCGATAGGTGGCCTGAACCTGCGTCACATCGACCTTGGTGATGAGCTTGAAATCGGCGGGGTTGAAGTTAGGGATGATCGTGGCAAACTGCGGGATCAGTCCTTGATTGAAACCGAACTGGGCCAGATTGAACTGGTGGGCGCCGGTGGAAGCCTGGGCGCGAAGGTCGGGTAGCAGGGCGTCGAGCGCTTCCAGGCGCTGCGCGTCCGCCTGCTCCTGCCCCGCCCGCGCCTCGGTGAGCGCGAGGTTGGTCCGGATGCCGCGCGCGATGGCGTCGTCGAGCGCGAGGTGCAGCACTTCGGTGGTAGCGCTGCCGGCGGTGACGCTCCCGTAATAGGGGTTCTGTGCAGAGCTGGGGTTCATCTGAAATTGCTGGCCTGAGGGCTGCTGGCTTTGCAGGGACATGCTCGATGGGCGCGGGTTGGCCGCTGGAGCGCTGGATGCTTGTGGGGTGGATGCTTGTGGGGTGGAGGCTTGCGCGCTGGGGGTCGCGTCGTTCTGGGCCATCAAGAAGGGACAAACGAGCGGCGACGTGGCGAGTGCCGCCAGTCCTGCGAGCAGGAGAGAGGGTGTTGCCCCGGGCCATCGTACTGTGCGCAGACGGCTAGTCACGGATCTTCGATGCCTTTGCCTTGGTCATGCCGATGCTTCGTTAGATCGCTGTGGGAGGTGGAGGTTGCCAAAACTTTGTTTCGGGTGCGCCATTCTGTGCCTCGAGCCCACCCTTCGTAAGCTCCGGATGGGGCACCCGGTTTCGTGGATATCCCTAAAATCCACCTTGGCCGAGTTCCGGATAAGGCACCCAGACCACTTCCAGATCCCACCTTACCTTAGCCAGAGAATAGCGGCATGCGCAGTAGAATCGTGCTATGACGCCCCCGCAAGCGCACGCACCCTCTGCGACCACCGGCGATCCTCATTTGCGTGTGGTGCATACGGTGTGCTCGCACGACTGTCCGGACTCCTGCGCGGTGCTGGTGAGCGTGGATGCAGGCGGGCGGGCGGTCCAGGTGCAGGGCGATCCGGCGCATCCGGTGACGCGCGGCTTCCTGTGCGGCAAGGTGGCGAAGTATCTGGATCGTGTGTACTCACCGGACCGGCTGCTCTATCCCATGCGGCGGAAGGCTGGTGTGCCCAAGGGCGCCCTGATCCAGGGCGACGCGCCCGATGCCTTCGAGCGGATCTCCTGGGATGAGGCGCTGAGTGCGATCGCAGGGCGGCTGGCGTCGATCGCGAGCGAGCATGGGCCGGAGTCGGTGCTGCCGTACTCCTATGCGGGCACTATGGCCACCCTGGGCTATGGCTCGATGGACCGCCGCTTCTTCCATCGGCTGGGCGCTTCGCAGTTGGACCGCACCATCTGCGCCACGGCGGGCGGTGACGCGCTCCTTTCCGTCTACGGCCGCAAGCTGGGCACGGATACGGAGCAGTTCCATCGCGCGCGCCTGATCATTGCATGGGGCGCGAACGTGCATGGAAACAACGTTCACCTGTGGCCGCAGATTGAGGCGGCACAGAGGGCGGGCGCGCGGCTGATCGTGATCGATCCGTACGCGACGCGCACGGCGAAGCTGGCCGACTGGCACATCGCCATTCATCCCGGAACCGATGCGGCGCTGGTGCTGGGCATGATGCACGTGATCCTGGCCGAGGGGCTGGAGGATGCCGCGTACATCGCCGCGCACACGTTAGGCTTCGACCAACTGTCGGCGCGGGCGCGGGAGTATCCGCCGGAGCGGGTGGCCGCGTGGACGGGGCTGACGGCGGACGAGATTCGGTCGCTGGCGCGCGAGTATGCAACCACGCGCCCGGCGGTGATCCGCATGAACTATGGGGTGCAGCGCTCGGAGAATGGCGGGACGGCGGCGCGGTCGATCGCCATGCTGCCGTTGTTGACCGGCGCATGGAAGGATCTGGGCGGCGGGTTGCAGCTCTCCACCAGCGGCGCATTCCACTTCAACAGCCAATTGCTGGAACGGCCGGACCTGATGTATGCCAGTCCGCTGGGCCGGGCGGCGCGGGTGGTGAATATGTCGCGCCTCGGTCACGCGTTGACGGAACTGGGCGCGCAGCCCGAGGACGGTCCGCCGGTGAAGGCGCTGTTCGTCTACAACTCGAACCCCGGGACGATCGCGCCCAACCAGAACGTGGTGGTGCGCGGGCTGATGCGCCCGGACCTCTTTACCGTGGTGCATGAGCAGTTCTTTACCGACACGACGGACTACGCCGATTACGTGCTGCCGGCGACGACCTTTCTGGAGCACACGGACATTCAGGGCGCCTACGGGCACTACTATGTGCAGCTCTCGGACAAAGCCATCGAGCCGGTGGGAGAGGCGCGGCCGAATGTATGGCTCTTTGGACAGCTGGGGCAACGGATGGGCTTCCCCGAGCCGTGCTTCCGCGACAGCGATGAAGAGATGCTGGAGCAGGCGCTCGCCCCGACAGAGGGCCCACCCCATCCGCAGATGGACGGCATCACGCTGGACGACCTGCGCGAGCAGGGTCATGTGCGTCTGCGCTGGCCTTCCGAGCCGGAGACGCCCTTCCAGCCGTTCGCCGACGGTGGCTTCGGCACGCCTTCGGGCAAAGGGGAGTTCTACTCGGCGGGGCTGGCGGCGATGGGCGTCGATCCGCTGCCGCATTTCACGCCGCCGGCGGAGTCGCGCCATCGCCCGTCCAAGTATCCGCTGGAGTTCCTGCCGCGCAAGGCGGACAACTACATGAACTCGACCTTCGCCAACATTCCTTTGCACCAGCGGCTGGAGCGGGCGACCACCAACAAGCTGGAGATGCATCCGGAAGATGCAGCGGCGCGGGCCATCGTGGATGGCGACACGGTGGAGATATTCAACGACCGCGGCTCCATCGAGCTCGACGCGCTGGTGCGAAAGTCTGTGCCGAGGGGCGTGGTGGCGGGGCGGCTCAACTGGAGCCGTCTATCCCCCGGTGGCCGCAATGTGAATGCGCTGACCTCCGAGCGGCTGACGGATTTCGGCCGGGGACCGACGTTTTATTCCACCCTGGTCGAGGTGCGGAAGATCGAGGTGCGGAAGATTCAACCACCAGCAACTGGGACGATGGGTAGTGTCACAGGTTGAAATTTCGGCGGAAGTTTTTCTTTGTAAGGTCCGCGCGTTGGAGTCGGCCCAGCGGGACTCGACTTCAGGACCCCGCGGACATCAGATCACATTTTCGGTGATACGAACGTGAGCATCGGTGATGTGAAATCCGTGCTTCTCTATGTCATCCAGACACTCGCGGGTGTCCACCCCGGGCGTTGGCTCCCCATCCCGGCTCAAATTTATCGTCTTGAAGGTATTCCAAGGGCCATATCGCGAAGGCAAGTTGGCTCCTGTCGCATCCTCCGTGAAGCCGAACACGCGGCCAGTGCCTCGAAAAGTATGAACTCGCATCCTGCTTATTCTCCTGATTTGGGTTAACCATAGCAT
>JBPCNO010000164.1:0-16957 GCA_051001135.1 Acidobacteriaceae bacterium
TCGGATTGTGCTTCGACAATACCTTCGTGATCGCCGCCGTCAACGTCGTCTTCCCGTGATCGATGTGCCCAATCGTCCCCACATTCACGTGCGGCTTCGACCGGTCAAACTTCTCCTTCGCCATGTCTCCAGCTCTCCTCTTTCTGTCTCAAACTCATTCGGATGGAAAGGCGCCAATCCGCCGCTCCCACTCCGTCAATCCCGCCATGCGCGTGTTCAATGCTTCATAGGCGGCGGAATGGGTCATGCAAAAATCTCTAAAAACATCCGCCGAGGACCAGTGATCGAAGGTAAAGAAGCGTGCCGGATGCTGCTCACTTCGTACCAGCTCTACCATCAGGAACCCCGGAGAGCGCCGAAACAACTCGGCCCATGCGCCCTCCGACCCGTAGGCCTCGCGGAAGCGATCCTCGCACCCCGGCTTGACCTCGTACTCCCACACCACTATGAATTCCGCGGCCGGGATATGCTCCTGTCCCTCAGTAATACGCGTACACCTTGAGGTACTTGGCCCGCAGTTCCGGAGCTACCTGCTCGACAGCGTGCAGATAAAACTCTCGGATCTGGCCGCGGTCGCCATCCTGCAGATTGCGATACGCATTGGCTGCCGTAATGCCCAGCAGCCCCTCGTCCAGCACCTCCTCGAAGTCGCGCGCGCGCAGGCGGGCAGCCTCGATCCGCTTCAGGAAGATCGCAATCTCCGCGGGCGCGAACGCCTGCTCAATGGCGGTCTTCACCTCGGTGAAGGTCGCCGGATCGTGGATGGGAAGAACTGGCTGTTCGTACATGGCGCTCGCGCTCGCGATTCCCTTTCCGCTAAACCTTAACCTTGGCCTTACTTTCGTATGGAGCGGGAGACGGGAATCGAACCCGCGACCAACAGCTTGGAAGGCTGTGACTCTACCACTGAGTTACTCCCGCAAACCGCAGCTACCAGCCGCTACAGCTACTAGCTTCCAGCCTCGCCCTGGTAGCCCGCACATTCCAGCCCCTCACTGCGGGAGCTGGGAGGCTAATAGCTGGAAGTTGATTTTATGGAGCTGATGACCGGGATTGAACCGGTGACCTCTCCCTTACCAAGGGAGTGCTCTACCGACTGAGCTACATCAGCCCTACACACCTTCACATCACGCCAAACCGCAGTTTCTACTGCCCATGCATCTACTACTCGGGACAGCCCGTTTACTCTGGACGGCCCGTTCCATCGTACCGCGAACGGCGCATGCCCAGCAGCACGCGCAAGGCAAAACCTGCAAGCACCACCAGCACTACGGTTCGCATCGGCCCCGCCTCCATGGTCTTCCAGGCCATCCCCGCCAGGCCTGCGAACAAAACCAGGCCAATCACCGGCTTGCTGCCTTCACCCACCCAAGTCAGCTCCGTTCCCAACACCCACCGGCACCGCTCGAACTCATTGGTGCACAGGGGAGGATTCGAACCTCCGTAGCTCGCAAGGAGCGGCAGATTTACAGTCTGCTGCCATTAACCGCTCGGCCACCTGTGCACATCCTGTGGGATCACCCACTCGACATCCCCTCATCCCGACGGCCAACGTCACTCGACCGACACAACCATCGGAAATCGCAGCCTTCGCTCTCCGCAGCATGCGTGGATTCGCGAAAACCTGAACTCCGCCGGTGGGACACTCTGGATGGAAATGCCGAGAAGACCTCCGAAACCCTTCGGCTCCGGCCCCAACCTCTTCTCTTTCAAATTAAGACTCTAAGGGCAATCTACGATTCTTCAGGGACTGTCTGGCGAATATCTGGAGCTGGCGAAGGGACTTGAACCCCCGACCCTCTGATTACAAATCAGATGCTCTACCAGCTGAGCTACGCCAGCCCGGACAGCCTTGCCACTTCGCAACTTCCCGCACCCGAAAAGGGTCCACACCAGACACCAGACACACCGCCGTGGCCCTTTAAACGAAGATTAGCACAGGAGGCAGAGGCAGGCAATGAAGGCCGCGCACATACCGGATGGAGTCGTACGAGCGGGGCAAGGCGTCCCGGTATAGCAACCCGGCAACGGACTTAAGCGCCCGATTTCGTACTGCACTCGCCGAAGTCGATTTCTTTTTGCATGGATGAGGGAGCGCGAACTCGAACGTCGCTTTACAAGGTGAGGACATGATCGGAACTCAGCAACCTCGATTGCCCGATTGCTCCAGCTTGCCGGAGATGCCGGATATGGCAATTCTCCGGGCGAGCCAACTTTGAACTGCGATGAAAGGAAACTCCCATGCCCGCTTCGTTCGCTCCGTTCCGTTCCTTCTCACCCTCTGGTTGGCTCCGCTGGCTCTCTTCGCCCAGACGCCGCCGGCCGCCGATACCTTCAGCCTCTCCGCCCAGCCGAATAAGAATTTCGGAAGCCAGCCGCTGCTGGTGGTCCAGAAGGGGGCGAATTCGTATGTACGGTTCAACCTGGGCGCTCTGCCCGCCAACGCGAGCGTAAACAAAGCCGTCCTGCGCCTCTATGTCGATGCCGTCCAGCAAGGCGGCAGCTTTGACGCCTATGAAGTCAATACGGCCTGGAGCGAGGGAGCGCTGACCGCCGGCAACGCCCCGGCCCCTGGCTCTTCGGCCACCGGAGGGCACCCGGTTACAGTGGCGGCTTCGAGCCACGGTCAGTTTATTCTGCTCGACATCACCGCGCTGCTGCAGAACTGGATGAGTGGAGCGGTCGCGAATAACGGTCTGGCCCTGGCCCTGACGGGCACGAGCGGCAGCTTCGCCTTCGATTCCAAAGAGTCGATCCTGACCAGCCATGAGCCGGAGCTGCTGGTTGCTCTGAACGGGCCAGCCGGTCCGGCTGGACCGCAAGGGCAGCAAGGACCGCAGGGACTGGCTGGCGCCGCCGGGCTGCAAGGGCCTGCCGGACCGATTGGAGCGTTTGGACCGGTTGGACCGGTTGGGCCACAAGGGCAGCAGGGACCGGCTGGGCCGAAAGGGACTCTCGCTGTGAAACAGTACACCAGCGGCTCAGAGAGCATCGAACCGTTCATTGCGGCTGCTGGCGCCTTGGGCTGCGCCGACCCGGCGTATCCCACGCTGCTTTCGGGCGGGTATTCGACAGATAACTATGCGGGAGATCCGAACTTCGAGGTGTATCAAAGCTTTCCAGGGGGAAACAATACCTGGCAGGTTGGCTTCTGGAATGTATCTTCCACGAAGACCTATCACTTGACGATTTATACCTTGTGCGGTGCGATTCAATAGAACAACTTGCAGCACCGGCTGAATCGAGTAACGCCCGGCTTGTACCGGGCGCGCATCGGTCCATCCCAGGATGCGGATGGCCCAGAATGCGGATGGAAGGTGGCGGCAGAGACTCGGCAAGCGAACGGTGTCGCAGCCCAAGTACCCGATGAAATCTATGATCGGGTACTTGGCTGGGTTCGTTTGCGGGCTCGGGATCGTGGTGCCAGACTGCACTACCTCAAAGCCGAGTGCAGTTCAGCCTGGTGCAGTTCGAGTTTCGGAGCGCCCGTTCGCACCGCGAGTGGATAGCGGAGGCCGGGTGCTATCCTTGCCCCACTGTCCGTCTTTCGGGAGGCTTGCTCGAATTCCCGAATGAGGAACAGCACCTTCCGCATGCGACGCCGCACCAGGTCGACTCTCTTCATCGTAGCGATATTGCTGGTGCTGCTCGCCGCCCTCATCTACTTGCGCGGAAAGGCTCCACCGGAAGCAGCCCGCCTGCTGCCGGAATCGGACGGCATCCTGTACGTCGATCTCGCCCCCTTACGCCTTGCTACCCACTTTGACCAGCATCCGGTGCCGCATGACGCCGCGTATCAACGCTTCATCGACGCCACCGGCTTCGTCTTCGAACGCGACCTGAACGAAGCCGCCTTCGCCCTCCATCGCATGGCGAACCCTCTCGGTCCCAACGGTCCCGTCGCCTTCTCCGAGGTCTTCGTCGGCCATTTCGACCGCAAACGGCTCATCGCCTATCTGCAACAGGTCAGCCAGGGTGGGGACCAGAGCGGCAGCCAGAGCGGTGGTCAGGGTGGCAGTCAGGGTGGCAGTCAGGAGCAGTACGCCGGGCATACCATCTTCAATCTGCCCAGCGATGGCCGCACCGTCCGCGTCACCCTGCTCGGCTATGACATGGTGGCGGTTTCGAATACCCCGACACCCGAGCAGATCCACGCCATCCTCGACCGCTACCGCACCGCTGCGTTGCCTTTCTCCGGCTCCTCCGTCCTGGGGCAGTACTACGGAGAAGTGCCCGCGCTCTCGGTCGCCTGGGGCATCGGCAAGATCTCGCTCCCGCTCAGCGGCGGTCCGCGCGTGCTCGGCCTGCGCATTCCCATCAACCCTGATACGGCGTTCGTCGCCTCGCTGCGCTATCTCGGCACGCTCAAGCTGCGGATTGAAGAGATTGCGCCCAACGATATTGAAGCTGCGGCGACGGCCACCACGCTGCGCACACTGCTCGGTCTGGCTGCTGCTGGCGAGAATACGCTTCCCGCCTCAATGGCGAACGCCGACTACCGCCAACTGCTCAACAGCGTCCAGGTGGAGCAGAAAGGCGACCGCGCGGTGCTCTCGGCCACTCTTCCGATCAACCTTCTGGAGAAGATCGTGGCTCCCGCGGCCGGTCTGGGACCGCTCGCGACGCCCAACGCACCAACCAGCGCCCCTCCTCCGCCCACAGAGCCCCAGCCATCTCCACCTGGACGGCATAGCGCGCACGCCCGAAGAAGCTCCGGATGGAGGAATCAATAACCGTTTTCCCGTCATCCAAGCCATGGTGCACCGCGTCAAGCCGCGACTGCGTCGCTGCATTGTCGCATCGTGCAATCCTGGAGGATAGATGCTCCCGCAACAACGCCGATTTCAATCAGCTCTTCTCGTCCTCATCGCCGCAGCGGTAGCTCCGCTGCCCTTGCTGGCCCAGACCGCGGCGAAGACATCCACTCCGACCGGCCCAGCCGTATTCACGGACTACTCCCAGGAGTATCCCGGAGCGTGGCACAAGATAACCGTAGCCGACCTGCCTCAGCCCTACGCCACGAAATCCATCGATAACGGACCGGACGTAGTTTCGCGTCCGGCGAATGCCTGGCCCAAGGCGCCCGATGGCTTCAAGGTCGAACTCTACTCGGATAAGTTAAGCGATCCACGACTCATCCGCAACGCTCCCAACGGCGATCTCTTTGTCGTCGAGAGCGAACCCGGCAAGGACTCCAACAATGGCACGGTGAAGGTCTTCCGTGGTGTAGGAGCCGACGGCAAGCCGCAGCAGTCAGAGACCTTTGCCACCGGCCTCAAGCAGCCCTTCGGACTCGCCTTCTATCCCCTCGGTCCAAATCCGAAATGGGTATACATCGGCAATACCGATTCAGTCGTGAAATTTCCCTACCAGAACGGCGATATGAAGGCTCGCGGTCCGCAACAGGTGGTTGTCGCCACGATACCGGGCGGCGGGCGCCTGCGCGGCGGCGGCCACTGGACGCGCGACGTTGTCTTCTCCAAGGACGGCTCAAAGATGTTCGTGTCCGTCGGCTCGCACTCGAATGACGACGATACCGACAACAACCCCGCCGAGACGCATCGCGCCGACGTGCTTGAGTACACCCCCGACGGCAAGTTTCTCCGCGTCTATGCCTATGGCATCCGTAACTGCGTCGGTGAGGCGATCAACCCGGTCACCGGAGAGCTGTGGTGCTCCACCAATGAACGTGACGCCCTCGGTGACAATCTCGTGCCCGACTACATCACCCACGTGCAGGAGGGCGGCTTCTATGGCTGGCCCTGGTACTACATGGGCGATCATCAGGACCCGCGGCAGAAGGGGAAGCATCCCGAACTGGCCAGCAAGGTAATCGTGCCCGATGTGCTACTGCAGCCCCATGATGCATCGCTGGAGATGACCTTCTATGAAGGCCAGCAGTTCCCGGCAAAGTACAAGGGATGGGCCTTCGCGGCCGAGCATGGCTCCTGGAACAAGGCCAAGCGCGCCGGCTATGAAGTCGTCGCCGTGCCCATCTCCAACGGTAAAGCCGACGGCAGGTATCAGGACTTCCTCACCGGCTTCGTCAAGCCCGATGGCAACGTATGGGGGCGCCCGGTCGGCGTGGCGGTTGCGAAGGACGGTTCGCTCTTCGTCTCCGACGACGGCTCCAACTCCATCTGGCATGTCAGCTACACCGGGACCAGCGCAGGCGGTAGCGCCGCAAAACACGGGCAGTGACCCTGTACGCTGAGCGATGAGGGCGTCGCTCAGAGTACACTCTAGCTCACCGAGGGAGAGTCAGCATGGCCACAACGTCCACACCCAGCCTTGCGCTCGAAGCCTATCTCCACACCGCCTACAGCCCTGATCGGGACTACGTTGACGGGGAGGTCGAGGAACGAAATTTGGGCGAGTTCGATCATGCTGATATTCAGACCGCCATCGCGTCATGGTTCCGGCAGCATGGCAAAGCCTGGAATTTGCGCGCTATCGTAGAACTCCGCGTCCGCGTCTCGTCCACCCGCGTACGCGTGCCCGATGTCTGTCTCATCGCCCGCGACTCTCCTCGCGAGCAGGTCATCACGCATCCGCCCCTTGCCGTCCTCGAGGTGCTCTCTCCCGAAGACCGCATCAGCCGCTATCAACAGCGGCTCACGGATTATCAGAACATGGGCATTCCCAACATCTGGGTCATCAACCCGGAGACGCGCAAGGGCTACGATTGCAGCACTGGAAGCTGGATCGAACGAGAGTCGTTTCAAATCGAAGGCACACAGATCCGGCTCTCACTTCCCGATCTCTTCGCTGCCTGGGAGGACTGAGCGCGGGTCTGCCAGGCTACGGCTCGCTCACTCGTGTCACTGTGCCACATCCCTGCTAGGTGCGCTCTAGACTTGGAGCGGCATTGCGGAAAGCTTGTCCGGCATTGCGGAAAGCGTGTCCGGCATGGCGGAAAGCGCATTGGCGGCCGCTTACCTACCCTGGCGCGGTGGCTCAGTCCACCCGCTCGCCGGAGGCGCTGCGGCTTCTTCCCTTTGCGCGTCCACGTGATCGCCGGCGTCGTCTTGCACTTCCAGGCCGGAACACCATCGGCGCTGTGCAGCCGACGGTCGAAACGAGGCCACCGTACGCGGCAGCACCTCGCGCAGCGTCCAGTCGATCCGCGCATTCGCATCCTCCACGATTGCGTTCAGGACCGGGTCTTCCCGCAGCACCGCCGAGTACATCACCGCCGTCAGTGCGTTGCGGACGTGGTGGTTCACATCCTCCACCGCCTGGATCCTCGCCAAGAGATCACGCTTCCGCCGCTGCAGCCGCAACAGCACGAATCCGCTCAGCAGCGCCGCCGCCGAACCCTCCAGCAGGTCGGAGGTGAACAGCGGCCGCTGCTGATGCAGCATCCGGTCGACGCCGACACCCAGCAGCGCGGTAACCACGCCGATCACCAGCGCCGCCACGATGATCAGCCAATAGGACGTTCGCGTTGGCCTCTTCTGCCAGTGGATGTGCATGCTCTTTGGCCCCCTATGGCCGGCCCCTTGCCTCTCTATTCTAGAAGACGCACCCAGTCCCAATCCTGTTCGCAGCCTCACCCGGTGTCGCGGGTTCATGCAGATGGCGGCATCAGCCGCAACAGAATCTTGCGGGCCAGCCCCGTCAGCGCAACACTCGTCAATTCGTCCTGCGCGAACCACCGGCAGCTTGTCCCCTCGTGGGCAGCATCCACCCTCGTGTCCACCTTCCCATCCGCCCTCGCACTTTCGGCCCTCGCACTTTCGGAATAGACACGCACCGTATAGTTCGTGGTGGTGATCGCATGCTTCACCGTGAGGAGCAGCGCCGCGTCTCTCTCAGTCCCGGCGTCGCCGGCGAAGCCGATCTCACTGTTGGCCGCGGTCGCCGGCTCGAACTCCGGCAACTGCCACATCCCGGCCATCAGCGAAGCCGCAGATGACCGTTGCTGCAGCAGCACCTCCCTCGCGCCGCCTGCGCCCCGCGTCCGGAAGACGCACGCCATCTCGCGCGCCTGCATCTTTTTCCGTGGCAGGGCGGCATGCTCTCCCCGCGTTCCGCAGAGCGGCTGCGCCGGGCAGTGCAGGCACAGCGGAGCCTGCGGCAGACACACGGTCGCGCCCAGTTCCATCATCGCCTGGTTGAAGTCACCCGGCGCTTCTGGATCCAGCAGCACCTGCGCCAGCATCCGCACCCTCGCTCCGAATCCCGGCTCCGCCGCCGACCAGCCCGCCAGCCGCGCCAGCACCCGCTCGACATTCCCATCCACCACCGCAACCGGTTCGCCGAATGCGATACTCGCGATCGCCGCGGAGGTGTAGTTTCCAATCCCCGGCAGCTTCCGCAGAGCCTCCGCCGTCTCCGGCATCCGGCCGCCATGCTCCACCGCAACGGTGATTGCCGCGCGGTGCATCATCCGCGCCCGCCGATAGTAGCCCAGTCCGCTCCACAGCGCCAGCACCTCCGTTTCGGTCGCGGCGGCCAGAGCGTTCACGTTGGGAAAGCGTTCGAGAAAACGGCGGTAGTGCTCCAGCACCGCAGCCACGCGCGTCTGTTGCAGCATGACCTCTGAGATCCAGATGCGATACGCATCCCGCGTCCGCCTCCATGGAAGGTCCCGCCGATGCGCGCGATACCACGCGAGCAACGCCGCGCGGACTTCGGCGATCTGTTCGGCGCCAAGGATCTGTCTGGCGTTAAGAGGAGCAGGCAGCGTCACCCTGCAGTGTATCGGGAGAGCCCATCCGTTTTCATCCACCGCAAGAGGGAAAAGCGGAGTTCAACGCTCGTTCGGTATACCCGCAGGCGCCAGATCTTCCACGGTAAGCAGGTATCCGTGGTACTCCTTCTCCTTTGCTTCCTCCGCCGTGAGCTGCGGCTGCTGCCACACCGCTACGACCTGCAGGTTCTGCGGCTGCGTCGCGCCCGGCGCAACGGTGCCGGCGGCCAGCGGCAGTACCGGCCGTGCTGCCGCGATCTGCAGCGAGTACACCAGTGTCATGTCGTTCACATTGGACTTGATTGTGACACCGCTCACCAGCGCCTGCTTGATGCCGAGCGACCGCAGCCAGGGAACGACCGCCCCGCGGGCGATCACAGTGCTGCCGTTCCGCCAAACCGCGTTCGGAGCAAGCAGAGCCTCCGCTTCAACCCATTTGCCGGACTCGACGTCCTTCCAGAAGATGCGCTGCGTCTGCTCCGCGCTCGTCGTGGTCCGGAGTGTCGGATGATTCTTCTGCGGATACAACGTACAGCCGGTCAGGGACACGGCAGTTGCGGCAAGCAGCGCGCAGCAGAGCAATCGGGCAGAAGACATTTGCTTTAGGATGCAGTAGGCTGGGCTTCCGCTACAACTCCTTTGGCGCTTGCGTGCGCGCGAAGTACGCACTCCCCGAAGCCGGGTACAGTTTACCGTCGGCGATAGACCGTGTACCCATCCACCTGGCCAACCGCTTGCCAGTTGGCCTGCAGATTTTCATAGAAGCGCTCGCCCGCAACATAGGGTGGACGTTTGCTTCGATACGGCAGCCTGATTCCTGTCATCTGGCCGAGAGCGGCCGGGGTCTCGTCCAGCTTTTCTCTCGCCCCCGTTGGAATGAGCGCCCATCGCGACTGGTTGAACTCATGAATCCTGCGCGTCTCGCCGCTGGAGTCCAGGACACCCACGTAATACCAGTAGAAACTGGGGCGGTATTGTCCGGATCGTTTCAGTTGTTCTTCCACCACGAGAGTCACGCCGCTGGGTGTCGCCACCGGAGCATCTCCCACAATTGCATGCAGCTTCCCCATATCAATTGGCTGATCATCGTCGAAAGTAGCTGACATGTAGCGAGCTGCGGCCGTGGGAGAGATTTCTCGGGTAAACCGGACAGCCATGTCCTTCATCTCACGGCTGCCGTAATGCAGAACGTCGTAATGGAGGACCATGCGCGCCTGGTACTGGAACCACATCACACCGAGAAACGCTGTCCATACTAAGACCCCCGCGACAGCAACCGTCCATGCAATTTGCTGAGCATGTCGATAGGACGAGATAGCAACCATGGATAACAGATAAATTCCCAGCCCATTAAAAAATACGTGACCCGGATCCGCTCTTCCGAATGCCACCGGCAACAGTGCCACCGAGATGACAAATAGGGCTGCCAATACCGGAGCTTCTGGCCGGTGCTGGCGAAAGAATTGGGCCAGCATGAGCGGCACCAGCCAGACCAGAGCAATCAAAAATAAGAGAACATACGGCAACGGTTCGACGATGAGGTTATAGGCTCCCTGCGAGAACAGCGCCAACATCCGCAGATATCCCGTCCCCACGATCAGGAGAAAGGCCGCAGCGCCAATCAGGGGCGCGACCACTGCAGTCAGCCACACCCTCCCTTCTGTGACTAGACGGCACACACCGTAAGCAACAGCGCCGGCGCCAAAAGCGAAACCCATCTCCGGAGAAATTGCAAGATTGAGCGCCTCGCCCGCGGCAAGCAGCGCTGCCACCGTCCCGGGACGACGCCGTTTGACGGCGAAGAGAAAAGTGGCAAACGGCATGACAAAACGGAAGAGCGTGTAATTGAGCCCGAGTGCCAATTGCACCATCTGCAACGTACAAACAAGGAAGATCACCAGCTTCAGCTTCCGTGCGATGGGAAGATTGCCTAGGGTGTACGCCAGCAGCCAGACGCCCGCCATCTGCTCCATCACCAGGACGGAGAAGTACGCTCCGGCGAGCGTGACGTGCAGCGGTGAGAGGATGGCTCGCAGCCAGATGGGTATGTACAGCAGCAGCGGGCCATAGGGAAACTCGACCTCTGTGTACAGCTTCCGGTGGTAGTCCGCAACCGCGTTCATCTGACCGATGAAATACGCGGCATCTCCCGGATAGGGGACATGCGCGATGAACGCAAGCCGGGCATAAAACGCGATGAGAGCGCCACCCAGGAGCGTTACTCCGAAGACAAGCCAACGGTCCAGTGGAACAGGCTCGCGTTCTCCTGCCTCAGTCCTTTCGGCGACGCCGCAGGGAGACCACCGCATCCGCCACGCCGCCAAACCCACCATCACCGCAATCGCAGCAGCGGAGACGGCGGCTATCTTGTTATTGAACCCGGCGACATTCGCAGCGGACACGCCCGCGAAGTAGGGTGGTGGAAAGAGGAACGGCAGCCAGAAGACACAGAAGCAGGTAGCAATCGCGACGCCACCGGCCCAGACCCATCGTTGCATCGGTTTCGTCACGCGGTCCCATTATATGCAGAGCACAGCTTCAGCAGGTCGCCGGTAGCAGTGGCCTTCGCCGCGCGGAGCATGGTTCGGGCGCAAAAGAAAAGGCCGCCATCGCTGGCGGCCTTCAGTCACGAGTGAACTGAACGACTAGTCGCCCATCACCGGTTCTTCGGTGCGCGTGACATTTGTCTTCGGCGCAGGAGCGGCCGGTTTAGGAGCTGGAGCAATAGCATCGAGCGACACCAGACCCTCGACCGGCTTCTCGCCCAGCACATGCTCCTTGTACATCCGCGCCATCCTGGCGTTTTCCGCGTCCGTCTTGATCTTGGCGTCGCGCGCCTTGATCTTCTCTTCGCGGCTGTTCTTGGCAATGCCCAGCTTATCCAGCGTGTCGTTGGCCGCGGCATCCACGTGCGCCTGGTTCAGCATCAGCGTGTGCTCCGCGTCGCCCATGCCCACCTTCTTGCCACCCGCGAAGATCTCATGCCGGCCGTGCTCTTCGTACCACTTGGTGAGCGTAGCCGTCATGTGCATCTTCTCGATGATGTTGCGCCAGCCTACGCCCGTGTTGTACGCGCAGAAGCTGATCTCGCCCTCCTGCGTCGCGTAGGGAATGATGCACTGTTCGGTGCGGCGGAAATCATAATTGAACAGATCCTGGAACCACATGCCTGCGATGAACAGGAAGTTCCAGCGGTCCGCGCGGCGCTTCTCGATGTCCGCCATGGTGCGGTCGCCGGTCACTTTGCCATAGTTGCGGCCGGTGGCGCCAAAGCACTTGTCGAACTTCGCCAGCAGATCGACGATCTTGAAGTGCTGCGGCGACTTGCGTGGATCGTAGTTGCGCAAGAGCGCGAGCGTGACACCCACCACCGAAAGGAACTTGCCGCGGGCTGCGTCGTTCACCTTGGCTACGTCCTTGGCCAGTCGATCGGCATTCAGGAACGCGGTCACCGGTACGGCTTCCTTGGTCTCCTTGTCGATCATCAGCGCCATGCCGATGCCACAATTCGGGTGGCATCCGCAGGAGAGCTGGCCCCAGTCCGCGTTCGGTCCATGAACCAGATCGGCCCAGTCGGAGAAGGTGCTCATGAAGCTGATGGGGAACCAGTCCCGCGTCGGCTCGCCCAGGCCCGTCTGGTTCTTCACATCGTGCGCCAGGTGGCTCAACGTGTAGCGCTGTGCCACGCGACGCTCGTCGCTCACCTCCTCATCGCGACCCGTAAAGCTGACCGGCTGGAAGGAGATGAAGTTGATCCGCTTGGGATTATCGAGCGCGAACTGGATGATGTGTCCGACCTGCTCGTTGTTGATGCCGTTGATAATGGTGGTCACGGGAACGATATCGACGCCGGCCTCATGCAGGTTGTGGATCGCTTGCAGCTTCACGTCGAACAGGTTGCCGACCTTGCGGTGCGAGTTCGCCGCGTTGCCGATGCCGTCGAACTGCAGATAGGCATAGCGCAGACCAGCCTCGGCCGCCGCCCGCGAGAACTCCTTGGACTTTGCGAATTCAATACCGTTGGTCGCCGCCTGCACCGAGTTGTAGCCCACCTTGCGGGCATACGCGACGGCATCCAGGAAGTAGGGCGACAGCGTCGGCTCGCCGCCCGAGAACTGGACCGACATCTGGCGCCGCGGCTTGATCTCGATCGCGTTGTCCAGCATCGTCTTGATCTCGTCCCACGTCAGCTCATGCACGAAGCCCACCTGGTTCGCGTCCATGAAGCAGGGATCGCACATCATGTTGCAGCGGTTGGTCAGATCGATGGTCAACACCGATCCGCGCCCGTGGGTCACGGTTGACGTGCCGTGATTGTGCAGCTTCTCGTCATTGTGCGCGCGGATGTCGCGGCCCGGAAATACCTCTTCCAGATGTTTGAAGAACTCCGTGTCCATGGCCATCACATCTTCGAAGTGGCCATGCTTGGGGCAATCCTTCACCATCAGGATCTGCCCGTCGCGCTCGATGATCTGTGCCTTGATCTCGCCTACTTTCTCGTTCAGCAGGATCTCGTGCGGCAGCTTGCCGTCAATGATCGCCTGGCGGATCTCCGGCACGCACTTGGGACACAGCGAATCCGTAGAGCGCGGCCAACCCAGCGGCGGCTTCTCTTTCTGGTAGCTCTTCAGCAGCGGCTTATCCGACCACTTGGGCGTGAACGAACCATTGGGACGGATGCTGTTCAGCTTTTCAAACACGGTCCACGCACCCTGCGCGGCAATGGTTACTGCCCTCTCGGCGTACTTGACGGCTCTCGACATGCAAAATCTCCTGGTGGTGCGGCCCGCATTGGTCGGGCAATTCAATCTCCCGCCGCGTATCTCGCGCTTACGGGAAAGGCTCATCTACCGACATAAGATGCGGCGCCGGGAGTCTGGAAGCAGTTCTCCTGCCGCCAGTTACATCTGTAGCCACTCTCAGCCTACCTTCAGCTTTCTGCCCGATGAACCAAGCCACGGCGAACGGTACAAATCGGCATGTGGATGGTAATTACAGCATGCGAATGGAAGGGTTGCCTCGATCGCCAGCGTTAGTAACTATTTCGGCTACCGCTGCCCAGTTTTCTCTCGCACGAATCCGGGTGCCCCATTCTTTGCGCCTATTGAACCTGGCGTCGGCCACGCCATCGAAGCGCAAAGAGTGGGGTCATGCGCATTACGAGCTGCCCCCGCCGTTCTGCTTGGCCACTTCGTTGATGACGCGCTGGATCAGCACGATCCGGAGATTGAACCGCCGCGCCACGTCGGGCACGAATTCAGTCACGAAGTTATCGATCGGATCGGTCGCGATCGCGGTTGACCAGCGCGCCGCCGCGGCGCCCCATCCTATTTCGCGCCCCGGCACATATAGATTGCCCAGCGCGTCTCCAATACCCGTCGTAAGCAGCGTCGCGTAATTCGGCATGCCCGTTCCATAATCGCTCTGCGCCCATGCCACCGCCGTGATGCAATGCACCACCCGCCGCTGCACCGACGCATTCGGCATGCGATGGTAGTGCGGGTCCTGGTGCGCGATCGAGGGAATCAGGAATGTCCCGAAGAATTGCCCCACGATGGTCTCGGTATACGCCACGCCAAAGTTCCGTCCAAAGCCTGGGAAACCGGGGCCATACGCGGATCGCGGATCGGCCGCGGTCGATACCCCCGACACCACGGCGATGGTCGCGAAGTTGAACGGGTCAACCACGTTGCGGAATGCCAGCATTCCCTTCTGTCGCGGCGTGAACGGGTGTGGATAGCTCGAGTCGACGAAGCGCTGGAAGAGATCCTCAGGCGGCGCGCAGCTCATGCGTGCAGTGCTGCCGCTCGAGACATTCGGCTGACAGGCAAGTGGGTCGGCTGGGATACCAGGATGCTCACGGGGGGCCGCCGGCCGCACCGGTGGAGGCGCGGGACGCACCGGGGGAAAGCCCGGCGACAGCTCCGGCTGCTGCTCGTTCCTCGGCCTTTGCTCCGGCTTCGGCGCCTGTGCCGTTGGCTGCGCCTGCGGTGCATCCGGCAGCTCGCTTACTGCCGCTTCTCCTGCAGGCGCGCGGAGTGTACTGTCGGTCCGCAGCACTGGAATGGTTTGTGCCGCCGCCCGGCTACCCGCGAAGAGCGCCCCGGCGGCCATGCAGCAGATCGCCGTGCAGCAGATCGCAAGGAGGCGACGCGCAGTCGCCCCGTCCTCGCGTCGCCGTCCCCACGGATTCCATCCAGTTGCCAGCTTCACAACTCCCGGCGCTCTCCCATTCGGAGCACCCTTCGCAATAGATCTGCCAACATAGATGCCCGCAGCGCAGCTTTCACCTTGACGGCGCAGGCGGCGGAAAAGCTGCACTCGCAAGCATTGGCTGGGGCGCGTGCCTCCTGCAAGTGCCTTAATGTTTGCGCTGGAACGCCAGATGATAGATGTCAGGCAGAAACTCATCGATCAGTTTGGATCCCGCATCCCCCGCTAACGACGTTGCCATTCCGGTTGCAACCACGCTTCCCTTCGCGCTCACCTGCGGGTAGTAGGTGAGGATGAGAGCATTGCCAAAAGCGTGCCCCAGCAATCCTGACCAGTTGCCCTGTTCGTGTCCGCTGTCTCCGCGGCGCACCAGCACCTGCAGTGCGGAGTAGACGCCGCGATGGACGATCGACCCCTGGGCAACGCGATAATAGCGCGGATCCTGACGGAACAATGCGGGAAACACACCATTGCCGGTGAGGCGATCGCTGGCCTGGCGCAACATCGCCGCGCCGAAGCGCTCTCCGAATCCGTTGCCATCGCTGCCATAGTGCGGATCAGCGTCGGCAAGCTGCGCATATCCTGACGAAAACAGGGCCGGGACAAAAATGACCGGACTCAACTGCAGGCGCCCCGCGTAATACAGCTTATCGCTCGCGCTCAGCGGATGGATTTCCTGACCGGGGTTGAGCACCGACGTCCATTTCCTGGTCTCCAGCGGATAACCCTTGCTATGTGCGATCCAGTCGGCTACGTGCAGTAGTCCTCCCGAGGGCTTCACCTTCGGGTTGGGCTTCGCCGGTGCATCGGGCGTCACCTGTGAGCTGGGTTTCACCTGCGCGTCCGGAGCATCGGGCAGAGCCTCCACCAGAGCAGAGGCGGAGAACGGGAATACACCCGCCTCCTGCGGTATCGAGCGCGGACTCTGTGCGAACGATGAGAACGACGAGAACGATGACACCAGGGCGAACAGAATGAGCGCACGGAGCGCGCGAATGATCATAGCGATGGAAGCCTTCTGTGACCGGCCAATTGCCGTCCGGTCACCGGTGTAGGGTAAGCGCCACGTAGACGCAGTGGAGTGAGCGCAACGTATCACTGAGGCAAGCACGAGCATTCGGCTGGCGTCCTGCCGGTGGAAGATGGAAGGTGCAAGTCTCGTGACGCTGTCGAGCCATACACCAGGCGGAGCGTCGAAGCCCATGTTACCCGGCTGGCACCCCTGACGCCTGCTCCGGCGCCTGCTCCATTGACCCTCGCCCGCAGGCCCGCGCAAGATGAAGAGTGCAGAGAGGTGACGCCATGGAAGAACCCCCCAAATCCGCCAACGGACCCGCCAACGGACCCACAGACAAATCCGCCAACGGACCCTTCGAAGGCTTCGGACGGAAGTTCGACGAGCACATCGGCGGCATCGGCCCGCGCGTTGAGGAAGAGGTCCGCCGCGTTATCGCTTACCTCAACGATGAAGTAGTGCCGCAGGTGCGCCGCAACTCGTCCGAGGCGCTCCACACCGCGGCCGATCAGCTCAACCGGCTGGCCGAGCATCTCGACCGTGGCCGGCGCCGGGAGCCTTAGTTTGTCCAGCAAACCATCTCTCCTCGCTGTCGCCGGCTTGCTCCTGCCCCTGCTCGCCGGCTGTCATCACCACCCAAAGCAGGCACGGCACGCGCCGCCGCCAACGCTGCGCGCGCCCACCGCTCCGCCCGCTACCGTTGCGGAACGTCTCCCCTCCAGCATACCCGTTGAGCCGCGCACGCCTGGCCAGACGCGCACCCCCGGTCTCACCACCGCTGCGGATCTCGCTTTCGTGCGCAGCCATACCCCGGTTTTCGCCGAAACCGGTACCGCCAGTTGGTATGGCCCTCCCTACAATCGCCGGCGCGGCGCCAATGGACAGGTCTTCGATCAGGACGCCCTCACCGCGGCGCATCGCACGCTGCCCATGAACTCCCTCATCCGGGTCACTAACCTCAGCAACGGCAAGTCGGCCATCATGCACGTCACCGATCGCGGACCCTTCGTCCCCGGCCGCGTGCTCGATCTCTC
>JBPCNO010000165.1:0-49071 GCA_051001135.1 Acidobacteriaceae bacterium
GTATCGGACACGCCATCCTTCCCTCCGCTATCTACATCCGAAGTCTCGTTGGTAACCCCGGGCTGCGGGTAGGTCGCTTGCACGGACTGAATGCCACTCGCCTCGGAGTTGAAGTAGCTGTCACCGGTTGCGGAGAAGCCGAGTATCTCCGTCATGGTGGCGGTAGATGGGCCGTCCAGATAAAAGTGCGCAGAGTCCCAATAGACAAGGTCGCTGTTCGTAGCCATCATTGCGGATGACCATGTGCCGGCACTCGAAGCGACCCCGGTGGACGGTCCGACAAACTTCGCTGCCGGTACAGAGTTGCGAATCGCCAGAGCAATGGTGCGCCATGCCGAAGCGAACGCGGCGGGCGTCACGCCGCCGTAAGCAGGACCGTCTGGTTCGTTGCCAATCTCGAAGCCAACGAGGGAAGAGCCAAGCTGCTGCGATACATACAGAGCTTCAGCGACTGAAACCGATGAAGATTGAGTAAGGTAGTTGATTCCATAGGTGCATTTCCAGCCAGTCGCCTGCAGAAATGCGGCTAAAGCCTGGATGTCCGACGGCGCAATTTGATTCGCTACCTGGCCGGCGCCGCCGGGTGTCCATATCTCTGTATCCTGTGTAGCCAGGCGCAGCGTGCCCGGGCCAAGATCCTTGAAGTCAGCTACAGTGCGGGCATTCGCGCCAGAAAAGAAGCGTGCCGGGGCATTCAGCTTGTTCTTGACATAGTCCAGGCCAAGATAGCCCTGCGGGATTGCTGCCTGCACCGTGGGCGAGACAGTGACAGTGCCGGCGGTGAGGCTGCCCGGATTGGGCTGGGGGTTCTGCCAAGCAAAAGCGGGCGATGCCACCATCACGGCGAGAATCAGGATGAGCTTCTTCACGGGATAGTCCTCAAGAAAGCACCGCTTAGAAATGCGGGTGTCGGGCGAGGGAGACTGCGGAAACTCACTTAGCCGTGTATCTTCAATATGTTATGAACGCCATCTTCGACGAAATGCTCGTGTGAAGGCCCGAGTAACTCGGCCTTTAACGCTTCCATCGCCTTGTGGTTGATCTTCCGCTGAACCAGGCGCGGCGAGCCGAGCGTGGAGAGAGGGATGATAGCTATGCATTCGGGAGACTCCAGATGAACCGAACGGTTTAGTGCCGTTCAGGGCAGAGATTCGTCCTGCCCATTACAGGCAGCAGGATGGAGAAAGCGGATGCAGTTTCAGGAGGGCGCGAAGACCATGCGCTGGGCGGGGGGAAAAAACCCTGAAGGAAATGCCGGAGCCCGAAATCCCCGAAGCCTGAAAAAACAGACTTGGCGGCGTATCACGCGCCGCGCGCGGGTTTTCATCTGTAATCGATTGCGTAGTGATAGACGTTCTGCGGAAGGAATGTCAAGCAAAAGATATTAGGCGTGGCAACGGGCGATGTAACTCGGCCCGGGCGCGGTCGCAGGCCCAGCCGGAGTGGCGGTCGTATACATGAAGAATCCCTGGCATGCTACATTGCGCTGCGGGAGGAGCTTAAGTGGATCGATTCGGAAGCCAGTTATCGTGACAGGTCCTTTTTGCCGGATATCGAGAACTCAAGGGACTGGCTCCTGTGCTCGGAGGGCTGCGCTCCGCCGAGGTAGAGCTTGTAGCTTCCAGGTTGAACGCGGCGCACCCCCTTGGCATCCACCTCGCTGAGTTCGCGCGGACCCAGCGTGAAGCGAAGGCGGCGCTTCTCGCCCGGTCCGAGATGAATGCGCTCAAAACCGGCCAGGGCGAGCAGCGGGGACACATCCGTCTTCGGAGGGACTAGATAGAGCTGAGCGACCTCATCTCCCGCCATGTGTCCATCGTTCTCGAGGTCAGCTTCCACGGTAAGCGACTGCCCTGCCTGCAGGTCTTTACTCGACAGACTCATGTTGGAATAGCTGAAATGCGTATAACTCAGCCCGTAACCGAAACCATACAGCGGCTTCCCCGTGAAGTATCGATACGTGCGTGCCTTCATGGAGTAGTCATCGAAGCTGGGTAACTGCGACGGCGAGCTATAGAACGTAATCGGTAGCCGGCCGCCCGGATCGTTCTTGCCTGCAAGTGTCTCGGCAATCGCCTCGCCCCCGGCTTCGCCTGGATACCAGGATTCCAGGATGGCGTCTGCGTGTTCCTGCGCCCAGTTGACGGCAAGCGCGCTTCCGTTCAGCAGGACGACAATGAGCGGCTTGCCCGTCGCCGCGACGGCTTCCAGTAGCTGCTGCTGCGCCGATGGGAGCCGTATGTCGGTCCGGTCGCCACCGGAGAAGCCCTCGACATGCACTGGCATCTCTTCGCCTTCGAGCTCAGGCGAGAGTCCAACAAAGGCCACGATCGCGTCTGCCTGCTGGGCTGCCGCTACTGCTGCCTGCCGCAACGGTTCAAGTGGAGGAATCCAGTTGAGCGTTATGCCTGCCCCGAACAGCTCGGAACGATGCGTGTACTCCACCCGAAACGCATGCGCGCTCGTGTCGCCGAAATGCAGCTTGAATGCAGGCGCGGAACTCGGGCGGGACTCCTTCTTCTCATCGGTTGTGCTCGCCGCCACCTGCTTCCCATCGAGATAGACGGCGACATTCTCGTGATCGGAGCATGGATAACAATGCGCAAGCGTTATGATGAAGGTGTAATCGCCCGCTGCCGGCGGTGTGAGCGTTCCGCTCCAGCGCACCGCAAAGGCGTGAGACGGCACACTCTGCACTGGACTGGCGGCATTCCAGTCGAAGTCGATCTGCGGGTCCACCCGGGTGACGAGCGGAGTTCCCTGGAAGTCCGGCGTAGAGAAATACTCCGCACTAAGACCGGCCTCCGCGGGACGCGACGGCGGGTGAAAGAGAGTGCGCGGAGCAGGCAAGGCAACGCCTTCCGCGTAGGGCGCTCCCTGCGCGTAGACGATCTTCGCCCCTTTGAACTCATGCTCTATGCCGTCCAGCGGGAGGATGGGATGGGAAGGCACTGCGTTGTAGTTGCCTTCGATGGCCGCGATGGACGCGGCGTTCGGGCCGATCACAGCGAGTGTGCGCATGCCCGCCGCGAGAGGAAGCGTGCTCTTCTGGTTCTTGAGCAGGACCATCGATTCGCGAGCGGCTTGGAGCGCCAACGCGCGATGCGGCGCAGAATCGTTCTCGCTGAACGGTATCTGCGCGTACGGCACTGCGCTTGGCTCGTCAAACATTCCCAGCTTGAAACGAGCGACAAACAGACGCTTCACCGCTGTGTCGATCGCGCTCTCCGGCAGCAGCTTATCGTGCACGGCTTGCACCAGCGCGCGGTACGTATCCCCGCAGTTGGTGTCCGTGCCGGCAAGTACGGAGGTGGCTGCGGCATGTTCCGCGTCCGCTGAATACTTGTGCGCCGTCTTCTCAAAGAAATCATCGACCGCACCACAGTCGGACGTGATGAATCCGCTGAACCCCCAGGTCTTGCGAAGGGTGTCCTGCAGCAACATCGTGCTCGCGCAGGCAGGCACTCCATCCACTGCGTTGTAGGCGCACATCACGGAAGCGGCATGGCCCTCGGTCACGGTAGCGCGGAAAGCCGGCAGGTACGTGTCTTCCAGGTCGTGTGGAGAAGGGTTCACGTTGAACTTGTGGCGCTCGGACTCCGGCCCGCTGTGGACTGCAAAGTGCTTGGGGGTTGCGACTGCCTTCAGGTACTTCGGATCGCTACCCTGAAGGCCCTGGACGAATGCGACACCTAATCTGCTGGTGAGGAATGGATCTTCGCCGTAGGTCTCCTGCCCCCGTCCCCAGCGTGGATCGCGAAAGATGTTGATGTTGGGAGACCAGATCGTCAGGCCGAAGTATCTGGCACGCACATTATCACGGATGGCCTGGTTGTATTTGGCGCGCGCTTCGGTCGAGACCACGGATGCGATTTGGCCCACCAGCCCGGCGTCCCAGGTGGCCGCCATGCCGATCGCCTGGGGAAACATGGTCGCGTATCCGGAACGCGCGATACCGTGCAGCCCCTCGCTCCACCAATCGTATTGCGGTACCCCGAGACGGGGAATCGCAGGGGCAGCGTTCATCATCTGCGAGACCTTCTCCTGCAGCGTCATGCGAGAGACAAGGTCCGCAGCTCTTTCCTCGTTAGAGATGGAAGCGTTCTGATACGGCACCTTCTGCTGCGCCCGTACGCAAGGGATCAGAACGAGAGCTGCGCTGAGCGCCGCGAGCAAGCGGCTCCGGTGTACGCGGATTCCATTCACCTGGGTAAACCTCGCAAGAATTCTTGCACACCAGAGCCGGGCAATCTTCAGAGAGCGCGAGCAGCCGCCGAATAAGACGGGTGCAACGGAGTAAAGACTGCCGGAGCAACCTATGCGCGCGAGGCGACAAATGAATGCAGTGGGCGCGAGTGGATGCGGGCTCAGCCTTTGAAGGTGTCGCGCAGGGTGCGGCGCAGGCGGGACGTGCCGGTCTCCTTATGTACCTGATCGGAGAGGCGGCTCCACTCGGTCTTGTGCTCCGGAGAGGCGTACTGTATCGAGACCGCAGTCTCGACGAGGAGCCTTTCTGCGTCTTCGAATTGCCGGGCCCGGATCTCTGCGCGTATGGCCTTGAGGTGCGCTGAGGCGATGTGGTTGGCACGAGACGTTACGCGAGCGTCAAGAAGGCCTCCCACTGTGCCAAGTACGGAATGCGGACTGGCGGACCCCAGCGCGGAACGCGTCTCCAACCAATCGGCGGGAAGGCTCTCATCCATCAGCGCAGCATAGGACTTCCCGGCGCGCGCGAGCAATGCGGTCTCCTGATCGCGGGCCGCTCTGGCCTGATCAAGAAGCGAGCAGAGCTGGGGCGATTGCGCGGATGCTGCCTCCGCTTCAAGCGTGGCGACGGCCTCCTCGTAAAACTCGGCCGCGAGGAGGAGTTCTGCCCGGCGCAGAGTTCCGGTGCCATCGGTCTGTTGTTTGGATTGGCCGAGCCTGCGGGCGTAGTCGATAAGCTGACGAACCGATGTTTCCTGACCGCTCTCGAGCAGGGGCTCGAGTAGCTGAATAACGGCTCCGTAGCGTCCCTCGTGCATGAGCTTCTGCCCTCGCGCCAGGGCATCCGCAACCTGCGTCTCCCGCTGTGCGCGGTGCATCTCCCCGCGGGCAAGTTCGAGGACTTCGCTTATCTCCGGTGAGAGCACATCAGCAGGGCAGCTTTCCAGGATAGCGACAGCCTGCACGTAATCGGCTTCGTTCAGCGCTACGTTGGCGCGTTGAAGATACCCAGCGCAGGTCTGTTCGGCATCGTGGGTTGCCATTCGCTGCTCAATGGCGGCGCGGAGCGCGTGCAGCCGTTCGTTGCCCGGCATCTGCTGCAGCCCGCTTTGCGCGAGCTGCAAGGCTTCTGCCGGAGCAGTATCCATCCGTGAGCGGCATTGCTGAACAATCTCATCCACGCGATGCCGGGCGGTTTCATCTCGTAGCTGGCGGTCGAGTTGCGCCTTGGAACGGAGGAGTCTGGCCTCTGCGGGCATCTGTGCAAGGCCCTGGTTGACCAGCTCAAGGGCAGCCGTGAGTTCATCCCGCGTGTGGGCCGCGGCGATCTGCTCCTCAATACGCTCGAGAAACTGACGGCGCTCCTGCTGGCGCAACCCAAGCTGGGCTGCGTCCAGCAGTGCCTGAAACTCCGGAGCCGAAGCGTCTATCTTCTCTGCCTGCCGGAGGAGGTCCAGGGCGGCCTGGAAGCTACGGGACTGTACTTCATTGCGGGCCAGTTCGAGGAGACGCTTCCATTCCCTTTGCTGTGCCGCCTGCTCCGCCTGCCGCGCGAGCGCATGGTAAGCAGCGCGAAGGCGCGAGTTGTCCCGGTCGAGCTCGAGCGCGCGCTCGACGATGGACTGCGCCGCTTTGTAGTCGCCGGCGCGCCGGGCGGCGTCTGCCTGCCGGAGATACCCGTCGACCATCTCGCTGCTGCGCTTCCGCTTTTTCGCGGAGTCGAGACGCTGAGCAAGGCTCTGGTCTTCCGGACACAGCCTGCAGGCCTTCTCCAGAGAAGCGATGGCGCGGTCGTAGTCTTTATCCGCGAGAGCTTCTTCGGCTTCACCGGTCAGCCGGCCGGCGGTTTCCAATCGCTGGCGGTGACTGAGCCGCTGCTGAACTTCGGCGAGCAGGCGCCGGGCATCGCTCTGCTGGGTGTCGATCTTGAGCAGGCGCACCAGCACATCCCGCGCTTCCACGTAATTCTCATCCGCGGAAAGGCGCGCCGCATCACGGATCATCTCCTGGACCTGATCCTGCTTGAGCGCCTCGCTGGCCGTGTAAAGGTCGGCGGCGAATTCATCCGCGGAGGCGTAACGGGCCTGGGGATCCCCGGTGAGAGCCCGGGCGATGATCTGTTCGAGGTTTTCCGGGCAATGTTGCAGACGGCTGGCAAGGGAGGGATATTCGCCGTGGAGGATCTTTTTGGCGAGCACGAGCTCTTCGCCTTGGAACGGCAGATCGCCGGTGAGGAGCTGGTACATCAGCACTCCGGTCGCAAAGACGTCTGAGCGCTCGTCCGCCTCAGCGCCCTGCAGGCGCTCCGGCGCCATATAGGGCAAGGTCCCAATGATGTTGCCGGCCAGGGTGAGTCCGGAGGTATCCTGTCCCGTTTCAAGGCGCGCGATACCGAAGTCCAGGAGCTTGGCCACGCCGTCCTGTTGCAGGATGACATTGGCGGGCTTCACGTCCCGGTGAATGACGCCGCGATGATGGGCATAGCTCAGAGCGTGGCAGACCTGCTCAATGACCTTCAACTTGTAGATCAAAGGGAGGTGCTGACGCTCTTTGATGATGTGATCGAGAGGTTCTCCCTCGACGTACTCCATGACGATGTACGGCAGGCCGTCCTGCTCGCCCAGATCATAGACGGTGACGATGTTCGGGTGCTTGAGCATGCCTGTTCGTTCCGCTTCGTGGTAGAAGCGTTCGAGCATGCCTGCATCTTTGATGAAGGCTTCGGTAAGCGTCTTGATCGCGACCTGGCGTCCCATGCGCTTGTCCTGCGCACGGTAGACCACGCCCATGCCGCCCCGGCCGATGACCTTCAGGACCTCGTACTTGCCGATGTGCGACGGGCTTACCGGATCCATCTGGCGTCACCTTCATGCGCACGGGGTAGGATGCACGGCGAGCCTGCGGAAGAATGCACTCTCCGCCGTGGTGTCATCGTGCGGCACGAAGACTACCGCGAATATCGAAGTTATCCATAAGAAAGCGCTGGGCCTCCTGGCGCTCGGGCGTGGCCTCGACCGGGGTGCAGTTGAGATAGAGCACGTAAGCTTCGGCGGCGCCATCTGAGTCACTATTGGCCACGTGAGCTCTGGCCTGGTCGAGGATCGTTTGCGGGAGGGACTGCACCGCCTCCTGTGCCTGTTTGACCAGGGCGTCGCGCGCCTGCGTTTCGCCGTCGATCATGAGCTGCTCCTCGTCAGGTTTCGCGTCCTGCTTCTTGATCCCTTCGGTGTCATCTGGCTTGAGGCCGTCCACAACAACGAAGCGTTCGGGCTTGGCTTCTTTAATGTTGAAGGGACCAAGGACAGTGGCCCCATTGCGATCACGGATGCGAAAAGAGAGCTTGACCACTGGAGTGATGTCGATAGTCGTCCTGGTGTAGTAGTAGGGCTTTACGATGTCCTCCGACGTGGTGCGTGGAAGGGTATCAAGCTTACTGTGGGCGTCTTCGACGGCTTTCTGCGCGGCGGTGAGACCGCGAGTGGCTTGCTCGATCTCTTTCTTCTTCTTGTGGAGTTGCGCACCCGCGAGGATGCTCTGCTGGCGCTGAAATTCTAGGAGCGCGGCCTCGTAGTCCTTGTCTGCCTTGTTCCATGCGTCGTTCGGGAGGTCGCGCTCGCCGGTGCGGTATTTGGACTGAACCACCTGGGGTGTTTCGGTGCGCATCGGCCGGTGCTGAAGGATCTCGCCAACCAGTTCAAAGTTGGGATCGAGCGTGGCGCCGCTATCGGGGCGAATCACTTGTACAGGAAGGCCCGAAGACTCGAGTCCGGTCGCGATTGCGTCCTGCAACTGGTTACGGAAGCCCTCGCTCTTCAGATCTGTCCTGGAGGTCTGGTCGCGAAACTGGACTCCAATGGATAGACGCGACCGCATCTGATAGCCGGCGGAGTTTCTGGTCTTTTCGTCGCGAATCGCGGGCAGATCGGGGCGGTAGGACTGAGCTTCATCCAGATAGGCCCAACCCAGACCCACGCCGGAGTAGAGGGGGCGGCCGAGATAAGCCTTGGCCTGCTGCACGTAATAATCGCTGAGCTGGTCCGCAGCGACGGAGGACCTCTGCTTCAGGCTCTCGCTTTCATCGAAGCCACTGGCGATCTCAAGATAGGTGTACGCCTGGCGCATGGCCTCCGCATCGGCGCGGCCGCGGATGGGATAGTGGACCTGCTGGAGTTGACGTGCGCGGTCCGAGGCGCTCTGGACATAAAAGGATTGGATTGAGGCGACTTGCTCGGCCGCCAGCGCACGGGCACCTGCAGGCAGCGCAGCGAGCACCTCGTAGGCCTGAAGGTAGTCGCGTTGCTCAACCAGAGCCTGGCTGCGCTGGATCGCGGCGTTCGCAAGCTGCTGATTGCGCGTCGTTTGCGATTGCGCCTGGGCGTCTTTGAGCGCGGCTGCGGCTGCGGCCGTGGGCCTGATCTGCGCCGCCTTTGCAAACTCCTCTGTCGCCACAGGCCAGTTCCCGGACTTCGCGGCAGATTGCGCGAGATCGAAGTGATAGCCGTAGGCAGCCTGGATCACGCGGGCCAATCGGGGCTCTTCTTCGGCAAAGCCACGATAGCTCTGGATCGCGGAAAAGCCGTCGTCGTAGTGTTGCGAGTTCGCCAGAAGCTCGGCGTGGTGAAGGCTGGACTCAAAGGCGCTGCTAGCGGCGGCGACTTCAGAATGGAGCGCGACTCCGGCGGGGAATTGCGGATCGACGGAGGTGACCCGATCGCAGATCTCGCGGGCAGCGATGAGGTTTGTATAACCGCTCTGATGGGCGGCGAGCGCGTCGTTATAAGACTGAAGGTTTCCGCGGGCGCGGATGACCATGGCCGCGAGCACGTTGCGAACATCTTCCCGAAGCTTGGCGGCGCCCGGATCAGTGGGAGCGGTGCCCAGCGCGTCCTGGGCACGGGTATGCGCAGTGGCGAGTGCCGTGTAGTCCGGTGAGGTGGTGGTGGAAGACGCCCGGTAGGTCTCCAGGGCGGCGGCGCCGTCTTGCACTTCGAGCCCAGCCAGGGATTGGGTGGCCTGAGCCGCATGGGTCGAGCTGGGGTATTTGGACAGGTAGGCTTGCCAGCCGGAGATGGACCGGACCCAGTCGGCGCGGAAGTACTCGGCGGCCTCAGTGCTGAGATCGGAGACAATAACGAGTTCGTCGCCGGGTTTCATGCCGGTTGGCGGCGCGAGCAGCCCGGGCGGATCGGAGGCGATGACCCGGCCCTGAACGGCGAGCATGCTGGCGAACTTCGCCGGGGTGAGTGCTTCTCCCTTCTCGAGCCTGGCGTTCTCCGGGACCACACAGGCCGTGCTACCCTCCCGGATCCAAACCAGCGAGCCATCGGGGTGCATCCGCAGCACACCACCGGGAGCGAGCGTGATCCGCGGCAGCTTGCCATAAGCGGAGCGGTCAATGGTGGGAGCGGCGCCGCAAAGGCGCATGTCAATGCGGCCGTTGACTTGCAGATTGGCAATCTCGGCAAATGCCGGTCCGGATGGGGCCGCATAGACCTGAATGCCGGAAAGAGTGGGCTCTTTCGCTTGTGCGGGAGATGTGCCAAGAACGAGCACGCACAGGCCGCTGATTGCGCAGCCGAGCGCAAATCCCCTATGGCCTCTCTTCAATGCCAAGCAGAAGAAATGTGCAATCATGGGCCTGCCCCGCAGGTTGTCTAGATCAAGGAGACGGGATATTCTGTCCGATCGGAGGGGGAGACGGCTCGGATGGAACGTGATTCTAGTGAAGTCTCTCGCGGCGGTCAACACCGTAGCGTAGCCTGAGCAGAGGACTGCGTTGCTGAATCCCGCCACCCGACTGCCGCAGGTCTGCCCCCGCATGCTGCGAATTTGGACTGCGAGGAGACAGTAGCCGGGCACCGGGTGAGCCAACACGATGACGGACACACCTTCAACCTCCAGAACAGGAGAAGCGGTCAAGGGCGGCTCGACGGAGACACCGGGGACTGGGAACCGCGCTTCCCTGCTGATCCGGCTCTGGACACTTCCGCGTGCTGAGTTGAATCCGGCGGCGCGCAGTTGGCACGAGGAAAGCGGCGAGGTGGCGATGCTGGCCGACCTGGTGAGTGCGTGCCGTGGAAGGCTGGCCGACGGTTACAAGCCGCAATTGACGGCAGAGTTTTCCGACCTGCCTGCGGCGTTAATAGCGGCCAAGCGGATGCAGCGGGCGATGCTGGGCTTTGCGTCCCATCAGCCACGGTCGCGGGCAGCAGCGGCGATCGGCGTGTTTTCGCGGCTCGGAAATACGTCGTCCGGCGCAACGGCGCGGGAGGAAATGCAGACCGCAGGCACACTGATGAGCGCCGCGACTGCGGGCCAGATCCTGCTGACGCAGGCTGCCTACCTGGAAATCATGCGGCTGCTGCCGCAGACCGCACGCGGCATCTCTTCCGTGCGGCTGGGGACCACGACCGGAGGTCCCGCACTCAAAGCCTACGAGCTGGTGTGGGAGGAGCCGGAGGTATACGTGCGGCTGCGCAAGCTGGTGGAAGGCATGGAATGGGCGCATGCCACGGCGAGTCATCGCAGCGAGCAAACGACAAAGCGCATCGCAGATCCGCAGCTATCGGCAGGAGCCGGCGCGAGTGGCACCGGAAGCGCGGAAGCGTCTCCGCAATTCGCTGCGGAGACTGCTGCACCGGCGAGGGTCTGGCGAAGGACATGGGCAGTGCTGGGGGTAGCCGCCGCGGCCTTGATCAGCGCTACCGTGCTGTTGACGACGAAACTAGACACAGGACATTTCGAACCGTTGAGGCGGGGCCCCTCGCCCACAATTGCCAAACCACCGGCTGTAAATCCCAACCCCGGGCCAGCCTCCCCGGAGCGTCCAAACCCGATATCGGTCGCCGGTGATGGGGAGAAACCACCGACGGCAAAATCCCCTGAAGACCGGAACGGAACGAAAAACACTTCGGGCGAACAGACAAAGCGGGAGATATCCCGGGAGATATCCAAGGAGCCGATGACGGAGCCCCAGCCCGCTCAACCACCGAGGCCAGCTCCCGTTCGGGCGGGCAGAGAGCCGGTGGAAGGCTTCTATCGCAGGGATATTCCCGGCCTGCTGGAGAAAGCGGACCGTGACGGCGGCAACGGCAAGTACGGGTCAGCGAAATACTGGTATGGCATTGTGCTGCAGCTCGATCCGGGCAACGCCAAGGCAAGGCAGGAGTTAAGCCGCGTGGTCAAAGCTGAAGAGCTGGACCAGCAGTGATCCGCCCGGTCCGTCGCCATTGCACGGGTTCAAACACATCGGTCGCGCGCTCAAGAGGTTGCAGCGGGAGCGGCGGTCTTCACAAGCGTCAGCCGTACCGCAGCGGGGCAGGAGAGGACTATGCGAGATAGAAACGCGGCGCAGGTGAACGCCGCAGACGCGGCCGGACAGCCGCGATTGGAAGGCACTCTGCCGATCAGGCGCTTACTCACGAACGTTGTTTTTCTGGCGCTGATGATTGGCTGCGCCGCCAAGCCTGCATCTGCTCCATCGCCCGCCTCTGCTGCCGCAAATGATGCTGTCGTCGCCCACCCCGCAGACACTTCCATGGCGCAGCCGGCGAATGTAGGAGATGCCAAGATCCGCGCAACGCAGTATCACGACTCGGGAGAGTACGTGCACGATTTGTCCTCTGTCGGCGCACAGGCCATCGACTGGATGACGCAACGCGCGAGCAAGGTCACAAAACCCGCGCTGGTGTTGGATATTGACGAAACAGCGTTATCGAACTGGACCGTGATCCAGGCGGATGATTTCGGCCGCATCATCCCCGGCACGTGCACTAGCCTGCCGGATGGTCCGTGTGGCTGGCGTTCTTGGGACCTGCTAGGGCGCGACCCCGCGATCGATGCGACCTTGCAGGCCTTTCGGCGCGCACAGGCGATGCACGTCGCGGTGTTCTTTATCACCGGCCGGCCTGAGTCGCAGCGGAAGGCCACGGAGCGCAACCTGCACGCAGCCGGGTACGGCGGATACGTGCGGATGTACATGGTGCATGAGGGCGCCCACTATGCATCCGCCGCCGACTTCAAGACCCCGATCCGCAAAGCCATCGAGGATGGCGGCTACACCATCATCGCGAATATGGGAGATCAGCCGTCGGATCTGGCGGGAGGCCATGCCGAGAAGGATTTCCTGCTGCCCGACCCGTTCTATCGCATTCCCTAGATCATTTCTCCTTCTACTTTGAACCACCCCGGGGCAAGCTGCGCTCAGCCTGTTTAGAATCAAGATCGATGTCCTCTTCTCCCTCGCAAAGGCAGCACGCCAGAGTGGCAAGTGATCGCCCTCCGGTTCCGGAGCCTTCTTTCGCCGAACGCGCGCGCACCTTGCTGCATCTGGGCCGCATCGGCAGCCTCTCCACTGTGTCGCGCAAGCAAGCAGGCTTTCCCTTCGGATCCGTGATGCCGTATGCGCTGGATGCACAGGGACGACCTATCTTCCTGATCAGCACCATGGCCATGCATACGCAGAACCTTCTGGGCGATTCGCGAGCCAGTCTGCTGGTGACGCAGCCTGACGGCAGCGGCGATCCGCTGGGTGCGGCGCGAGTGACGCTGTTGGGGAATGTGCGGACACTCTCGCCAGGCGAGGTGGCGGAGGCGCGGGAGCTATATCTTGCGCGCTACGAAAACAGCAGGTATTGGGTCGATTTCAACGACTTCTCTTTCTACCGCATGGATGTGGTGGACGCTTACTATGTCGGCGGTTTCGGGGTGATGGGCTGGGTGGCAGCTTCGGAATATTGCGAAGCTCAACCCGACCCGCTGGCTGACGCCGCAGCCGGCATCCTGGAGCATATGAATGCCGATCACGCCGATGCGCTCGTCCTGCTGGCGCGCAAGTTTGCGGGCGTGGAGGCACAGCAGGCGGCGATGACGTCCGTCGATCGCCTGGGCTTTCACGTGCGCCTGAAGGCGGAGGACGGCATGCGCGGAGCACGCATTGCCTTCCCAAGAGAGGTGAATACGCCTGAGGAAACGCGAAGCGTCCTGGTTGCAATGGTTAAGCAGGCCCGGCAGATGTGACGCGTGTCGGGGGACGCTCTTACTTCTTCGCGATCGACTGGCACTTCCGCAGCACGAGCAACGGCCGCGATCGGAATCAAACACGATCTGCATGCAGCAGTTGGAGAATCCTACCCATGACTTTGTCTTCCCCCCGCAGCACCGCAGTTGGACGCACCGCCGCGCGCTTGGCGTCTGCCTCGCTTGCTCTCACGCTTGCGGCGTTCGCTCAAGGCTCGCCTGGGCCGCAGCCGGTGCCGCTGCCGCCGCCCATCGTCGCGCCAGCGGATACGCCTTACCCTGGCACGATCACCTTGATGGTGGATCTGACCGACATCACGCGGCGGATCGTCAATGTGCACGAGACCATTCCGGTCCGCCGGGACAGTGCGGAGGCGGGCAAGCTGACGCTGCTCTATCCGCAGTGGATTCCGGGAAACCACTCACCGACCGGCCCCATTTCGAAGGTAGCCGGGCTCACGGTCGCGGCACAGGGTAAGCATCTCGATTGGGTTCGTGACCGCGTGAATGTCTACGCCTTCCACCTCGACATTCCTTCGGGGGTACAAACAATCGATGTTGATTTCCAGTACCTCGCTCCGGTGAAGAGCCGGGAGGGCCGCATCTCCATCTCATCGGAGATCGCCGATCTGGCTTGGAATACGGTTGTGCTCTATCCAGCCGGGTACTTCTCTCGGCGGATCCAGTTTGCGCCGAGTGTCAAGCTGCCGGCAGGCTGGCATTTCTCGTCCGCTTTGGAGGTGAGCTCACAGGACGGCGATCTCGTTCACTTCAAAGACACTACGCTGAATACCCTGGTCGATTCGCCGCTCTACGCCGGGATCAATTTCAAGCGGGTTGACCTTTCCACCGGCACCACGAACCCGGTCTATCTGGATGTCTTTGCCGATAAACCGTCGGACCTTGCGATCACGCCGCAAGAACTCGAACTCCACCGCAACATGGTGCGGGAGGCGGCGAAGCTGTTTGCTTCGCACCACTACGACCATTACGATTTCCTGTTCCTGATCAGCGACACGGTGGGCGGCCAGGGCTTGGAGCACCACCAGTCGAGTGAAGACGGCACCCGCGCCAACTACTTCACCGATTGGGATGCCGGGGTTGCGGGGCGCGATCTGCTGGCGCATGAGTACACGCACTCCTGGGACGGCAAATTCCGCCGGCCCGCCGATCTGTGGACACCCAACTTCAATGTGCCGATGCAGGACGATCTTCTGTGGGTGTATGAGGGTATGACGGAGTACTACGGGTTCGTCCTGACGGCTCGTTCCGGTTTGCGCACACCGGCGCAAACACGCGACATGATCGCGCGCATCGCTGCCAACTTCGACATTAGTCCTGGCCGCGACTGGCGCCCGCTGGTCGACACGACCAACCAGCCAACTGTCTCCCAACGCTCACCGGTAAGCTGGGTAAGCTGGCAGCGGCCGGAAGACTACTACACCGAAGGGTTGTTGATCTGGCTGGACGCCGACACTAAGATACGAGAACTTAGCGGGGGCAAAAAGTCGCTCGATGATTTCGCCAAGCTCTTCTATGGGATCGACAACGGCAGTTACGTTACGCACACCTATACGTTCGACGATGTGGTTGCAGCATTGAATGCCGTGCAACCGTATGACTGGGCCTCGTTCCTGCATACGCGCGTCGACCAGCTTGCGCCGCACACGCCTGAAGATGGTTTGACGCGCGGCGGTTACAAGCTCAGCTATAGCGATACGGCTCCCGATTGGCTGAAGAAGGCCGAAGCAGCTCCGCATTCCGCGACCAGCTTTGCCACTTCGCTCGGCTTTACCGTGGCTGCTGACGGCGAGCTTGGCAACGTGTGGTGGAACAGCCCCGCCTTCAAGGCGGGAATTACGCCGGACATGCATCTGATTGCCGTCAATGGCGAGACGTACTCCGTCCCGGTGCTTCGTGCAGCGATTGTCGAGGCGGAAAAGGGAACGGTTCCGATCAAGTTGTTGCTGAAGCGAGGCGATCAGTTCCAGAGCGTGGACCTGGACTACCACGGAGGACTGCGCTATCCGGCGCTCGACCGAGTGCAAGGGACGGACGATCGGCTGGACGCTATCCTCGCGCCATCAAAGTAACTCGAGCAGACAGGAGCAGCGCGTAGTCCGTCAGGGTTGATTACCGACGGCCGGCGATGATCGAACGGATCTCGCCGATCGTATGGTCGACTTCTTCGTCCGAGGTGTAGAAGTGCGGGGCGATGCGGATGCCCGCGCCGGGGCGGTAGTCCACCAGAACTTCGCGGCGTTCGAGTTCCTTGGTCACTTCCTTCCCGTTCGGCACGTCGAGCACGACGACGCCGCCGCGATGGCACGCGTCGCGCGAGCTGCGCACGGGGAAACCAGCTTCGTCGGCCAGTTCGATCAGGCGTTCTGTCTGACGCAGCGATTTGTTGCGGATGACCTCGACCCCGATCTGGTGGACAATCTCATAGCCGGAGCGTGCGGAGTACATGGCGGGGACGTTCGGGCTTCCGTTCAGGAAGCGGCGAATGTCAGGCGCAAAGTCGATGGGGCCGCCCTCGAACTCGAACGGATGGCGATGAGCCATCCATCCCGTGGCGACCGGTTCAAGTTGCAGCATCACCGCCGGTCGCACGTATAGATAGCCGGCGCCGGGACCACCGCACAGCCACTTCACGGAACCGCCAGTGGCGAAATCAACGCCCAGCGCGCTGACATCGAGCGGAACTATCCCGGCCGATTGATAGAGATCGGCGATGACCAGAGCGCCGGCTTCATGCGCGCGTTTGGTGATCGCGGCCAGATCCTGAACGAAGGAACTGCGGAATGCGACGTGCGAGACAGAGACGAGCTGCGTTTGTTCGTCGATGGCGTCGAGCATCAACTCGAGCGGGAGCGTCATGCCGTCAGGCGAAGCAACCGAACATACGCGGCCTCCCTGACGCTCGAGCCCGTGATAGATATAGTCGTTCGAAGGAAAGTTCAGCCCGTCGGTGACGATCTTGTTGCGCGTTCCCTTCCAGTCAAAGCAGGAGGTGACAATCGACTGACAGATGGACACGTTCTGATGCATGACCACCTGCCCGGGAGCTGCGCCGATGATCGTGCCGATAAGATCGCCGGTGGTCACTGGCATGTCCCACCAGCCCTCGTCCCACGCGCGAATGCCGCGCGACGCCCAGGTCTCGGCGAACTGCTGTAAGGCATCCGCTGCACCACGGGGCATGGCGCCAAGCGAGTGGCTGATCATGTAGGTAGTGTGGGCGAGGATGGGAAATTCTTTGCGCCACGCTAGCAGCGGGTCCACACCCGTCGGGGCCGTATGCGTGGAGTCGATCGGCATCGAGTTCATGGTCACGATGATACCTGCTCCTTGTTATAAGCCGGCGCAACGGCTGGCTCCGCGGTCCACCCCGCGTGTCCTGAACCGGGCCGGCGCAAGCGTAGCAAGAAGATGATCGACAGCGCGAGCAGGAAGGGTATGCCGCACACCAGAGTCATCCTGAATTCCCGCGTAAAGACCGTGGTGACCAGCGTCGCCGCCATCAGCACGGCGCCCGCGAGGGTGGTGTACGGATAACCCCACATACGAAAGCCAGGGGCCGCATCCGCGTGGCGACGGCGGAAGAAGAGGTGGGTGACGAAGATCATCAGCCAGGCAAACATTGCACCGAACATCGCTATGGACATCATGATGATGAAAGAAGCGTTGCTATACATGGCGTTGAGGATCGCCGCGAGCGCGATGCCGATGGTGGACAGCAGCAGCGCCGCGGCCGGCACTCCGCGCTTGGTGAGCCGGCCGAAGCGGCGGGGAGCGTAGCCTGCGCGGGAGAGGCTGAACATCATGCGCGTGGTGATGTAGAGCTGGCTATTCATAGCGGACAGGGCGGCAACCAGAATGACGAAGTTGATCACGCCCGCAGCGCCGGGGACGTGCGTGGCGGCCATGACCTTGACGAAGGGGCTTTCATCGGTGCGGGCCACGGTCCAAGGCACGATCGCGAGGATCAGTGCAAGCGTCAGCAGGTAAAAGAAGATAAGCCGGCCGATAGTGGCGCGGAACGCACGGGTGATGGCGTGTTGTGGATCGCGGGCCTCACCGGCGGCGACAGCGATCATCTCGATACTGAAATAGCTGAACAGAGCGACGATCACGCCGACCCAGGTACCCCACGCTCCTTTGGGAAAGAAGCCGCCAAAACGCGTGTAGTTGACGAAGCCGATTCCGGAACTTCTGGTAGCGGTGAACACGATCCATGCGCCGAGCACGATAAATGCCAGGATGGCTACGATCTTCAGCGCGGAGAAACAATACTCGACCGCGCCAAAGAGCCGGACGTCGATAGCATTGATGGTGATCAGGGCGGCGGAAAAGCCCACAATCCACAGCCAACCGGGAACCGCCGGATACCAGTACCGCATGTAGACGGCGATGGCGGTCACCTCGGTGCCGACCGCGAACACGATGGCTGCCCAGTAGGCGTAGCGCACCAGAAAGCCGGCGAGCGGGCTGATGTAGAACTCTGCCCATGCCCCGAAAGAGCCGGAGGTGGGGTGAGCCACCGTCATCTCCGCGAGGCAGCCCATGAGCAGCAGGGCGATCAGCGCGCCGACGGCATAGCTGACCAAGACACTGGGACCGGCGAAACCGATGGCGAATCCGCTGCCGAGAAAGAGCCCGGTGCCGATGGCGCCGCCGATCGCGATCATGGAGATCTGGCCGGTGGAGAGTCCACGGTGCAGCCCTTGCTCACGTTCGAGGATGGTGTCGAAGCGTGGATGCGGACGGCTCATTTCCTGAAGAGTGTAGCGCATCGGGTGCGAACGCCGGGGTTATGGATGCAGCAGAAAGGAGAAGCCATCGAAGACGTACTCTCGTTTTCCATCTTTGAACACCGGTTTGGTCTGTCCCCGCGTGACCTGCCGGATAGCTGCAGCCGCACGGACCAGATCGCCCGGCGGCACAACTGGAACGTTATGCGCCGGCAGGAGAAGGCGAAGCTGAGGCGCCAACGCTGCAAGCTTGTTGAGCGATGCCACATAAGCGTTCAAATCGGTCTCCGGCCGATAGAGAAAGATGGGTCCGGGATAGAAAGTGTCCCCGGTGAACAGGAGACCATTTTTCGCGTCGAGCAGGACAATTGAGTCGGGCGTGTGTCCGGGCGCCGCAATCACCTGCAAGGTGCGCCCTCCCAGATCGATTTTTTCGCCATCGCGCAGCCAATGGACGATGTGAAACGCCCGCGTGCGGTATGCGCGCGCATGGAAGCCAGCCGGGAGGGCTCCGCAAATTTCCCCTGGAGCAAGTTCCGCCTGGGCATCTTTTTTCGAACCTCGGGCATTGGCGCGGGTGAAAGTTGTATTCATGCCGTAGATATCGTTGAATCGCCAGTTGTCGCCGACATGGTCATTGTGGGTGTGCGAGTTGACCACGCTGACGGAAAGCCTGGTTAGCGCATCGACGACGGTCTTGATATTGCCGATGCCCATGCCGGTACCGAACAGCACGGCCCTATCTGTTCCCAGAATGAGATAGGAGATGACTTCCTCGGCCTGATGCGGCTCATAGATCGCGAACACGCCAGGGCGGATCCGGTAGACCTCGAACCATGGTTCTGCCGTCTTCTCGTCTGCCTTGACCCGCGTCAGTGTGCTGTACGCTGGTCGCGGCAGGTTTTGGCACCACTCCGGTTTCTCCGCCTGGGAGTAGATCGTGAATGAGAGTATGAGAAGGAAGGCGCTCGCCATCTTCATTTCTGTTCCTTTGAGTGATTCTATGAGGACACTGCGAGTTCGGGCGCTTAAGGCTCTTTTAACACTGGATGAGTAGAAACAACGGAGGGAACTTGAAATTGTGGAGAACAGCAGTCTGGGCGTGCGCGGCGGCATCGACACTCTTATGCTCCGCCTCTGTAAGTGCTCAATCCGGGGGCGCCCAGGCCGACCCCGCCAGGAACACCGTCGTGAGCACGCCGCAAACGTCAAGCGCGACCTCCGGCGGCGCGCTCAAGGTAACGCTCGCCGATGCGCTGGAGCGCGCCAAGAGGATGAGCCCGACGCTCGAACGCGTAGCGGCGGACGTGAAGATTGCTGATGAGAGCCGGCACCAACTTCTTGCCAGCAATCTGCCCACCGTCACCTATACAACCCAGTATCTCTATACCCAGGGCAATGGAACTCTCGCAGCGCGCTACATCGCCAACAACGGAGTGCACGAATATATCAGCCAGGGGAATGCGCATGAGGTGCTCTCCGCGACTCAAATTGTCGATTATCGACGCAGTCTCGTGACCGTCTCGTTAGCAAGGGATAATGCACTGATCGCGCAACGAGGTCTGACAGTCGCGGTGGTGCAGAGCTATGCCACGCTGGTCGCTTCCGAACACAAATATAAAACCGTCCAGCAGGTGGCGACCTCCGCGCGGGATTTTCTGAATACCACGCGGGACCTGGAGCGTGGGGGCGAGATAGCCCACGCTGACGTGGTGAAGGCGGAGATACAATCGAACGACCGCCAGATCGACCTGCAGGAGGCGCAACTGGCGCGCGAAAGGGATCGCAGCGCTCTGGCATTGCTTTTGTTTCCGGATGTGAACCAGGATTTTGTTGTCGTCGATGATCTGGATCAGTTCCTGAAGCTCCCTTCGTTCGCGGAGGCGCAGGACCAGGCTCTCCATCACAATCCGGATCTGGCTGCAGCGAACGATACCGTGCGAGCGTCCGCGCAGGACGTGACGTCGGCACAGACCGGCTACCTGCCCACGCTGACTTTCGACTACTTCTACGGCATTGATGCCAACCATTTCGCGACCCGGACAGACCGTATCCAAAACCTTGGTTATTCTGCATTGGCGACGTTGAACCTGCCGATCTGGAACTGGGGGAGTACGCATAGCAAGGTGAAGCAGGCTGAATACCGCCGCGAACAGGCGGTTGCCGACCAGCACTTTACCCAACGCAAGCTCACCACCGACCTGCAGCAGTTCTACAGGGAGGCGAGGGTCACCCATGACGAACTGGCGATACGGAATATGTCCGCCGAACGGGCTGAGGAAAGTTTGAAGTTGACGCTCTTGCAGTACAAGGCCGGCAATGCGACGGCACTGGAGGTAGTGACGGCGCAAGACGCGTTGAGCGTGGAGCGCAATGCGTATGACGACACACAGGCTCGCTATGCTACGGCGCTGGCAAACCTGGCGACGTTAACCGGGACGCTCTAGGTCGCTTTTTCCTGTAGATATAGAACACCTGGTCACGGATGAACGCAGAGGTCGTTGGAGTGACGGCTGTTGGGAGTGCCTCTTCGAATACACGCAGTAGCAGGAGAAATGGTCTACCCATGTTGCATCGTTCATCACGACTCGTACCAACTCACGCAGCGGCGCTGCTGGCCTTCGTTGCAACTCTCTGCCTGGGGTTCGCGGCAGGTTGCGCAGGAGATACCGCGCCGCCCCCCGAACCGGTCGTCGCCGTGGAAACCGCCACGGTGAAGACCGCCGCCATCACCCAGGTGATCCACGCCGAAGGGGTGCTTTTCCCCATTCACCAGGCATCCCTCTCCCCCAAGATCACGGCGCCCGTACGCACGTTTTACGTGAATCGCGGCGATCGGGTGCATCGGGGACAGTTGCTGGCCGTGCTGGACAACCGCGATCTGGCTGCGGCGGTGATTTCTGCCGAGGGCAGCTACGATCAGGCAAAAGCGACCTACGCTTCGACAACTTCTTCGACCTTACCGGAGGAGATACAAAAGGCTGAGCTGGATGTGCGGGATGCCCGCGCCGCTCTGGATGCCCAACAGAAGGTTTACGACAGCGAGCGCAAGCTGTATGAGCAGGGGGCGCTCGCACGTAAGCAACTGGACCAGACGGAGGTGGCGCTGACCGCAGCGCGCAGCGCTTCGCAGACTGCTGAAAAGCGACTGCAGAATCTGCAGGCATCCGGAGCCTCACAGCAGCGTCAGGCCGCTAAGGGCCAACTCGAATCGTCTCATGGACAGTACCTGGCCGCGACCGCTCAACTGCAATACACACAGATGCGGAGCCCCATCGACGGAGCCATCGCCGACCGCGCCGTCTATCCTGGCGATATCGCACCCGCGGGCACTCCGCTGCTCGTCGTCATGGATACCACGAGGGTGGTGGTGCGGCTGCACATCCCACAGGCAGAAGCGGTACAACTGAAGCTGGGCGACAAGGCAGAGCTGCAAGTACCGGGCTTGACGAACACGTTTCCCTGCACGGTAACGGTTCTGAGCCCGGCGCTTGATCCGAGCAGTACGACGGTGGAAGTGTGGGTGGAGGCAGACAATCCGCAGAACCAACTGAAGCCTGGCGCAACCGTAGAGGTCTCGATCAACGCTCGCAGGATTCCGGACGCAATCGTGATTCCAGCCTCGGCGGTACTAACTGGCGATGCGGGTAAACCATCGGTAATGCTGGTGAAATCCGACGGCCGAGCCTACTCGCAGGAGATTGCAACAGGCATTCGGGAGGGTCAGTCGGTCCAGGTTCTCAGCGGTCTGAAGCCCGGGGAAACAGTCATCGCGACCGGCGCCTATGGTCTTCCTGACAAGACCAAGGTCAAGGCCACACCGGCCAACAGCAGCACTGACGCGCAGCCGTCGGGGTCCTAATATGTCGACAGTATCCCCGAGCACGGAACCGCAGACACCGCCGCAGGAGAATGCTGGCAAAGAGCCGGTCTACTGGTTCAGCCGCTACGCCAAGTCGTTGATCGCACTCATCATCGTTGTCGCCGCGGTCGGCGCCTACTTCGCGTTGAGCATTCCCATCGCGGTATTTCCTACCACCGACTTTCCGCGCGTGCTGATCGCGATCGATAACGGCGTGATGCCAACCGACCAGATGCTGGTCACACTGACTCGGCCCATCGAACAGGCGCTCAATACGGTTCCGGGTTTGCAGGACGTGCGTTCCATTACCAGCCGGGGATCGGCCGAGATCGATCTGTTCTTCGACTGGAGCGTGAACATGTTCCAGACGCTCCAATTGGCCGATTCCGCCCTGGCGCGGGTGCAATCCTCGCTGCCGCCGACGGTCAAGATCACGTCCAACCGGCTGCGCTTCTCAAGCTTTCCGATCCTGGGCTACGGGCTTACCTCGGACACCATGCCGGCCACGCAGCTCTGGGAGATAGCAACGTATCAACTGAAGCCCCGGCTGAATCGGGTGTTGGGAGTTTCGTCGGTTCTGGTCCAGGGTGGCGAGACGCCCGAATTCGATATCACCCCCAATCCGACAGAGTTGCTCCGCGCATCGATCACGGTGACGGACATTCTGAATGCCGTACGCCAGACCAATCTCATCGACTCTCCTGGATTGATCGAGTCCCAACACGATCTTGTGCTGACACTTGTCGACGGACAGGTGCACGATCCCAGCGAGATCGGCAAGATCGTCATCAAGAAGACCCCTGCGGGAATTCCAGTACACATCAGCGATGTGGCGACGGTATCTGCCGCGGTCAAACCGGTGTATACAGCGGTGACCGCGAACGGCAAACCGGGCGTTCTGCTCAGCATCATTCGCCAGCCGGGGACCAATACGGTGGCGGTTGCCGATGCCGTGTCCAAAGAGATGGCCGACTTGCAAGCAGGCCTGCCTCCGGGCATCCATGTATCGGTGTATTACGACCAGTCCGAACTGGTGAAGGAGGCGATCAAGAGCGTCCGCGACGCCATTCTCATCGGGATCGTTCTCGCGTCGATTGTGATGGTGCTGTTCCTGCGCGACTGGGGCAGCTCGTTGGTCGCAGGGCTGGTAATTCCGGTCACCATCGCCATCACTTTTGTCGTTCTGAAGCTGTTGGGAGAGAGCTTCAATCTGATGACGCTTGGCGGACTTGCTGCCGCCGTGGGACTGGTCATCGACGACGCCATCGTCATGGTGGAGAACGTCGTAATCCATCGCGACGCCGGCCAGAGCAAGTCCGGCGCGGTGCAAAGTGCGTTGCGCGAGATGACGGTGCCGCTGATTGGCTCCACCATCACTCCGGTCGTGATCTTTGTTCCACTGATTGCCATCACCGGCGTGATCGGAACCTTCTTCCGTGCGCTTGCCGTCACCATGGGATCGGCGCTGATCGCTTCCTTGTTCCTGGCGCTGACCTGGACGCCGACGTTGAGCCAGTTCTTTGTGCGGCGGAAAGACAAGATGCAGCCAGCACGAACCGAAGTGGGACCGCTCTCAGAACACGACAGAATGGAGCGGTTGATGCAGGCCGAGGAATCCTCGCTTGGCGGCTTTATGGGTGCGGTCATCCGGATCTACGAGCGCCTGCTGCGGACGGTGCTCGTCCGTCCGTGGTGGCTTGCCGGTTTCGCCCTGCTGCTGATCGCCGCATCCTACTTCAGCTATTCCTCGCTCGGTTCCGATCTTCTTCCCGCCATGGACGAGGGCAGCTTCGTGCTGGACTACCTGATGCCGGCGGGCAGCTCGCTGGCCGAGACCAATCGCGTTCTGAGCCACGTAGAACAGATCATCCAGGGCATTCCGGAGGTTGCCGCCACCTCTCGCCGCACTGGGCTGCAACTTGGCCTGGCAGCGGTGACCGAGGCCAACGTGGGCGATGTTTCCGTCCGGCTCAAGAGCAAACGGACGCGCAGTGTTGACGAGATCATCGCCGAGGTAAGCGACAAGGTCGCGCAGCAGGAGCCGGCCCTGGAAATCGACTTCGGGCAGATATTGCAGGACATGATCGGCGACCTGACAAACGCGCCGCAGCCGGTTGTCATCAAGCTCTTCAACGAGGACCCTGCGCTGTTGCGCCACTGGGCTCCCCTGGTGGCCGATCAGATTGGGAAGGTGCCTGGAGTGACCGGCGTGCTGAATGGCATCGACAACACAATCAGCAATCCCGCGATCGTCTACCAAGTCCATCCGGAGGTAACGGCGCGGAGCGGCTTTACCGCGGAAGAAGTAGAGACCGACGCGAACGCCTTGCTGGAGGGAGAGCCGGCAGTCACGCCGCTGATTGTGAATAGTCGGGCCTATGACATACGCGTGCGGTTTCCGGAGAGTAATCGGGCATCGATAGACAACATGGCCAACACGCTGCTCGTCAGCTCCGCCGGCACCACGGCTACACTTGGCTCGCTTACGACCATGACCAACCTTCCCGGACAGACGGAGATCCTCCAGGACAACCTGCAGCGCGAAGTCGAAGTGACGGCGCGCCTGCAGGGAACGAGCCTGGGGACCGCCATCGCCGGCGTAAAGAAGGTGGTCGGCGCGATGAATCTGCCGGCGCAGATCCGCGTGGAATATGGTGGCACCTATGCCACGCAGCAGAAGTCTTTCCGCGATCTGATCTTTGTCCTGCTGATCGGGCTGTGTCTCGTGTTCCTGGTATTGCTGTTCGAGTTCAGGACCTTCTCCGCCCCGGTGGCCATTCTCTCGTCCGCCGTCCTGTCCACCTCCGGAGTCTTTCTCGCACTCCTCATCACCGGCACGACGTTCAATGTGTCCTCCTTCATGGGGCTCATCATGGTTGTCGGCATCGTCTCGAAGAACGGCATCCTGCTGCTGGATTCCGACGTGAAATTCCGAGAGGCGGGATTTACGCCGAAGGACGCGATGATTCAGGCCGGCCGCCGCCGCTTGCGGCCCATCATGATGACCGCAGTGGCCGCCATGGCCGGCATGCTTCCGCTGGCGCTGGCGCTGGGGGCGGGCTCGCAGATGCTGCAGCCGCTGGCCATTGCGGTGATCGGCGGCATCCTGATCTCCATGGTGCTCTCGCTGGTGATCACACCCGCCGTTCACTTTTACATGACCCGGAAAGCGGATGAGGTGGAGCACGCATAGCGTGGCCGGAGCCTCACGTTTCACTCCGCATCGTGGAAGATGATGCCGGCCGTGTGGCGATGGCCGGAGCGCCGACGGCTGACCCCGTGCCGGGGGTTCGCGCGATAGAAGCCGCACGGGCCATGCAATGGACGGTGGTGTACCGCGAAGGCGACCGCATCTCCCTGCCGCAGTGGTACCACCTCTGGCCGCGACTGCATGCGCGGACGTTGCTCCGTCAGCACGAACTCGCCACCCGTGAAATCACGCCCCGGCTCGGATAACAGGATGGCGACCTGCATGGGAAAGACGTGTTCGCCGTAGAGATCCTGATGCAGGCAGTTGTAGTCACCCTCGGCGTACTGCAAGAGAAGCGGCGTCGGCCGCTGCTGGCCCGCGTCGTGACAGCGCTGAAGGAATTCGGCGTGCCGTTCGGGGTAACGGACATCTACGCCCATGGCGCCGTTCCACCGGTTGGCCACGGGAGCAAGGCGCGCGTACAGCGCTGTGCGTAATCCCGCGATGATGCCGGGCAGAGGATAAGCGAAGTACTTGTACTCGCCGCGGCCAAAGCCGTGGCGTGCCATCACGACGCGACTGCGAAAGAGACTGTCCTGCGGATACAGGTCAGCAATTGCCGCACACGCCTCTGCTGAAAGGACGCCCTGCAGCACGGCGCTTCCCTGCGCATCGAGTTCCTGCGCGATGCGCTGCCAATCGAGCGCCTCCACGCGAACGACCGCACTCTCCGCGGGTGGGATGGCCGTCGGCTGCTCCCCATCTTTTTTCAAGACAGTCATCGTGAGTATCCTTCCCTGCCTCTGGTCTTGTCCTATGGAACAACTGTAGTCATGGGACGCACGCGAGGACACCCCGGTTCTTGCTTCTGAATTCAACGCACCCGCAATGCCCGTCGCGTCCACGCAGCAATGCCCGTGGTTCAGGTATGCTAAGTGCCCAACTATGGTGATTCCATCCGCGACGCCCACGATACGCAAGCACATCCACGTGCGAGGCATTGTGCAAGGAGTGGGGTTTCGTCCATTCGTGTACAAGCTGGCCAAGTCGCTCGGTCTGGCAGGATACGTGTTCAATTCATCTTCAGGCGTGACCATCGAGATTGAAGGCGAAGAGAGCGCGATCAATCAATTTGTTGAGACGCTAAAGGTCGACCCCCCGCAACTTGCAGAGATGACGGAGATCACCGTCTCCGCCATGGAAGCTCAAGGCGCGAGCGAATTTTCCATTCTGCGGAGCCGGGAAGAGACGGATGAATTCGCCCTCGTCTCTCCGGATGCCGGCACCTGCGACGCGTGCTGGCGCGATTTTGGAGACGCATCCAACCGGCGCTACGGATATCCGTTCACCAACTGCACGCACTGCGGCCCGCGCTACACCATCATTCACGACATACCGTACGATCGCGCGACGACGACCATGTCGGGATTCACGATGTGCCGTGCCTGCCAGGCGGAGTATGAAGATCCAAGTGACCGGCGCTTCCATGCTCAGCCGAATGCGTGCAGCCTTTGCGGGCCATCGCTGGCGCTAGTGCCGCGCGGTTCGCGGTTGGCGGAGTGTTCGTTTGCGAATACCGACGCGCTGCCTATGATTCACATGACGAGAACGCTGCTGCGCGAGGGGAAGATTCTCGCGGTGAAGGGCCTCGGTGGCTTTCTGCTGGCGTGTGACGCAAGCAACGATGCTGCGCTCGCGGAGTTGCGCCGACGCAAGCGGCGTCCGGCCAAACCATTTGCGCTGATGGCGCGCGATGTGGCGGCTGTCAGGACGCTATGTGCGATATCGGCGGAGGATGAGGCTGCGATGGTGCATGTGCGAAGGCCCATCGTCGTCCTGCCGCGGCTGGCAGCGGCAGAACTGTCCTGCGGCATCGCTCCCGGAAACAACACCGTGGGGGTAATGCTGCCCTACACGCCGTTGCACTATCTCTTGTTCAGCGATTCGCCGGAAGTGGACGCCGAATTCCCTGCCCTGGTGATGACGAGCGGCAATCTCAGCGAAGAGCCCATCGTCGTTTCAAACGATGAGGCGATGCGGCAGCTCGAGGGTGTTGCGGATTGGTTCCTGCTGCACAACCGTGACATCGCGACGCGCGTGGATGACTCCGTCGTACGCACCTTTGAGGGTCGCGAACGTGTGTTGCGCCGCTCGCGTGGCTTTGTGCCCCAGACCATCGATCTCGGAATTGAGGTTGAAGAGGTGCTGGCGTTTGGGGGCGAGCTGAAGAATACCTTCTGCCTGACGAAAGGCCGCTACGCCATCCTGAGCCAGCACATCGGAGACCTTGAAAACTACGAGACCATGCGGTTTTTCGAGGAGACGCTGGCCAAGATGGAGCACCTGTTCAAGGTTGCGCCACGAGCGGCGGCCTACGATCTGCACCCTGGTTATATGAGCACGCGGATGGCGCTTGCCTCCCGCATCGAACGGAAGATAGGCGTGCAGCATCACCATGCGCACATCGCCAGTTGCATGGCGGAGAATCATTTGCGCGGCAACGTCATCGGCGTTGCCTTCGATGGCACCGGCTTCGGTACGGATGGCAAGATCTGGGGCGGCGAATTTCTGGTGGCGGACTTCGCCGGGTTCGCGCGCCGGGCGCACCTTCGCTATGTGCTGCTCCCCGGCGGCGATGCGGCGGTGCGGGAACCCTGGCGCATGGCGCTGAGCTATCTGCGCGACACCTTTGGCCCCCACATGCCGAACGTCCCGGGCGGCTTTCGAGGAGTCGCCGAGAAGCAGCTCGAGCTGGTGGATACGATGCTCTCTCGGCAATTCCAGACGGTGGAGACATCGTCGTGTGGGCGGCTCTTCGATGCGGCGGCCGCGCTGTTGGGCGTGGCGTCGGAGGTCACGTTCGAGGGGCAGGCGGCGATTGCGCTGGAAATGATTGCTGCGCGGGGGGTGGACGACCGCTATGGCTTCGCAATAGAGGAAGGTGAGCCCGCGATCCTCGATTTCCGACAGACCATCGCCGCGATCGTAAAGGATCTCTCTTCCGGCAGAGCAGCGGGAGAGATATCCGCTTGCTTCCACAATACTTTGAGCGCCGCCATCGTGGAGGTGTGCTGTCGCATTCGCAACAGCGACGGGCTGGGCCGGGTGTGCCTGAGTGGCGGGACCTTTCAGAACCTGTACCTCCTTGACCGTACGGTGGTAGAGTTGCGGCGTCGCGACTTTGAAGTATTCCTGCACGCCCTGGTGCCCGCGAACGATGGCGGAATTTCGCTGGGGCAAGCCGTGATCGCGAACGAGATCCTGCACCGAGGAGATTGACATGTGTTTGGCCATACCGGGCAAAGTGGTAGACACCTTCGATCAGCGCGGCCTGCGCATGGCCAAGGTCCAGTTCGGCGGTATCGTGCGAGAGGCCTGCCTGGAATATGTGCCGGAGACACAGATCGGCGAGTACGTTCTGGTGCACGTCGGGTTTGCCATCAGCCGGGTGGATGAAGCTGAGGCGGAGCGGACGTATCAGGCGCTGAGGGACCTGGATCAACTCACCGAGCTGGATTCCCCGGTGGTGGAAGAGATCGAACCTGGGAGGGACCGACGATGAAATATCTCGATGAATACCGGGATGGCCCAATCGCCGCCAAGATCGTGGCGGAGATTCGTCACATTCAAACGCGGCCATGGGTCCTGATGGAGGTCTGCGGAGGACAGACCCATTCCATTGTCAAGCACGGTATTGACCATCTCTTGCCGGAAGGTATTGAGCTCGTGCATGGTCCGGGATGTCCGGTGTGCGTAACGCCGCTGGAGATGATCGACAAGGCGCACTCTATCGCGCAGCGCCCGGATGTCATCTTCTGCTCGTTCGGCGACATGCTGCGCGTCCCCGGCTCGGATGGAGATCTGTTCACCATCAAGTCGCGTGGTGGGGATGTCCGCGTGGTCTATTCGCCACTGGACTGCCTGAAGATTGCGCGAAGCAATCCCGGCAAGCAGGTGGTCTTCTTTGCCATCGGCTTCGAAACAACCGCGCCTGCCAACGCGATGCTTGTCTCGCGCGCTCAGCAGGAAGGGGTGAAGAATGTTTCGATTCTGGTATCGCACGTCCTGGTGCCACCGTCGATTGCCTCTATTCTGCAATCACCACTCAACCGTGTGCAGGGATTTCTTGGTCCGGGTCACGTATGCGCGGTCATGGGATATCGCGAATACGAGCCGCTGAGTGCGCGATTCAAGGTGCCGATCGTCATCACCGGCTTCGAACCTCTGGATATTCTCGCGGGGACCTTGATGACCATCCGCCAACTGGAGATGGGGCGCGCCGTGGTGGAGAACCAATACTCGCGGATACTGGATCGGAACGGCAATCTGCCGGCGCAAAAACTGGTAGCGAGTGTTTTTGAGATTGCGGATCGCAAGTGGCGCGGTATCGGCACCATTCCCAAGAGCGGATACAAGTTGCGCTGGGAGTTCCGTGAGCACGATGCAGAGCGGCTCTTCGATGTGAAGGAGATCGATACACGCGAGCCGGAAGCCTGCATCAGCGGCCAGATCCTGCGCGGCATCAAGAAACCGCACGATTGCGCAGCCTTCGGCACGATCTGCACGCCACAGCGACCGCTGGGGGCGACGATGGTTTCCGCCGAGGGAGCCTGCGCGGCCTACTATGCCTATGGGCGGCACCTTGAACAGCACAAGCAAGCAAAGCCAATAGAAGCCCCGCAATTGGTCCCGGCCGAGTCCATCGTAGGTGCCGCATGACAGAAGCTTCGAGCCTCGGCATCCCGCGCAGCAATGGAGCAGCACCGGATCATCATTGGCGCGACGCGGTCATGCGCAAGTGCAAGGAATCGGTTGAGATCAAGCAAAAGTTCTTCGATCAGTACGCGGATAGCATCGGCGAATTGAGTGAGAAGATGGCACGCCGCTTCGCAGAAGGACATCAGCTCTGGGTCATGGGAAATGGCGGCAGCGCGTGCGACGCGCAGCACATTGCCGTGGAGTTCATCCATCCGATTCTGGAAAAGAGGCGCGCGCTCCCGGCAATGGATCTGGTGAGCCAGATGCCAGTGCTGACGGCGATCGCCAACGATAAGGACTATGCTCGCATCTTCGTCGATCAGATCGAACTATGGGGCAAGCCGGGAGACATGGCCCTCGCCATCTCCACCAGCGGCAACTCTCCTAATCTGATTTATGCGCTGGAGGCCGCGAAGCGCAAAGACATACTGACCATTGCGTTTTCCGGGAAGGATGGTGGACGCCTTGCCGGGGCAGCCGAGTATTGTTTCACCGTGCCGACGTACAGCACGCATCGCATTCAGGAGTCGCACGTCACGCTGTTGCATATCCTGTGGGACTTGGTTCATGTCGCCATGGGCGAAGAGGACGTTATCTGATGAGCAGCGTTGGGTCCGGAGAGAAGGCGCAGGACGTCGCGACGCACCCGGCCGCGGAGGCGAGCGATGCCGTCTCAGTATTGTTCGGCTCCTGCCCTATTCCGCTGTTCGAACATAAGCAGATCGTGCTTGGGCATGGCAGCGGCGGCAAGCTCACCTCTGAGTTGATCGAACAGATCTTTCTTCCGGCCTTCAGAAATCCGGTTCTGGACAAGCTCGACGATCAAGCGGTGGTGACGATCAAGGGCGCTCGACTCGCCTTCACCACGGACTCCTTCGTCGTGACTCCCATATTTTTCCCCGGAGGCGACATCGGGCGGCTTGCGGTGCACGGAACGGTGAACGACCTGGCGATGAGCGGCGCTCGGCCGCTCTATCTCTCTGCTGCCTTCATCCTGGAGGAGGGTCTTGCGGTTGAGGACCTGCGCCGAGTCGTAGCATCGATGCGGAGCGCGGCGCAAGAGGCCGGTGTGCAGTTCGTGACCGGCGATACCAAGGTCGTGAACCGCGGCAAGGGCGACCAGGTCTTCATCACGACCACCGGCATCGGCGTGATCGAGGGCAGCGTGAATATCTCGGCGGACCGTGCCCGGCCGGGCGACAAGATCATTTTGAGCGGCTATATCGGCGACCATGGAATGGCCATCATGTCGCAGCGTGAGAATCTCGAGTTTGAAGGTGCCATCGAGAGCGATTGCGCCTCCTTGAACGGTCTCGTGGCCAGCATGCTCGCCACTCCCTCCAATGGCGAGACGGACTTCCTCCACTGTTTGCGGGATCCAACCCGTGGCGGGGCGGCGACGACGCTGAACGAAATTGCGAAGCGGGCGGGCGTGGGGATGACCTTGCGCGAACAGTCGATTCCTGTGCGTGAGACAGTAAAGGGCGCGTGTGAAGTGCTGGGGCTCGATCCACTTTACGTTGCGAACGAAGGCAAGCTGCTGGCCATCGTGGTTCCGGAGATGGCCGAAGCTGTGCTGCAGCAGATGCGAAAGCATACGCTTGGCCAGCATGCCGCCATCATCGGAGAGGTGGTTGCCGACCACCCGGGCATGGTGCTGATGAAGACAGAGATTGGCGGCACCAGGGTGCTGGACGTGATGTTCGGCGAACAGTTACCGCGTATCTGCTGATTCTGCCGTTCATCCGCATCGGAGATATCTATGTTTCTTTCGAATATCTGCTCTCAGATATCGGGGCGCGTTCGATTGAATTGACTTCTCGCCGTGACTCCCAGCCGTGACTCCCATCCGGGCAGCACCAGGGACGCTTTCACATCGCATAAGGTTGGTTGGTCAAGGCCTCTCTTGAAGCAATGGATACAAAAAGGTTGGGCAAATCAACCTTGAGCGAATGAGCAAAAGGGCAGTTTGACATTCCGCCTTCGCTCGGCGTAATGTCGCTCCCGTTCGAAGTTTGGTCGTTGGGAGGGCCATCTCCGGTCTTCCTTCAAAGGTGACAACCTTGCCCTGCTTCCGTACATTCCGCGTCGCCCATCCCGCCATCGCGTTTTGCGTGTCTCGACCTTTCGAGTCTTCGGTGGCCGCTTCCTGGCGCGCCGATGTCGGAACCAACTGCGGGTCGATTTGCTGTGTAAGTTTTGTGGCTGAAGGAGAATTCAATGGCTGAAAAGGTAAGCAGTATTACCAAAGCTCCTGCTGTTTCGGATGTTCACATTCTCTGGATCACAGCCGGTCTCGGTTGCGATGGCGACAGCGTGTCCGTCACGGCGGCGGAGCAGCCAAGCATAGAAGATGTGCTGCTCGGGGCGATCCCCGGTCTGCCCAAGGTCCATCTGCATAACCCGGTGCTCGCGTACGAAAACGGCGATGAGTTCATGCGTTTCTTTTACGACGCGGAGAAGGGGCTGATTGATCCGTTCGTTCTGGTGGTGGAGGGCTCCATTCCGAATGAGAAGATCAAGGAAGAAGGCTACTGGGCGGCAGTGGGCACGAACCCAGATACCGGCCAGCCCATTACCACCTGCGAATGGATCGACCGCCTGGCGCCGAAGGCGATCGCGGTGATGGGTGCGGGGACGTGCGCGACGTACGGCGGCATCCACGCCATGGCCGGCAACCCGACCGGATGCATGGGATTGAACGATTATCTGGGATGGGACTGGCGGTCAAAGGCTGGTCTTCCTGTTGTGAATGTCCCCGGTTGTCCGGTGCAACCCGACAACTTCATGGAAACTGTTTTGTACCTGCTCTATCAGGTGGCGGGACTGGCGCCGATGATTCCGCTGGACAAGCAGGGGCGTCCGACCTGGCTGTTCGGCAAGACAGTGCACGAAGGCTGTGATCGCGGCTCCTACTACGAGCAGGGCGACTTCGCACACGAGTACGGCTCCTCGAAGTGCCTGGTCAAACTCGGATGCTGGGGTCCGGTGGTCGATTGCAACGTCACCAAGCGTGGCTGGATGCGCGGCATTGGCGGCTGCCCCAACGTCGGCGGCATTTGCATCGGGTGCACCATGCCCGGCTTTCCTGACAAGTTCATGCCGTTCATGGATGAGCCACCGGGCGGAACGCTTTCATCGACGATTATCGGCACCTATGGCCGCATGATCCGTACGCTGCGCGGAATCACGAATACCACTCTGAATAAAGAGCCGAAGTGGCGGCATCGCGGGCCGGAGTTGACCACCGGCTACCACCCCCAAAATTTCTAAGAGTTCCAGGAGTTCTAAGAGTTCCAGGAGAAGGATAAACACATGGCGACGATTCCTGAGATCATGCCCGAAGTTCAGCAGAAGAAACGCAACCTAGTCGAGATGAATTGGGATCCGATCACTCGGATCGTCGGCAGCTTGGGAATCTTCACCAAGATCGACTTCGAAAATCGCGAGGTGGCCGAGTGCCACAGCACCTCTTCGATCTTCCGCGGATACAGCGTCTTCATGAAGGGGAAAGACCCGCGGGATGCCCACTTCATCACCAGCCGCATCTGCGGCATCTGCGGCGATAACCACGCCACCTGTGCCGTCTACGCGCAGAATATGGCGTTCGGCGTCAAGCCGCCTGCTCTGGGGGAGTGGATCATCAATCTCGGCGAAGCGGCCGAGTATATGTTCGACCACAACATCTTCCAGGACAACCTGGTCGGCGTGGACTTCTGCGAGCAGATGGTGAAGGAGACCAATCCCGGAGTCTGGGACAAGGCTCAATCCACGGCCTCCCCGAATGCAGACAAGCACGGCTACCGCACGATTGCGGATATTATGACCGCGCTCAATCCGTTCACCGGCACGTTCTATCGCGAGACGCTGGCCATGAGCCGCATGACACGCGAGATGTTCTGTCTGATGGAAGGGCGGCACGTGCATCCTTCGACGCTCTACCCCGGTGGAGTCGGAACGGTGGCCACCATCCAGCTCTTCACCGATTATCTGGTTCGGCTGATGAAGTATGTGGAGTTCATGAAGAAGGTTGTGCCTCTGCACGACGACCTCTTCGACTTCTTCTACGAAGCTTTGCCGGGATATGAGAAGGTTGGGCAGCGCCGCATCCTGCTCGGCTGCTGGGGCTCCTACAACGACCCGGACCACTGCGACTACACCTACCGCAACATGGACGCGTGGGGAAAAAAGATGTTCGTCACCCCCGGCGTCGTTGTAGACGGCAAGCTGGTCACCAACAATCTCGTCGACATCAATCTCAACATACGTATCCTGCTCGGCAGCTCCTACTACGACGATTGGCAGGGGGCGGAGACGTTTGTCGCGCGAGACCCGCTGGGAAATCCGGTGGACAAGCGCCATCCGTGGAACCAGACGACGATTCCTCGTCCGCAGAGGCGCGACTTCAACGGCAACTACACCTGGGTGATGTCCCCACGCTGGTACGACCAGCGCACCGGCGACTATCTCGCGCTCGACACCGGCGGCGGACCCATCGCGCGCCTCTGGTCGACGGCGCTCTCCGGGCTGGTGGACATCGGCTACGTGCAAGCTACTGGGCACAGCGTCAAAATCAACCTGCCGAAGACGGCGCTGCTGCCCGAAGCTGAATTCGAATGGAAGATTCCAAAGTGGAGCAACACCATCGAACGTGATCGGGCCCGTACCTACTTCCAGGCTTACGCGGCAGCGACGGCGCTCCACTTTGTGGAGAAGGCGCTTGCGGAACTGAACGCCGGCCGCAGTTCTACCTGGTCTGAGTTCAAGGTTCCCGAAGAAGCCATCGGCTGCGGCTTCCATGAGGCAGTCCGCGGTGTCTTGTCACATCATGTGGTCATTCGCGACGGAAAGATCGCCAACTACCATCCCTACCCGCCAACCCCGTGGAATGCGAACCCGCGCGATATCTACGGGACTCCCGGCCCCTACGAAGATGCGGTGCAGAACACGCCGATCTTTGAAGAGAACGGTCCCGACAAGTTCAAGGGAATCGACATCATGCGCACCGTACGCAGCTTCGATCCATGCCTGCCGTGCGGCGTACATATGTACCTCGGAGACGGGAAGGTGCTCGAGACTCGTCATTCGCCCATGTTCGGGGTAGCGGGGCAGGAGTAATGGCGGCCAGCGCTGAGCAACCGATCGCGGCGCCTGGGCGCGGAGAGTTCCACGCCCAGACGGAACGCGTGGAAAAACTGGCGAGCAAACTCGATCAGGCGGGCGACCCGGAGGTTCGGGCCGCCGCACTCGAACTGGTGCAGTCAGTGGTCGAACTGCACGGCGCTGCGCTGCAACGTTTGATCGACAAGTGCCTGGAAACCGCCGAGGGCGAGCGCGTGCTCAGCGAGGCACTGCAGGACGATCTCGTCGCGAGCATGTTTCTGCTGCACTCGCTTCATCCCGATGACATGGAAACACGGGTGCTGCGGGGCATCGAAGCGGCTCGTCCCTATCTGAAATCCCACGGTGGCGACTGTGAACTGGTCAGCCTGCGCGACGGCGTTGTCCGGCTGCGGCTTCACGGCACCTGCGGCAGTTGCGCCTCCTCGTCGCTGACTTTGAAAAACGCGGTCGAAGAGGCGCTGTACCAGGCGGCTCCGGATATTCGCGAGATCATTGCGGAGAATGCTTCCGCAGATCATCTCAACGCTTCCAACCTCGTTACCTTGAAATAGAGCTTCGCACCTGAAGGAGACATGACCGATGGCACACGACCAGATACGACCAGACGCTCCGTCCCATACCAGAGGTACGTCCCGCGGCGAGGATGTAGTAAAGAAGCAGGGCGACCCCGGATATCGAGGAGATACCAGGGTCGCCGGAGATGCGACGGGAATCAATGTGGACGCCCGCAAGCCCATCGATCCGCGCATGCCGAATTTGCCACCCGCTTGATTCACTTGTTTCATGAAGGATCGCAATGAGCGAAGGTCCCGAGATTACTGCGGAGCGCGAAGGCACGCCCTCATTCCTGAGGCAGTTCGCCCGCCGGCGTTCCACTGCTGAACGCTGCGAACTGTGCAGCGCGGAGCTTGCGCCCACCCACCAACATCTACTCGATCCGAAGAAGCGTCAGATCGTCTGCTCCTGCGATGGCTGTGCCATTCTCTTCTGCGGTCAGGCCGGGGCGCATTTCCTCCGCGTCCCGCGGCGCATTCGCGCGCTCTCTGACTTTGAAATGCCCGACCTGCAGTGGGAATCCCTGATGATTCCCATTAACCTCGCCTTCTTCTACCGCGATAGTGCGGCAGACAAGGTGATGGCGATGTATCCCAGCCCCGCGGGCGCCATCGAATCGCTGCTGACCCTCGAATCCTGGACAGAGATCGCCGCAGAGCATCCGGCCCTGCAGAAGATGGAGCCGGATGTGGAGACCTTTCTGGTGAACCGCGTCGGCGCGCCGGCGGAGTACTACATCGTTCCTATCGATGAATGTTACCGCCTCGTCGGATTGATCCGCATGCACTGGCGTGGGCTCTCCGGCGGTACGGAAGTGTGGAAAGAGATTCACCGATTCTTCAGCGATCTGAAGTCCCGGAGCGTCGATGTAAGGGAGCCCATCCGTGCCTGAGCTGCACTTTCAAATCGATGGCGCTGAGGCGGTCGCCAACGCTGCCGCGCCCCTGATTGCGTTGAAGCTGCGCATCGCGAATCTGCCGCCCACCGAAGCGATCCATACCCTCACGCTGCGCTGCCAGGTGCAGATCGAGCCGGCGAAACGCCGGTATCTTCCCCGGGAACAGGAGAAGCTGCTCGATCTCTTTGGCCAACCTGAACGATGGAGCAGAACCGTGCGGCCGCTGCTCTGGATGAACACCAGCGTGGCGGTCCCGGGCTTCATCGACAACATCCTGGTTGACCTGCAGCTTCCCTGCACATTCGACTTCAACGTGGCAGCCACCAAGTACTTCCATGCTCTGGAGACCGGTGACATTCCGGTCTGCGTAATGTTCAGCGGCACCGTCTTCTATCAGGGTGCGGATGACGCGCTGCAAGTCGCACAGGTGCCATGGGACCGTGAAGCCAACTACCGCCTACCCGTCTCCGTCTGGAAAGAGATGATGGAGATGCACTTCCCCAACACGGCGTGGCTCAACCTGCGACGTGATGTCTTCGAGCAACTCTACGCGTACAAAATGCGTCACGGCCTTCCCACCTGGGAACAGGCGATCACACGAGCGCTCGCGGCGGAAGAAGCGGAAGTGGTCCAGGCATGAACTTTGAGAGCGTGGAGAAGATTGCGGCCGCGATTCTGTACGAGGGGTACATCCTTTATCCCTACCGGCCCACTTCGATCAAGAATCGTCAACGCTGGAACTTCGGCACGCTCTATCCACGCATGTATGCAGAGGCGCAGCATCCGGCAGAGCCGTTCCGCCTGACTGCTGAGTGTCTTCTGGTGCCGGAGACGCAGGCCAGCCTTGATATCAAAATCAGCTTCCTGCAACTGGTCCGGCAACAAACAAGTGCGCCCGCCGCTGATACCGAGAGCCAGCACCAGCTTTCAGATCCCTCCCTTGCCTGGGAAGAAGCAATCGAACGCAGTTCGGAGCATCACATGCTCCGGCTCGATGACCTCATCGCTTCCCCACTCAAGCTCACGTTGCAAATGGATGCGGCGGCTTTGCCGGAAGGCAGAAGCAGTGAGCCGGCTCCAGGACTTCCGGCTCCAGGACTTCCGGCTCTAGGACTTCAGGCAATGCTGACGGTCGGTGGCGAAATGCTTCCGGATGGAGCGTACAAGCTCCGTCTCGAATTCGAGAATACGAGCGCGCTCCCCAGCGGTGCCGCGGCCAAACGCGACGAGGCGCTGCCACAGTCCTTCGTCTCCGCGCATGTGCTGCTCGGTATCACCAACGGAGAGTTTGTCTCGCTGCTCGACCCAGGGGAGCTCTATCGGGCATCCGCCGCAGCTTGCTCGAATGTCGGCGTGTTCCCGGTGTTGGCCGGTGAGGAACCGGACCGCGGCATGATGCTGTGTTCGCCGATTATCTTGTACGACTACCCTAAGGTCGCACCCGAGAGCGCCGGCGATTTCTTCGATGGCACCGAGATGGATGAGATGCTCACGCTGCGTGTCCTCACTCTTACGGACGCGGAGAAGCAGGAGATGCGCGAAGGCGATCCTCGTGCACGCAGGATTCTGGAACGAACAGAAGCTCTCACCGCGGAATCCATGCTGCAGGCGCACGGTGTCGTCCGCGGGCTGCGGGAGATTCGAGAGGACATACCATGAACGGCGAATGGAACCCACTCGAAGAGACGAAGGTGGCGCCCGAGAGCGTGCGCGTGTTCGGCATCGAACTGCGGGTTGGTGACCGCGTGCGCCTATGGCCACAAAAGAACGCCGATATCATGGACATGGCCCTCACGGGCAAGATCGCCGTCATCGAAGCCATCGAACAGGACTTTGAAGACCATATCCAGTTTGCCGTGGTACTGGACGACGACCCAGGCCGGGAGTTCGGCATGATGCGTCAGCCCGGCCATCGCTTCTTCTTCTCTCCCGAAGAGGTTGAGCCGGTCGAAGACGGAGGCCCGGCGTGACTGCGACGATTCTGGTTGCAGGCGTGGGCAACATCTTCCTCGGGGATGATGCATTTGGCGTCGAAGTCGCCCGCTCGCTCACCCGGCGGCAGTTGCCGGAGAGCGTGTCGGTGAAGGATTTCGGCATCCGCGGTTTCGACCTCGCATATGCCCTTCTCGATCCCTGGGACGCAGTGATCATCGTGGATGCGCTGCCACGCGGCGAAGCTCCTGGCACCCTCTACACGGTTGAGCCGAACCTCGCCGGCCTGGGAAATCCGGCATCACCGGACATGGCGATGAATCCTCACGGCATGGATCCGGTGCGGGTGCTCAACCTGGCCGCGTCCATGGGCAGCATTTCGGCGCGGGTGCTCATCGTGGGTTGCGAGCCGAAGGATTTCGGCGATGAACTGGAAGGACGCATGGGTTTGTCATCGCCGGTACAAGCTGCCGTTGAGGAAGCGGCAACCATGGTGGAAGAGTTAGCCGGCCGCGTCCTTCGAACAAAGAACGTGCGTCCGGTGCAGCTAGAAACAATCGAGAGGTGACGTGATGACAGCAAAGATAATCTTCGGTGCACTCGGTTTAATCGTAATCGCGCTGGCGGTGGTTTCCGCTCCGGATATCCAGCGTTACATCAAGATCAGCTCGATGTAACTGGCAACGGCGCCTGCGTTCGAGCTCCGCGACAGCGAAAGGCAATGCATGCACGAGTTGTCGATTGCAATCAGCATGATTGACCAGATCCTTGAGGAATCGGAGAGCCGCGGTGGGCTCGATGTTGAAGCCGTACACCTGAAGCTGGGGATCTTCTCCGGTGTCGACAGGGAAGCGCTCCTCTTCTCCTATGAACTCGCGTGCGAGGGGACAGCGCTTCAGGGATCGCGGCTAGTCATTGAGACTATCCCGCTGGTCATCCACTGCGCGGCCTGTCAGAAGGACCGGACCCCACCGTCCGTGTATCAGCTCTGTTGTCCGGAGTGTCAGACACCCGGGCAGACGATCGTGTCTGGTCGCGAGATCGAAGTCGCATCGCTGGAGGTTGCGGCATGAGCACACGCATGGTGGAAGTGAGGGCCAAGGTCCTCAAACAGAACGACCTACTCGCCCGCTCTCTTCGGCAGCGGTTTCACGAAGAAGGCACGTGTGTTGTGAGCCTCGTCTCGAGCCCCGGTTCGGGAAAGACGGCGTTTCTGGAGAAGCTGCTCAGTTCCCTCGCACGGAACTATCGTGTAGCCGCACTCGTGGGGGATCTCGCGACGGAGAACGACGCTGCACGGCTGCAGCGTGCAACGCCAAACGTGCGGCAGATCACCACTGGAACAATCTGTCACCTGGATGCACAGATGGTCGAGAGGGCGCTTGAATCGTGGCGTCTCGATGCGATCGATTTTCTCTTCATCGAAAACGTGGGGAACCTAGTCTGTCCCTCGAGCTACGATTTGGGAGAAGAGTTGCGCTTCGTTCTGCTTTCTGCGACAGAAGGGGAAGACAAGCCGTTGAAGTATCCCACCATCTTCAACAGCTCGGATGTCGCGATCATCACCAAGATGGATTTGGCGGAAGCAGCAGAGTTCGATCTAGCCGCGGCTCGCCGCAATATCGAGAGCGTCCGCCCCGGCATGCAGGTCTTTGAGGTCTCCTCCAAGTCTGGACACGGAATGAAAGAGGTCTTCGATCTCCTGCATGCTCAACTCGCACGTTCACGTGAGACCGAGGTCGAAGCTGCCGGCTGAAGCCGCCGGAGACCTGGCGGTAGCGCCGGTCGTGCCAAGGGTCCGCTGAAGTAGACGCGTAGCAAGCCAGATGCGAACTGCTCGCTCATGAGGGCATCTCCTCGCTTCCTTCAGAAGCCAAGGGCCGGTGCGAGTATTTGATCACGTCTACATCCGAAAGCACGATCAAGCCTTCCTCCACCATCCGCTCCAGGGTGGGAAGGAAGCCGCGCAGCTTCTCTTCGGTATCGACTACCGACACTACGATGGAACAATCACGAGACAGATGCAGTGGTTTTTCCCGGTGAACACGCCGATGCGCTCCATAGCCGAGAATACCGCGGTAGACCGTAGCGCCGGCAAGATCGTTTGCGCGCATCGCTTCCATTAGCGCCTGATGTAGCGGCTTGCCATTCCAGCGATCGTCCTCTCCGATATAGATCCGCATCAACTTGGCCTTGCCCTCAATTTTTAAGTGGGGACGCGGTTCGGCATGCTTGCGTTTAGAGGGCGCGGCCGGTTTCACGATGGTCGTCTCCTGGACCTCGATCATACCCGACCCCGCCATCTCCTCGAGCTTGCCCAATACCTCCTCAACCTTTTCCGGCGACTCAATAAACTCAATTTTTAGCGGAAGACGATCAGAGATCTCGACGAAGCTTGTACTGTGCAGGTGGTGATCCGCGCCAAAACCTGCAACCCCTTTGAGCACAGTCGCGCCGGAGATTCCGCGGAAAAACAAAAAGTCGAGGATAGCGGAATAGGTAGTTACGCCGTGCTGGCCGGAACCCTCACTCACATAGATGGAGACCTTCAAGGCCTTGCCCGTCCGCAGCATAGGACTCTCCTCGTAGTTCAAATTCAGTGAACAGCTTCGGAATCTGCTCCGTTCATCTCTGCAATTTAACGCCGCACGTGGCGCGTCGGGCAACTTCCTGCGATCACGCAGTTATGGAGAGGAACGATGAGAGCGCTCTTCCTAGCAGCGCACCACGCTAGACCTCGATCAAGCCTAGGAAGCTTTTCTCTGTGCTGTGCATGACCCAGCGGTCTCTCCACTTTTCAATAGTGAGGCCAAATCCTGCCTAAGCTGCTCGATATCTCTTGGTTCTTCGGCGGTTCCCGAGAGACGTTGGATCTGCATCCGGTAGCTGTCCGCATACGAATTCAACAGCCGCTCCAACCTGCGCGTGGTCTGCTCGCCCCACTGATACAAAGCCCGGGCGTAGGAATGCAATTCCGCCTTGAGAAGGTGCTCCATACTCTCTTTAAGGCGGGATCGAATTCGCGACATTGCGATCCTGTCCCCAAACCATACCCAGGGGCTCACACTGAGGGTCTCCGTCAACGTCACAAGATCAAAGCGCGGAAGATCTCGAAAGAACAGCTCTACCTCGTTCGGCGAAGGGACATCGGAGGCTTGCAGGGCATCAGCAATTTGCTGCAACGAATGAATGGCCCGCTCGGCGGTCCCCCGGAGTTGTCGGATGGGAGCCTGAAGCTGCTCTTCGATGTAGGCGTGCGTCCACTCGGAGATCTGCGTGGGTGCAATCATCGTCCGCCCAGAGCTGCGGCTCCAGGCGAGGGCTCGCTCTGCCACGCGCGTGAGCGTGCGTTCAGCCGATTCTTCGAGCATGAGCAGGTCGCGTTCAAGCGCACGCGGCTGTTCTCCTACTTCTCCGCTAGTTCGCCGTAGCTGCATTTCGAGGTTCTCGAGAGCCGGACGATCGGAGCCGCTCGTGCCGTCATCTCGATCGATTATCGTTTGGATGGTGCGATGACCGCTGTTCTCAATGAGCCGATCTTTCGAGCCACGGATTCGTCGCGCAGTAGCCGAGCACGATCGAAGCGCGGCAGTAACTCAGCGTTAAAAAATCGATCAAGCAGAGAGGAGTGGCTCGGCAGCGCGCTTACCCAGTGAACAGCCAGAGTTACGTCTAGCTGCAGCCGCAAATGACTCTCAATGTAAAATGTCGCCTTCGAAAGATCCTCCTGCGATAGCAAATCCGCTTTGCTCAGGAGCACAAGCGGGGAAATGCCGGCTTCATAAAGCAGGCGTAGCGTTCCGATATCTTCGTCATTGAGCGTGGTTCCTGCATCGATAAGCATAAGTGCGAGATCCGCGGAAGGCAGGTAAGCAAGAGTCTCGCTTGCGCCCCGCCTTGCTAACGATCCGAGGCCCGGCGTGTCTACCAGCACGATCCCTTCCTTGAGCCGTGGAGAGGGTACTTCCGCCAATGCGCGGACCACACCCCGTTGATTGCCGGGATTCCCTTCCTCAGTCACGAATTGCACGAGTTCTTGAATTGAAATGGCTTCGCTGCGCCCGTCTGCGAAGGTGATCAGGGCGCGGGACGACACCCCGGAGCGAAGTCTAGTGGGTACCGCCGTGATGGGATTGATGCCGACTGGAAGAATTTCCAGACCTAACAGAGCGTTCAGGAGCGACGATTTTCCGGAGCTCACCCGGCCAAAGAGAGCAATCTCAAATCTTGGATTTTCCAGACGCAACGTGAGCTCCTCGATTCTTCCGCGAAACTCAATCAGTCCATGACGGGTGATGATCTCTGAAATTGTTCGAAGCAGAGAAACATCTGCTCCGATCTCCTTTAGCTGGTTTAGCCGAGTTTCGAGATTTGTCCTCATCTCCTGACGCAGATAGCGATTCATGCCTTCGAGCAGAGAGCGCTACTCATGCACGACACCATTCAATTCGCCTGCCACCCCCTCACTGACCTGCCCTGCACCCCGCATATAGCGGGGGCGCAGTTCCTCAACGGCTATGTCTACGAACGAGAGATTAGTCAGGGCCGCCCGCGTCGCGGAAATCTTAGGTTCTTCTGGCGCCATCTGTTGCCACGCAAGGGAGCGCAACAGTTGACCACGGATACGCTGGATATGGTCTTCCAGTACCCGAGTCTGAGCCGGCGTTACGTCGACGATGTACTTCCCAAAAGGAGATTTGGAATTTGCCGCATGAAGAATGCTCTCGATATCTGTGAGCAGCCTGTCGATATAGTTGCAGCTTACACGCAGCTTGAGTCGCTGCGAGTCATTCAATGCTCCCTCTGTGGGTAGCTCCTTATTTTCCTTCGCTCGCTCCATCATCACCTCCGCGGGCATCAGAGCGGTGTACTCCGACAGGGCGTTGAAGTCAAACTGTACGAGATTGAAGGTGACGCCATCGGTGAGCAGCATGCCACCGGCCGCGGCGTAGCCATGCTCGTGTGATCGGGACTGTCAGGGTGAATGACGTCTCGTTCAGGATGAGGTCCAGCGGTCTCAATCTTCAATCCTCAACAAAGCGATGGAATCGACGGGCGACTGTCGTACAGACGGAGCCGAGGAGCAATCCAGCTCTTGCGGAACTGCCCTCGCCCCTTGGGGATGCGCCGCACGACTGTGCATCCGGACGCAAGGCTCTGTTGTGCCGGTGCTTAAGATTTCTGGGGCGGGAGCAAGGCCCAACCTGCAACCTCCAGCCGGCGCGCCTCAGTCTCTGCGTACTGCGCTTCAGCGCGCGCAGCAAGGTGGTCGTAGTCCACGCCATGCAGCCGCGCGTCTAACGGAGCAACCACAGCCAGAGCACGCCATAGCGCAAGCTTCCCTTGAATGCCCAACGCAAGAAACTCCAGCGCCTGAAATGTCCCGAGTCCCCCTTGCTTGTCGGGTTGCAACTTGATCCGGCTTACCTTGTCTGCCAACCAGCCGGTCAGTTCCTTCAGCCCGCTCGATCCCTCGCCCGCCCGCTCGGCAAGTTCCTCCAACGTTGCACGGTCGGCCTGCACCTCCGCAAGCAGCCTGCCAGCAAACTCGCCCAGCGGTTCGCCCGCATGCTCATCACGGAGAGCCTCGAGCAAGCCTACAGCGTGTACCGAGCCGGCCATGTGATCGTGCAGATACGTCACCAGCGGATCGCTCATACTGTCACTTTCTTTTGCCATTTGGCAACTCCTCGCCGGCAGTGCGCCAATCATCGTTCTCTGGTGGGATGCTAAGCCACGCTCCGAGGAACCCTTCGGTGATTCCTACATACCGACTAACCGGCACACACCCGATCGCTACAGGGTCGCAGACTCCTTGCGTGCGCCTGCCTGCAGGAATAGAGCTGCCGCAATCGCAAGTACTCCCAATAGGAGGAGCGGCAGTTCTACCATGAGCGCGGCAGCCAGTCCTCCAACAAAGCCTGAAAGGGCTTCGGCCCCGACTTGGAGCGCTTGGTTATTGCCCATGACCCTTCCCTGTTCAGCTTCACTCGCCGCTCGCGAGAGCAAGGTTGCGCACGAAGGCAGACACAGCGCCAGTGCGCCCGACGTCAGAAACAGAGTTACCCAGAGCGTCTTTATGGGGCGGAGAGCGATAACCGCGATCATGAATGCGCCCGTAAGGCAGGCTGACCAGACGGTGAGGGTCTTGACTGCGAATCGGGCAGCGAGAAAACCGGTCAACCACACATTCGCAATCACGATGGGAACACTGACCCAGGCGATGAACTCCGAGACGCGCGAGACGCCTAAATGAAAGTGGCCGACCAGGTACATGGGATAACAACGAAAGAAGCCGAAGATAGCGAAGTATAAGAGAAAATTCAACCAATAAAGACTGCGCAGATGTCTGTCGACGATCACTCCTTTCAGGTTTGTGAAGGCCTGAGTAAAGCTCACTTCGCGACGCGTCGCAGGCGGATTGGTTTCCTGGAAGAATATCGCTGTCGCGGCGGTCGTGATCACAAGCAGAATCAGCACTACCCAGAACTGTGGGGTCCCGCTCGGCACAGCAGACGCTCCGGCAGGTCATCGAGGATGCACGGCCGGTATTCTTGAGCATGGCCTTGTTTCTCGAGTTCGAACACGTCCATGTAGCGCGCGGGGACACGACGGTGCTGCACGATATCAACCTGCGCATTGATGCCGGCGAGCACATCGCCATACTCGGCCCGAACGGTTGCGGCAAATCCACCCTGATCAAGACGATGACTTGCGAATGCTATCCTCTCGCTTCGTCAGGACAGGATCACGCGGAGACCAGGGTTCGCATCTTCGGGCGGGAGCGCTGGGATCTTACGCAACTCCGCAAACGTCTGGGCGTCGTCTCTCCGGAACTCCCCGGTGAGGCCACTCTGCGTATCGTCGGCCGTGATGCGGTGTTGACGGGCTTCTTCTCCAGCAGCACTTTGTGGCCACACCTTACCGTGACCGCCGAGATGCAGGCGCACGCGGATGCGGTCCTGAAGCAAATCGATGCGGTTGAGCTTGCAGGAAAACGCGTGGGTGAGATGTCCGCCGGAGAACAGAGGCGCATCCTGATCGGGCGCGCACTGATCGCCTCCCGCTTCACCGCGCTACCGGCCGAGAGCCTACCGGAGCAGGCCATGCTGCTGCTCGACGAGCCTTCCAACGCGCTCGATCTCTCCGCCCAGCGGGAGCTCCGCCACCTGCTGCGATTGCTTGCCCGGCAGGGTACGGGCATCCTGCTCATCACCCACCACATCGCGGACATTTTTCCCGAAATCGAGCGCGTGCTGCTCATGCGCGATGGTCGTATCGTTGCGGATGGCCCCAAGACAGAGCTTCTCACCTCCGCTACGATGAGCAAACTGTTCCAGACCGAGGTGGATCTGCTGCAGCGAGACGGCTTCTTTTACGCCTGGTGATGTGCTCCTGAAGGCCAGCAGCAGATTGCCCGCTTGGGCTACTCGTATGACCGCTCAGACGCGGATGAAGGGGTAGGATTTCTCTCGCTCCGAAGACGCGGGCTCTTCGAGCTTATGGCCGCATACTGTAAGATCGGCCATCCCAAAGCCGTCGCGGTGTCTAAAGCGCTTCAGCAAGCCGCGGATAAAAGGCAGCGTGATTGTTCTCATAAAGGGCCAGCAGGCGCTGGCGCATGACGTAGTAGGCAGAGGCAGCCTCGTTCAGGTGGAAGGGATGGCGCAGCCAGGCGCCGGGATAGAATTTGCGGCAGGCATGAGCGATCTCGATGCGCAGGACCGCTCTGCGCAGGGCGACGGCATCGTGACGTATCCATTCACACACAATGGTGCCTTCTTCGGAGTTCCAGCGAGCCACGTGAGCTGCCAACTCTATCATGAGGCTGGCATTCGTCCGGAGCCTCTCCAGACCTTCAAAGCCTCCGAGTAGCTCCCAAACCTGATCGGACTCGAGCGCGAGCGGGGCTGCTTCAAGCCTGAGATGATGGCGGGCGACGATTTCAAGCCGCGGGAGCGCCACCGGCTGGAGAGCGGCCACTAACTCCTCCCAGGTATGCTGCTTGCGCTTCCTGTGCTTCCAGAAGAAGGAAACGTTCAGGGCGACGACGAGAAGGATCACCAACGCTAGATTGACGAGGATCATGCGGTGTGCGTCGGTTCCTTTCCCTGCGCTTTTACGACATTGGCGAGATCGTATTGCACGCGCTGGTGAAGGTCAACCAGATATCGCTGCATCTCGGGTGACAATGGTTTTCTCGCGGGCTCGGCGGCCCAAAATGAAACAATCCACCAGATTTGGGCTGCCAGGAACGCCAAAATGCTCAGGTGCTCGAGCAGGTTGAAGTGGCGCACTCCGCCGTAGTAGCTGTGCGCCGCATCCACGGCAAAGCAGACGATGGACCAGACGGTAAGGCCCTGCCCCAGGCGCATGACATGGTTGCGCCAGACCAGACCGAGTTGCTGCGAGGCCATCAGGATCGCGGTGAAGAGCTCGCAGATTAGGATGCTGGTGAACAGGCTCGCCCGTATCTCCCAGGCAGCGAGCGAAGTGGGCGCGGAGGGATGCGCGCCCCAGGCCAGGGCCATGGCGAGGACGGCCCCCGCGGCGCCGACCCCAAAAAATCTGCCGCGAGCATCGGCGGACCATGCGCCGGTAGGCCGGAGGACGATACGCGCGATCTCCACGATGACCGCAATCTGCAGCGCAACGTCCACAATCGCGCAGGACCAGTATGTCCAGGCGTACACGGAGTGCGATCCAAAGCGGTAGATGAGGGCGAGAAGCGCGTTATACAGACTCTCGTAGGCAATCCAGATGGTAAAGCAGGGGAACTGTCTCCAGCGTCCACGATAGAGCAGCACAAATAGGAGGGCGGCATTTCCCGCGAGGGATGCCGCCCACAGCGCGTTATCCAGCAGCGATAGATTCATCCGGCGGATCCCTTCCCCGCCTATTCTGATCTATCGCGCAATGCTAAACAATACCTCTACAGGGTCAAGCCCCTGACCGGATTACCGGCCAATGGGGCAAGGGGCGCCACTGGCGACATGCTGCGCAGTTGCCGCAAACATCGGAGCGGTGGTGGCTAGACAGAGAGAGGCTATGATAACAAAGGTGCGAATGCCATTCTTCATGAGTGAATCTCCTAGAAGCGCAGAGATGCGCTGAAGGGAAGATAGCCTGAGTTCACACTTTAGGAACAGCTTTATTTGCATCAGCGCCAATGTCAAATTGAGTCCACGTGCGGTTACTTGATCAATTTGCCACTCCCGCGGTGCTGATTACCTCCATGCGGTCCTGATTACCGCGGTTCGCTGCCCCGGCCGCGATCCTGTTTCGCGCATACCATCGGTAACGGCGGAAGCAGTGGTTGAGCCTGCGGAGGGCCCCTTGCCAGGGGTTAACATCGGGCGCCGGCGATTGTAATGACACCCGGCGGAGCGCTGCACGGTGGCTGCCCTTCCCTTTCTTCAGGATGGGGGCCCCCAAGAAATTCACCTTGCGCCCGGGAAAGGGACACCCACCCAACGGCGCTAGTTTTTGAAGAAGTTCTTGGCGAGAAACAGGACATTTGCGGGGCGTTCTGCCAGCCGGCGCATGAAATAGGGATACCATTCGGTGCCGAACGGGATATAGACGCGCATGTTGTACCCCTCTTCGACCAGCGACTTCTGCAGGTCGCGCCGCACCCCATAGAGCATCTGGAACTCGAAGGCGGAAGGAGCGATGCCCTGCTCGCGCACGAAGCGCCGGGTGGCCTCGATCATGGCCTCGTCATGCGTGGCAATGCCGTGATAGACGCCGCTGGCCACCAGAATCTGCATGAGCTTGACGAAGTTGGCGTCCACATCGGCTTTCTCCGGGAAGGCGAGGTCGGCCGGTTCCTGGTAGGCGCCCTTGCACAGACGGATACGGATACCGTCGGCCAGCAGGGCGCGTATGTCGGACTGGCTGCGATAAAGGTATGCCTGGATGACGATGCCGACGAAGCCCGCGTTGCCGGGCTCCGCAAACACCCGGCGGACCATGTCCACGGTCGCCTGTGTGTAGGGCGTCCCCTCCATGTCCACGCGGAGAAAGCTGTTCACTTCGCGCGCGTGACGGGTCAGGTCGCGCACGATGCCCTCGGCCAGTCCCGGATCGAGGTCCATGCCCATCTGGGTCAGCTTGACGCTGACATTGGCGTTGAGGCCGCGGTCGCGGATAGCGTCCAGCAGCCGATGGTAGATATCGGCGGAGCGCCGGGCCTCATCTGGGGTGTGGACGTTCTCGCCCAGGCTGTCGAGGGTGGCGGCGATGCCGTGGGCGTTGAGCGAGGCCGCGGCGTCGAGCGCGCTCTCGATCTGCATGCCGGCCACGAAGCGCGAGGACAGCTTACGGCCGACGGCCGAATCCTCAGAGAAATGGCGAAGGGTGGAGTTCTGGGAGAGGGCGATGAAGGTTGAGCGGAGGATGGACATAGCTGGAAGAGGGCAACCGGGGGAACCCAAGAGTATCGCACACAAAGCGAGGCAGGTAAGCGGTCGGGCTTGCGGGGGGTTGCGTCAGGATGCGTACAAAGGGCACCAGATAAAGTGATTAATTTTGCGTAATGGGCATCAGTAATCTGTTACGGAATCGCAAAAGAGAGCAGAATATGAAACAAAGTTCGCATCTTATTCAGGTTGCGAGGTTAACGGAAACGCCACGGGCGTCAGGATCATTCGATCTTCCCGCCTCCTCGGTAGCGCACCTGCCATCCCATCCTCGACGAGAGTATTCGAGGGCGGCACGCTGGCAAATCTTCGAAGGGAGCTGACATCATGGTGAACCATTGCGCGAACCCGCA